>JANRKG010000026.1:0-2966 GCA_033763635.1 Leptolyngbyaceae cyanobacterium bins.59
GGGCGGATTAGGCGGAAGGGCCGATCGATGGCACCAGGTTGCTAGAATGAAAGTCCCTCCTGGTTTGAGGACCCGATAACATTCCTGTAAAAATGCAGCTTTATCGGGCATGTGTTCACCACTTTCTAGAGACCAAACGAGATCAAAAGTGTTGTCGGCAAAAGGTTGATTCAGGGCATCGGCGACCTCAAAATTAGCCGAAATTTCCGCTGCACTGGCCCGCTCCCTGGCTCTTTGGGCCTGTACTGGACTCAGGGTGATCCCCGTTGCCTTCGCATGAAACTTGTCCGCTAAATACAGGGAACTGCCACCGATCCCACAACCTACATCCAAAATGCGATCGGCCTTCTGGACCCCTGCCCACTGAAGTAATTCTTCAATTAAATCGATCTGAGCCTGCCGCCGCTCTTTGGGTTGCCGTCCGTCTGGTCCATAGTAGCCATGATGCATGTGTTCGCCCCACACCTGTTCCCATAAGCCGGAGGACTCGTCATAGAATTTTTGAATCCGCTGATAGAGGAATTGAGTCATGGGATTATGGGTGAAATTAAGTTGTTAATCGTGTAAATAGGGAGGGTCATGACTGTTTCACGGACCATTTGCTTAGGCTTTCTGGCGGTTATTCTACTGGGAACTTCACTCCTGTTTATGCCCTTCTCCATCGCTCAGGGACCTTGGTTTACCTGGGATCATTTTCTCGTTGCTCTGTTCATTTCAACCTCCGCAGTTTGCGTGACAGGTCATATTGTGGTGGATATTGGGACGTATTTTTCTCCCCTGGGGCAGGGCATTATTGCTGCCCTGGTTCAGATTGGGGGGTTGGGATATATGACTGCGACAACATTCCTGTTACTCCTGGTGGGTCGTCGGTTCGCCCTGCGGGATAAGATTGCTTTGCAACAAGCCCTGGATCGGACGGGTCTTCAAGGCATGGCTCAGGTGATTCAATCCATCGTCGCAACCACAATTCTATTTGAAGTCACTGGAGTTTTTCTGCTAACGATCGCATTTTCCCAAAAGCACGGACTGGAGCGTGGCTTACAACTTGCCCTTTTTCATAGTGTAAGTGCCTGGAACAATGCGGGGTTCAGCCTGTTCCCAGACAATCTTATGAGCTATCACGGCTCCTGGCTAGTGAATCTGGTGATTACGGGCCTGATCATTATGGGGGGAATTGGCTATGACGTAATCTTCGAGGGGTTCCTCTGGTTACGAGACTTTTTTACGGGTCGAGCGCTCAAATGGACCTTCTCCCTCAACTTCAAGGTGGCTGTCAGCACAACTTTAGTGCTGCTAATTACGGGAACGATCGCCATTCTGGTGACGGAGTTTTACAACCCCAACACCCTGGGACCGATGAGTTGGAACGATAAGATTTTAGCGGCCTGGTTCCAGGCGGTAACACCCCGCACGGCAGGATTCAATACCATCAACTACGGGGAAATGACGACCACGGCCCTGTTCATTACGATCGTCCTCATGTTTATCGGGGGTAGCCCTGGTGGAACGGCGGGGGGGATTAAAACAACCACCCTGCGAATTTTAACGAGCATCACTCAAGCGATTCTTCAAGGAAAGGAGGAAGTGCTGCTCTATGAACGGACAGTCCCCCTTTCCCTCATTTTAAAAGCAACAGGAGTTGCTGTCGGGTCCCTGGCAGCCGTTATGGCTGTCACCATATTGATGACCATTAGTGATCCAGAAGTTGCTTTTATCCGCATTCTCTTTGAGGTGATGTCCGCTTTTGGGACGGTTGGCCTGTCCACTGGCATTACCGCTGCACTCTCTGATGTCAGCAAACTTCTGCTGATCGCCATGATGTATATCGGTCGTGTTGGCATCCTCCTACTGATGAGTGCCATTCTGGGGGACCCTAAACCTACTTCTGTTCATTACCCCGAAGAAAACCTTTTAGTTGGCTAATTTTGGGAATCCTGATTTTGAAGTCTACAAATTGTGATCCGGGGAGGCCATAAATAAAGATAATTAACGAAAGGACAATAAGAATTTCCTTTCATAAACTTTGACTTCATTCTATTAAGGAATTCTGACGGAATTTCTGGAGGATTTTGTGAATTTAACGTCTTTAGGGTTCTTTCGTAGCCTACGGATTGACAATTACCATAAGAAGCAATTTGCTGTGGTCGGGCTAGGTCGCTTTGGTCGTGCTGTTTGTTCGACCTTGCACAATGTTGGCTGTGAAGTCCTGGCGGTGGATGCAGATGAACAACGGGTGGCCCAGGTCTTAAAGGATCAAATTGCATCCCATGCGATTCAGCTTGACTCTACTCAGGCATCGGCTCTGCGAGAAGGTGGAGTCTTTGAGTTTGATACCGTGATTGTGGCGATCGGGAACTACATTCAGGAAAGCATTATCACCGTTCTCAACCTGAAAGAGGCAGGAGTTGCCCACATTGCAGCGAAGGCTTCTTCAGAAATCCATGAAAAACTGCTTCGCAAAGTGGGGGCAGACCATGTGGTGTTTCCAGAACATGAAATGGGGTGTAACCTGGCCCGTGCCCTCACTCGTCCCGGTATTCTGGACCGTTTTGAGTTAGACCTGGATCACTGTATTGCAGAAGTGATTGTGCCAGAAGATTTTGATGGCAAGACGATCGCGGAGATTGAACTGCGAAGTCGATATGGGCTAAATTTGCTAGCTGTGAGCCACGACGGCAAATTTGAAATTAATCCCGTTCCAAATCGACGGCTCCGCAAAGGATCGGCGATGGTGGTTATTGGCGAAAATAAAGCGATCGAAAAACTCCCTGTCTAAAACCCATGCCCCGTGTAATTGGTTTGATAAGCGGCACATCCGTTGATGGAATTGATGCGGCTCTGGTTGAGATTTCAGGCGAAGAGGAAGATCTGGCGATCACGTTACTGGCAGGTCAGACCTATCCCTATCCAGACGAGCTACAGGCTCAAATTTTAGCGGTCTGTGCAGGGCAACCCCTATCGGTTCC
>JANRKG010000027.1:0-2358 GCA_033763635.1 Leptolyngbyaceae cyanobacterium bins.59
CCAGTGGCACTTGCATAAGCCTTGCTCATCTCAGCCTGAAACTTCTGAACGGTTTCCCCAAAGGTGGCATTAAATGATCCTTTGGTGGTCAGCAGCAACGGAGAGGTATGGAGAAGTTCCTTTCCCCTGCTCACGGCATAAACCAAATAACGGGTTTTGAGAATCACACTATTGCGATCGTAGCGAGATTTCTGAAAGAGACCGAGGAAGTCGCCACTGTCACGACTGAACATGAGCAGTTTGGATTTGCGTAGAATCAAAAACCTGGCAACGACAGAACGGTAGCCTTCTATAGTTTCACCGTTTTGAAACGTTTCAATGTGAGGTGCCCAATCGTCATCGGGTACAAATCCAGCCGCTTTCATGTTCTCGGAGGTGATGAAGAACCCCGATTGATTGGGGTCTTGATGATTGAGCATTTGCAGATAAGGCAGGGATTCGCGTCCACTTTCAAATTCTTCGGAATCGAATTCATCCTTCTGATTGGAGGAAGGGGCAGTCGTAGATGTCTGAAAATTCATAATAAAAACCTCGGTGGGGAGAAGAAGGGGCTGACCGAAGCCAGCCCCAGAACATTGCTAGAACTCGTCACAGGAGCAAGGATTGGGATTATCCATGTAGCCGTAGGCAAAGTGTTGTCTCGGTGTGTAGTGCTGGATCGTCCCGTCTGGGTTGCGAGGAAGTTCCTTCAGCTTGGCAATGTAGCCACTGAGATAATCGTCATCGACACGAGTGGGCAATTGAGCGAACGCGGCATCCGAGGAGCCATCCAGGTAGAGAGCTTCCGCTGCCTGTTCCGCATGGGCCGATCGTTGTTCGTCTAAGTCGAAGTAAGCCATTTTGTTAAGATCTCCATTGGTTAATAGCCCAGAAGAAGCACTTCAACTTTGGTCGGTGGGAGTGCTTTTTCTGTAGTTGGAATGTAAGGGAATAATGGTTGGTGCTACACTCTGGGCTTCACACTCCGGTTCAGTTCCGTTGCCGGGAGTCTTTGAGGCGCTCCATGTCCTATTCCTTACTCTTTTATTATATCCCTGTTAACCGGGAATAGATGCGCTTGATCACTTCACTTACATTTAAATTCCTATTTCCTATACCACGATCGATAAGTTCTCCTAATCCTGGTTAACCGTGATAAAGTAGCCTTGGAGGTCTTTCCCATGCCCAATCCCCACCCCGTCCAATCCCAGAAGTTCCTTGACAAGCAGTTTAAGCCTCAAGGCACCATTCCCAGTGACAAACCCCTTTCCAAAAAAGCGATCGCCGTGAAACTTCCAGAAGATATTGATGAGGTTGTCAGGGCACTTCCCAACTCAGCAGAATGGTTGCGGCGAGTGATTACGGAGGCAGCCAGACGGGAACTCATGGGGGAAACACCCCAAGCATGACCCCTCTAATATCAAGTCGGGACTAATCAGGATGGAGATCATCGGACGCATCCAGAACGAAAACTTGACGGACCTGTGGCATTGGGTCCGATCGCTTTCCCTGTCTGCAACAGCCATTCAGAGCCGCTATGCCCCTAATCGTCTAGTCAAGTGCTTTGGCGTTGCCTCCAATCTCCAATCCATCGCCAAGGGCAGAGCTAGACTGCACCGAGTCGAAGCACCAGAGGAACGAATTCGAGTCCTAGGCGATCGGTTGCTACCAGGATGGCATAGTCTTCTGGTCTGTGGAGGCAACACGACGATTCAGTGGCACCGGGATCATGGGCACTTCGAGGGAACGGCTGTGATGGTGAACCTGGGGGAAGCCTATTACTTTGAACAAGACTATGAGCAGGGCACCTTGCAGCATCACTTGACGGATGGCCTGGTTATCCGCATCAATACCAAGCTCCTGCACAAAGCCGTGCCGATCTCCAATCCCCGCTACAACCTTACTTTCCGCCATCTCAAACCAGAGTTCCTTCATGCGATCGTCGAGGATGCGGTCCAGGCTCAGTTGAAGTTGCCGGTGTAGAGCAACCTTGCAGAGAATGAAGGCAGCAAGCTAGCAATCTCTAATCCCTCGGCGATCGCAACAGTCCGATGAAACCCTGCTAGCAATTTATCTTTCGTGACACCCATCTCCCTCAGCAAAGACCAAAAACACTCCTGGCCTTCTCAAGGATCACCTGAATCTCCCTGTAACCCGATCGCTTGCTCCTGAAGTCATAGGTAGCATTCAAGCCCACCCACAGGAGATGCATCATGACCCTGCACTATCGCGGAATCGCTTACGAACCTGCTCCCTCTGTTGCCCCTGCTGCTCAAGGATTGGTGACAGGCAAGTACCGGGGAGTTCTGACTCCGATCTGGGTTTCGTCTACCGCACCTGCCATGCACTCCGCTACAACCCTGCGCTATCGCGGTGCAG
>JANRKG010000028.1:0-3113 GCA_033763635.1 Leptolyngbyaceae cyanobacterium bins.59
TGAGGATTCTGAAGGTGTAAAGATAAATGCCACGACCATTGCAGGAAGACATGAGAAAAGACCTGCGATTACGGGATGCCAATGAAAATACGAGATCAAAACAGAAGTTAGAGGCATGAAAATTAGATTGAAAGCAGCAGAATCCTTAGTTTTCATCGCATTGCTAATTGAGTGTTTAGGATGAATCAGGTACTAATCAAAAGCTTGAAGCTGGTTTGACTTCAGTCGTAATGCTCGAAGAGCGCCCGTACTTCTTGCTTGAATTTCTCGCGCACCTTTTGGGGTGAAACAATGACACAGTTTTTGCCATAGGGAAGAACCTCACGGAAAAACCAGAAGGTGTTTGTAATCCGCCGCACAACTCGGCGAGTTTGAACCGCTTCCGTGGCCCATTCAACGGTCTGGTCTTCAGGACGGGGTTGATAGGCAAATGCCAGCCCTTCTGCAAGATGCATTTCAACCTCCAGTTCGTCCATGTAATTACGCCACTTGTGACGGGTTGGACGCAGGGCAGCATCGGGAATGCGATCGAGGCGAAGAGTCCAGTTATGGTGAAGGGGCGGGATATCGCGGTTGCCTTCTGTTTCTTCACACCAGCATTCCAGGTATTGTCGCTTTTCATAGAACTGGATACGGGCAAAGCGAATGGTAAAGGTCCAGGGCCGATCAGCGGCATCCCGGTAGGTCATTTCAAAGGGAATTTGCCGACGGATCAGTTGATCGAGTTCGAGTCGCCAGGGGGCAATGGGGGTTTCTAGAAATCGTTCCAGTTCGCTGCGGAAGGGTATGGAAATCTCTTGGCGTTCCATGAGTAGGGTCGCAATCATCCGGGCTTCTTCCACCTGGCCTGTATCCATGAGGGAGCGCAGGGCTTGCTGAAGTGCCCGGATGCGAGGTTCCGGCCAATCGTTGTTACGACCCACCACCAGTTCTCGGCGGGCGATCGCCTCTAGCAGTCGAGAGAGGTTGGGGCGGTTGCCCCAGAGCATCCCTTGTTCACGGGCGATCGTTTCTAATTGGGCTTTGTCTTGCTCAGAGAGGGAGAGAGTAACCGACTGCCCCTTGCGTCCCATGTGACTCCATTTGTGCGTACACTTTGTACTTGCTTCTCCCTATTATGAGTGTCATGATAGTTACAAAGCAATCATTTGCATTTTTATTTGCAAAAGTGGGCTACCTAATCACAGAGCCAATTTCACACTGAAGCCTTTTTTACTCTGCTCGTTCTAAATCTGTTATACCCATCACAATCGATACGCGCTAGAAAACCACCCGGACACACCAATGTCATCGACACTCCTTCAGCCTGGGCAAATTATTCGCGTTCGTTCCCGTCAGTATTTAGTGGAAGATGTGATTCCTCCCGTTTCGCTTTCGGGGGATACCAGAGTCCGATTAGCGTGTTTGGAGGATGATGCCCAGGGGGAGGCATTAGAGGTTTTCTGGGAACGGGAGGTGGATGCCTCCGTTATAGAATCAGCTTCCTGGGAATCCGTTGCTCAACGGGGCTTTGATAACCCCCGCTATTTTTCTGCCTATCTCCATGCCTTGCGCTGGAACTGTGTCACCTCAACAGACCCGAAACTTTTTCAAGCACCCTATCGGGCGGGGATTGAGGTGAAAGCCTATCAGTTAGAGCCTTTGCGAAAGGCATTGCGGATGCCACGGGTGAATCTGTTTATTGCCGATGACGTGGGGTTGGGAAAGACGATCGAGGCAGGGCTGATCCTTCGGGAGATGCTGATGCGCCAGAAGATCAAGCGGGTGGTGATTTCCTGTCCCCCTTCTGTGGTTCGCCAGTGGAAGGAAGAGATGGAGAGCCGCTTTGGGCTGACCTTCATCCTCTACGATCGTGATTTTGTAGCCGCAAAGCGACGGGAGCGGGGGTATGGCATCAATCCCTGGAAGACCCATACTCGGTTTATCATCTCGCACTCCCTGCTTAGAGACGAAACCTATGCCGCTCCCTTGCGGGACTGGCTTCAGGAGTTCTCCGCCGGGTCAATGTTGATTCTCGATGAAGCCCATAATGCGGCTCCTGCCAGTGGCTCTCGGTATGCGATCGACTCCCAACTTACCCGTACTGTTCGGGATTTGGCTCCCCGATTTGAGCATAAGCTGTTTTTGTCGGCCACTCCGCACAACGGACATTCCAACAGCTTTGCCGCCCTGCTAGAGATTCTGGACCCCCAACGGTTTTGTCGAGGGGTTCCGGTTCGCAGTAAGAAGCTCCTGGATGCGGTCATGGTGCGGCGGCTCAAGCAGGATTTACGGGAGATTAACAGCGCGGATTTTCCCAAACGACAGGTGATTCCGGTGGCGATCGAGCAGTTGCCGCAGGATGCGCCTGAACTGGTGTTATCTCAACTCCTGCAAGCTTATCGGCAGTGTCGGGAAGAACGGTTAAAGGATGCTCCCAAGTCTACCCAGGCCGCAGCTATGCTGGTTCTGACCTCACTGCAAAAGCGGTTGCTCTCTTCGATCGAGGCATTTGCACGGACGTTGAAAGTGCATCGCAGGGCGATCGAGCGACAAGCAGAGCAACAATCCACTGTCCAACAAACCTTCTCTCTCCTGCAAGAGTCGCCAGGAAATGATGACGATCGGGCTGATTTGGATGAAGAAGAGGTGCTGAAGGAAGAAGCTGCCCAGATGGAAAAGGCATCCCAGGCGGTTGGGGTTGGCATTTCGGAGCAAGAGCGGAACCTGCTGGAGCAGATGACTCAGATTGCCGAGCAGGCCAGACGGGAACCCGATAGTAAAGTTGAGTGGCTGACGGGATGGATACGCCAAAATCTGTGTCCTGACCTGGGCACACCGGGAGCAATGTGGCGCGATCGGCGGGTTCTCATCTTTACAGAGTACACCGATACGAAACGCTATCTGGAACAACACCTGCGAACCCTGATTGCCAATTCCCATCAAGAGGAGGAACGCATCGCCACGTTCCACGGTGGGATGGGGGAGGAACGGCGGGAGTTCATCAAGCAGGCATTCAACACCAATCCGGCTGACCATCCTTTAAGAATTTTGATTGCGACGGATGCGGCACGGGAAGGGGTGAACCTCCAGAATTACTGTGCCGATCTGTTCCACTTTGATGTGCCCTGGAA
>JANRKG010000029.1:0-13329 GCA_033763635.1 Leptolyngbyaceae cyanobacterium bins.59
CGCATCCGAGTAAGGATTATTAATGACCGTTTGCCCTAGCAGACTTGTCTGAACTTGGCCCGCATTGGGCGGACGGAACTGCCCAAAGTTTGTTGTTGCTCTCCCCCCATCCACACTGACAAAGGTATCGGCGATCCCAAAAGAGAAACTGGAACTAAAGGAATCGGTGTTCAGCAAGTTAATATCAACAATCTTGACATTCACCGCCACCTGACGCTTCCGGACATCCAGTTGGGTCAGGAAACTGGTTGCAATGTCCACAACCCGCGGGGTGCCAATCAGGGTAATTGAGTTGGTGCGACTATCTGCCGTAACCGTCAAACCCCGCAGCGGTACATCCGTCAGGGTCGCCGGGGCACCCGTGGCCGCTCCGCCTCCGGCCGCTTCGGCCCCCAAGCCTACCAGAATTTGCAACGCGCCCCGGAGAGGAATATTTTGACTGTAGTTACTGGTGCGGCCCACCGTACTATTCGTGGAAGCGCCCCCTTGCCCTGCCGATGTCGTCAGGCTAGAAGCACTGGTAGATGTCGTAGTCAAGTTCACCTGCGGCAAATCGGCCTTTAATTGGTTCAGCCGTAGCGTCCGCATGATCAGACCGCGAGATTCAGCAGGTAAGGAGCGCCCGACGAAAATGGTTCTTCCCGATCGGCTGGCTTGCAAACCACTCAGGCGCAACACATAGTTGAAAACATCCTGAACTGGCTCATTTTCAATGTCCAAAGAAATCGTTGCACCAGCGGCTCCAGCAGGAGCGGCTGCACCCCCAGGGGCAGGGGCAGCCGTGGTCCCTGTTTCAGAAAAGGCGATATTTAACCCAGCGGCCCGTGAGAGGAGAGACAACACTTCCCGTACTGGAGCTTCCCGCAAAACCAGGCGGGGAATTCTTTCTGCCGTCCCCAGGTCGATCGTCGTCGGGGCAATATCCACGGACGAAACCGCAATATCTCCGACCGGAGGCGCAACGGCACGGGGCAGGAACGGAGGTGCAACGTTGATATTGGCAGGAACGGGTTGAGCAGGGTTAGCGCCCGGAGTGGTGGGCACAGGTGCGGGAGTTTGAGCGATCGGGCCAGGGTTCGGAGTCGTCGGTCGCGTCACCGAAATCGAAGGTTGGGCAGGAGCAGCACTTGCCGAAGACCCAGCAGGGGCAGCCAGACTGATTACAAGTCCCCGATCATTGCGGTCCATCTGCCCAGTCGGGCTATTGTTCTGTCCCGTCACCCGGACTCGGATACTATTGGCATCCAACGGAAAGACTTCAACAGACGCAATGCCGGGAGCGGGATTGTCCTGGCGGAAGGTCAGCGTTCCCGGTAGGCGCAACTGGGTATTGATCACATCCGCCACCCAGCTTTTTCCTCGAACCGTCGAAAATACCTGAGGACGATTGCCATCTCTGGTTTCCAGCATCACCTGAACACCCCCCCCCGACAGTTTGGTCTGTACCCCTGTCACCTGGGTTGCTGGGGCTGCCGCGCTTTGTGCCCAAACGGGTTGAGATGCTGCGACAACGATCGCCCCTGCCACCAGGAAGCTCGCAGCTCCAAAATAGTCTTTCATACGTTCACTCCTCGCTCATCACGGATTAAGAATTAGTCAGAGAATTCGTCAGATCAAATCAAGCTTTACTTGGGGGGGGCCGGGGGGGGAGCCGCGCCCGGTGGCGGGGCCGGGGGATTCACCGGACTCACAATCACTTGCAAGGATAGATTGGTGTTCAAGAGCACCTCTCCTGTGGGGGTCGATCGGCCTGTGGCATTATCGATTACCAATACCTGTCCCGATCCATCCTTTGTGGTGGAAAAGTTTCTCACCAAAATCAGGGGTTGCAAGCGTTCAATATTGCGAATCACCGCCTGGGTTTGGGCAAAACTTCCCCGCATTGAAATTCCGATCGTCTGGGACTTGAGTTTACCTTGTACCCCTGGAGGCAAGTTGGGATCTGAGAGGGGAACGGGTGGCCCACTTGGGTTAAAGCCTAGCAGTTGAATTCGCCGCCCAGGCTGTCTAAATTCCCGACTGATATCCAGCAGCAAAGTATTCAAACTGGTTTCGTCTGCAAACAAATCCTGAACTTCCGCACGCCGTCGTTTGGCATCTTCTAATTCAGCCTTTGCCGCAACTACTTTCTGGGGGTTTCCTGCGGCCTGGGCTACCTGCTGTTCCAGCCCACCGACTTCTCCCTTCAAGGTTTCATTTCGACTCAATTCCGGGAGTACGAGCTGAACCACAATAAAGGCAGCCCCTGCCAGACCGACAACGGCTAAAATCGCCCCCAGAATTGTAGGGGTGAACGTGATACCAAAGGCACTGGGATAGGCAGGAGCACCAAAATCCTGGCGATCATCACCGAAGTCTGTACTAGCCGTCATTATTTAATGATTCCTTTTTCTTGGAGAGTTCTAATCCGAGTCACCAGGCCCACCGAACCGTTTCGTTCTAGTTCCCGGAGGAGTTCACTGGCTGGTTTATTATTCAAAGCAGTGGCAACCCCAAAAGAAGCTACCTCAGGAGCCTTAAAAGCAGGGGATGGGGCCTGCTGATTTGGCCCAAGGCGAACACCAGGAAAGCGAACCTCGACTCGACCCGAATAGGCTGAAACCGCACTGCGGAGCAATCGCGTTTCAGCAGGATCTAAAAATTCAGATTTTTGCAGGGTGAGGACAAAATCATTGACATCGGCATAGGTCCGTCCTGTGCCAGTCATAGTGAGTTTGCCATCCGCTTCCTGGATGTTATCAATCTGCACCCCTGCCGGAATCCGCTTACTGATGTCTTCCAAAATGGCAGACCAGGGCTTGACCGTATTAAATAAACTCGCTAAGTCATTGACTTCTGTGTTGATCGCCGTAATCTGACCTCTCAATGCTTCCACTTCTTTCAGTGTGTTATTGAGGGACTCCAACCGAGCCGTCAATTCTGTTTTCTTCGTCTCTAACTCGGCATTTTGGCCTTGAAGAATAAACCATGCCCCCCCTGCCAGGGCGGGTAGCGCAACCCCGATCAATAACCCCAACAGGAGGGGGGCATTCCCGGTGACGCTTGGCCTTGCCTTTGGAGCCGCAGGACCACCATCGGGTCTGTATTCAGGTCGATCGTTGAGAAAATTAATATCAAGACTATACATTCAAGAAACCCCCCTTAGTCCTAACCCCAAGACAATTCCCAACCCCGGTCGTTGAATTTCTGGCACTTCTTCATCCACCTCCAGGGCAAGGGTTGCGATCGGATCGATTTTCGTTGCAGGTAAGCTGAGCCGTTGGGTGAAAAAGTCATCTAACTGCCCCAACCCGCCCCCTGGACCCGCCAGCAATAGCTGGGCAACCTCCTGGTTCTCTCCCTGGTTCAGGTAAAAATCAATCGATCGCCGCAACTCATCCGCCAACTCTCCCAACACCCGCAACATCGCCGCCGACCCTGGATTGGTACCTCCCATCCGGGAGGTACTCCCGATCGTAGATTCTGAAGGAGAAACAGGAATCGTCATCCCCTGCAAAAAGGTCATATCGCGGGAAGGGGGCATGTTCATTGCTCGACTGAGGGCACTCTGGATCTGGAACACTCCGATCGGCACCGTCCGCGAGAACTGCGGCACCCCATCCACCACAATCGAAATTTCCGTGCTTTCAAACTCGATGTCGGCGATCGCCACCGCTTCTTGCGGAGAAAACTGCTGAAGTTGAGGCCGAATCGTGCGAATCAAAGCAAAGCTAGTGACTTCCAGGATATCGATTTCTATGCCAGCCTGCTCGAAGGTGTTTAGATAGGTATCGGTTACTTCCTTCCGGGTGGCAACCAGTAACACCTGCACCTTTTCAATCCCATCTTCATCCACAAAGGTTCCGAGCTTCTGGTAGTCTACGTCGGCCTCCTCGCGAGGGAAGGTGAGATACAACCCCGCTTCCTGGTTCAATACCATTTCCCGCAACTCGCGATCGTCCAACTCCGCCGGAACGGGAATCAAACGAGTCACCGCCTCTCGCCCTGGAATCGCGGTTGCGGCCCGTTTGGCCTTCACTTTGCCCTGTTCTAACACCTGTTGGATAATCCCTGCCATGGCCGTTGGGTCAGCAATCTGGCCTTCCTGCACAATTCCCTCCGGCACCTCGGCAGAGGCGAGGGTCACAACCTTGAACCCCTGCCCCTGTTTTCGCAACTGGGCCACGTTGACCCGATCGGGGGTTAACTCAATTCCGATCGCTTTGTTGCGCTTTGAAAGTAAACCTTTGAGGGAGTCAAACACGGCACTAGTCCTACTATTTGCAATGAGTTAGAGAATTTCAATAGATTCGGGCTGTTTATTATTGCTGTTGATTATTTAGCAGTTTTTACATTCAAACATCATGGTCACAAACACGCTCAGAAAATCATTCGCCCTTTAATCAATCCTGGGCACCTGTATTAGACAAATTTATATTAGATAACTGTAAATGACGGGCTTTCCATACTCCCAATCCAAAATCCCAATCCAAAATCCCAATCAAAATCAGGTTGAAAAATAGGAAAACACAAAAAGATACAAAGCTTAAAATGAACCTCAAGAGGATAGGAAACCCATAGAGAAAAATTGCCTTTTTTTGCAGATTAACCTGATAAATGATTTACAAGATCGCTTCACAAAAATATTTCGTAAGCTACCAAAAAATATCTTGCTAATACCTCATAGATATCTTGCAAGTTGTTTCGACAGCATCCTAATTCAATTTTGAATTTTCTTCCAGCAATTTTTGGAAGAAAATCTGCCAATCTCCAAAGACACCCCCCTTGAAAGCACCTGATCCCAGATGTCTTCCCGATCCTTTCCCCACTTCTTTCTCTCCAGCCGAATCCTCTGAGTGATTCATCGTCTAGAAGCGATCGATTCGAGAAAAACTACCGATTAAGAAAGTCAGTTGATTTGGGAGAAATTCAGTTCAACCGAACTTACCAGCGATATTACACATAATTTTGAAAATTGCGTACAAATTTTCGAAATTAAATCTAAAAACTTTAGAGAGAAGAACTTGGGTTCCAAAAAAATCTGAAAGCTGGGTTACAGCCTCTCCAAAAAAACAAATTTTCCCAGTCCGATAACTACAACAATTCCCCAGAAAGGAACCCTAAAAAGAGAACCAATCATGAGCAATTGCCAATCATGAACTGTTATCAGACCAGGATTTTAGGTTGTAAAACGATTGAAACGCCCATGATAATAGCATTGAAAGGCCATTTGTCAATCTTTTTTCTGATTCGATTGCTCTTTTTGCTTGTCAAGGGGGCCATCCGCGTAAAAAACTCTGGCCTTTATTATCCTGGGAGGTCTCTGAAGCCATCCCTATTTAGTAGATAATTGAGGACTGCGATCGAAATCAGAATCAGACTTGCAGAAACGAGCAGGGGACACCGGAGCAATGCACAGAGTCAGTTGGCGCAGGTTAGGAATCTTTGCCCTTCTAGGATTTATTCTGAGTTGGTTGATCAGTTGTGGGAGTGGCTCGGTCAATTCGGGCGGTCAGTCGGCCTCTGGGCAGCGGGAGGTCGAATTCTGGACCATGCAACTGCAACCGCAGTTTACAGATTACTTTCAGAAGTTAATTGCCACTTTTGAACAGGAAAATCCTGGGGTCAAAATTCGCTGGGTGGATGTCCCCTGGACCGCAATGGAGAGCAAAATTCTCACCTCCGTCTCGGCAGGAACCGCCCCGGATGTGGTGAATCTGAATCCTGGTTTTGCTTCCCAACTAGCGGCACGGGATGCCTGGATGAATCTGAATGATCAGGTTTCCCCAGATGTGCGAAATCAGTACCTACCGAAGATTTGGGAAGCGGGGGTGATTGATGGCAAAAGCTTTGGGATTCCCTGGTATTTGACGGCGCGGGTCGCTATCTATAATCAGGATCTCTTGAAACAGGCGGGGATTGCTAAACCACCGAGAACTTACGCGGAACTGGCTCAAGCGGCTCAACAGTTGAAGGAGAAAACTGGAAAATACGCCTTCTTTGTCACCTTTGTTCCAGAGGATTCAGGGGAGGTTCTGGAGTCCTTTGTTCAGATGGGAGTCACTTTATTGGATGCGGAGGGCAAGGCGGGCTTCAACACCCCCCAGGGGAAAGCCGCTTTTCAATACTGGGTGGATCTATATAAGAAGGGGTATATGCCACGGGAAGCGCTGACTCAGGGCCATCGTCACGCGATCGAACTCTACCAGTCCGGAGAAACAGCGATTCTGGCTTCCGGACCTGAATTTTTGAAGACGATCGCGACCAACGCCCCCAAAATTGCCCAGGCTTCTGCCTCTGCTCCCCAAATTACCGGAGACACCGGAAAGAAAAACGTTGCAGTCATGAATCTGGTGATTCCCAAAACGACGGACCAACCAGAAGCTGCTCTGAAGTTTGCCCTCTTTGTGACGAATACGGAAAATCAGTTGGCCTTTGCTAAGGCTGCGAATGTCCTACCGTCTACCGTGAAGGCTCTGCAAGATAGCTATTTCAAGACCCTACCCGCCAACGCGACTTCGGTTGAAGTGGCGCGATCGGTGAGTGCCAGCCAGATGCAGGAGGCGGAGGTGCTGATTCCTCCCCGTAAGGATATCAAGCGGCTGCAAAAGGTGATCTACACGAACCTTCAGGCCGCAATGCTGGATCAGAAAACCGTAGACCAGGCGGTAACGGATGCGGCTCAAGAATGGAACAGTCGGTAACTGGAGCGGTGCTTTATGGAAGAGATCTGTAACCTGGATTCCCTGCAAGCTTGTGTTCGATCGCTGGGGTTGGACAAAATCGAACGCCATGTATTCATTTGTGCTGACCAGACGCTTCCAAAATGCTGTGATAAAGAAGCAAGCCTGATTGCCTGGGACTATCTCAAGAAACGCCTCAAGGAGTTGAAATTAGATACTCCTGTAAAGACCGCTGACAATGGGCTATCTCCGAGACTTGTCTTTCGAACCAAGGCGAATTGTTTGCGGGTTTGTCATCAGGGACCGATCGTGGTGGTCTACCCGGATGGGATTTGGTATCACAGTGCCCACCCTGAGGTGTTAGAACGGATTATTCAAGAACACCTCATCCAGAATCAACCCGTTCAGGAGTATCTATTTCTTCACCATCCTCTTTCGGAAAGACCTGGAGATTGCTCAGAGAAATTTTCCTAGTGGATGAGTGGGGAAAATCCAGTGTATCTTGGCACGATCGCTGCCGATTTTCTCGGCAACTTCACGGAATTTACCTGGTCATCCTTCTTTCTAGCTGTAATAATTAAAAGGAAAGATTGGCCTTAGAGGGATTAAAAGATCTAAACTGCAATAGCATCAATATCGAGTGACGTACTTAATGATCTATCTCAGAAAGATCATTCCAGGGGTCGCTCAACAGGTGATGGGGCAACTCTGCCTAGAAGAATTCTATAATTCTTGAAGGTCTATCACTCCTGAAGGAATAGCTAGAGTTAGTAGATAGGCTTTATAAATTGATAGGCTTTATAAATTAGTTGTTTTTTCTTGAATAACCTGGTTTTTCTTGAATAACAGGGTAAAACTACAGTAGAACTGAAAGAACGGTTGGTAGAAGAATGATTGGGGATTCAAGTGCTAAGGGGCTAATTCCTAAGTCGAGTGACAAGGCATGGTGAGTGGCAAAGCATGAAGGAAACAAGCGCAACGGATCATAAACGGCTTCTTCTCATAGATGATGACCCAAACCTGATTCTTCTGGTAAAAGACTACCTGGAGTTCCGAGGTTATGAGGTCGTGACCGCAGAAAATGGTCGGGAAGCTCTCGAAATTTTGGAAAGGGACATTCCAGATATGATTATCTGTGATGTGATGATGCCGGAAATGGATGGTTATTCCCTGGTGAAGCATGTCCGGGAAGATGCGCGGACCAGTTGGATTCCCGTCCTGTTTCTGTCTGCAAAGGGCCAGAGCCAGGATCGGGTCAAAGGTCTGAACACCGGGGCAGATGTCTACATGGTGAAACCTTTTGAACCGGAAGAACTGGTTGCCCAGGTCGAGTCCTCCCTCAAGCAAGCTTCTCGCCTGATTCACCATCAAAATAAAGGGGCAGAGGCAGGTCCCAAAATTCAAGTTCCCTTTGATGTTGAACTCACACCGACCGAATTGAAAGTGGTACAGTTCGTTGCGCGAGGGATGGCAAACCGAGAAATTGCCGAAGAACTGAATGTGAGCCAGCGCACGATCGAAAGCCATGTCAGCAATATGTTGGGCAAGACAGGGCTACACAATCGGACTGAGTTAGCTCGTTGGGCGATCGAAAATAGCATGGCCTAAGGGAAGGCAAAAGGCAGAAGGCAGAAGGGAAAAGCAGGGCAGAGGGATAGGGGAGCGCAGGGCAGCAAAAGGTTTCTCTACTTTTTCCTTCGGCCCTCTGCCTTATTCACTATCAATATCAATCAAAGCATGGCGGATCTGTTGGGGGGAACCAAACAGTTCCAGTTCTAGCCACGCTTTTTGTTCTTCAATGGAGGCTTCGAGCTTAAGAGGATGAAGGGTCACGACCAACCCAAAGTCCTGCACGAGCCTCCTCAAGGTTTTCTCTCGATCGCCACAATTGGGAATTCGTACTCGAATACAAGTTTCTTCCAAAGCCACAAATGGGCCTGAAGGTACTTCACCCTTTACGAAAGATTGGGTTGAAGCAGATCGGCGAATGGGAGTGCTTGTCTGGTTCCAAAACTCAGGGGTCATCAAAATCTACCAAACCTATACCGGAATGAACGCTGACAGGAGGAACCTGGCTCCTTCAGTCCAAGACAATTGGTTGAGCTACCCCATCACTCTAGCGAATCCATTTGATCCCCGCTTGATTTCATAAGAGCTTTATAAAGTACTACTCCTAAAGCCACGCCCCTTTTAGGCCCAAAGCAGGATGAGTACATATCACTATTTTGTTCAAATTGAGCAAATTTAAATAAATCAACTTGGTAGAACTGCGATACGTTTTCCTATCCCTACAGGTTAATCAACCTCTAACCAGGGTTCTTTCAAGAGGGAGACGGCTCAAACCATCAAGTTCCTTCACGGGGGGTATGCATTATTTGTCAAATCATTGTTATCTTTTGTAATATAAAGTGATACTAGAAGATACCAGGTTAGAAAAAGTTCTTCGGCTCTCTAGAGACACGGTGTAAAAACATGGGTCGTAAAAACACTGGTCAGTGGAGAAATGAAATTCTTGGAGACCCTGGCATCACCCGATACTAGTATTGCCTGATACTACGCTCTTCTCTCAACTCTTCTCTCAGATTGGAGGAAACCGAATTATGGACCCTCAAGCTTTCGAATTGACCCTGGAACAACAATTTCAAATGCGGCTCATGGAAGAGTCGGTACAGGGTATGAGTCAAGAACAGGCTCAAGAATTGCTCCTTCAGGCAGCACGACTCCTGATGATTAAGCAAAACTTGATCCGAGATTTAGTTGGAAAAGTCCCGATGGAAGATAGCTTTGCGGCCTAAACGATGATTGGATTGCTCAGACAATTTTGATGGGTTAAGAACTTGCGACAAGGAAAAGACCTCTGAAAAATTGCCCTGAAACACCCTATAAGTCCCTTAGCTTTACGGCCTGTATACAGTTGGTTACTAATTTCTAAAACTTCTTGCTAATGGAGTATGCTATGAACTCTCAATCTTTTGACTTAACGCTGGAACAGCAATTCGAAGTCCAGCGGATGCGTGCAGAAATGCAAGGCATGTCCCACGATCAGGTGACTCAACAACTGTTGGAAGTAGCCCGCCTTTTGATGGTCAAAGATAATTTGATTCGCTCTCTTTTGAAGGGAGCAGTTCTCTAGGCAATTCGCCCGGTGAGACGCGCTCCACTTCTTGCTCTGTTTCTAAAGAAAGGGGCTGGGAGTGTCGGGACGTCAACCCTCTCCGACTCACACTCTGCACGTTTGGCTTAACTCTACAATCCGTCAAAAATTCGCGACCTGCGGTTCGATCGTCTACTCCTCACTCCCTGGCTTCTGGGATTCCGCCTCACCCGTAATCAGGATTGAATTGAGAATTGAATTAGGTGCCAAATAACCCAGAGAGATCTCCAGAAAAATCTTCCTGAGTTGCCTCTAATTTCATCAAAATCTTAGGCTTCAACTTTTCAAATTCTTGCTTAAGATACTGTTTACTGAGGGCTGACTGTCCTGCTGTCACACTGAGTTGACTGGTATTCGCCCATTCCTGAAGCCGCCGACACTGAGCAGGAATGATCGTCGAGGTCAAGACATGGGCACAGCGCTTCGGATCTTCGAGTGAAAAGAATAGCAATCGATAATACCCTTTTTCCGCTAGCAACCGAATCATTTCCTGACCCTGAGTTGACTTCAAATCAAGGTAACAGGGAAGCCAACGGGGGCCATGTTCCCGGTTATAAAGAGCCGTCACCCATAACACCATTGGGTGCGGGGTCATCATACATAAAAAGTGGTTATAGCGAACCCCCATCAAACGTTTATAAATTTCCTGACGAGGCATCATAACCCAAAGGGTTGCCAGAACCTCGCGATTGGTTTTCAGGGCATTGGGGAAGACAATTTCTGCCAGAGGTTTATCTTTAGGCCAGGTAGTGAGCCGACAAATTTCATCCGCTGCCAGCGGTTCCTTCTCTGTATTCGGGGTCGCAGTTTTAGTCGTTTCAGCGGTAACCGGGAGTTTTGCCAGGGCTTCCTCAATGCGATGCCCAATTTGCCGACCGGGGCCAAAGCGCTCCTCTAGAGGCTCCAGGGCTTTCAGCACATCAGCACTGGATTGGGGGCGATCGGCGGGAGATTTCGCCAAACAACTCATCACCAAATTTTCTAGAGCTTTTGGCAGCTTTAAACCAGGACTCGCACTCTCAAAAGAACGGGGAGTTTGGAAGTGGTGAGCCTTGTACCACCCGCCAAAGGTGTGAGTATCCGCATGAATGGGCATTTTTCCTGTGACCATCTCAAACATCATCACCCCAAGACTATAGAGGTCGGAGCGATTGTCGAGTTCTTTCCCCTCCATTTGTTCTGGAGAAGAATAGGCCAGGGTGCCCATAAAAGAATTCGTTTCGTTACTATCCGCCTGCATCAAACGGGCAATCCCGAAGTCTAAAATCTTCGCCAGTTCTCCAATACTCATGTCATGGGTAATGAGGATATTCCCTGGCTTGATATCCCGGTGGACAATGGAATCTCCGTGGGCACATTGCAATCCCAAACAGATTTGACGGGCGAGGCTTAAAAAGCGGGGGAGGGGTAACACCCGATTACGAATTAGTTCACTCAAACTTTGTCCCTGTAAATATTCCATGACATAAAATGGAATTTCTTCTTCATTTACGCCATAGTCCATTACCCGGACAATGTGAATACTTTTTTGGCCCAGTTGGGCACAGGTTTTCGCTTCACTGCGAAAACGGTCCTTCATCTTCTCATTCAGCAACGTCCGTGCCAAAAATTTGACCGCAACAGGCACATCTCCGAGCAACACATCCTTTGCCCGGTAAACACGGCCCATCGCCCCCTTTCCGATCAGTTCCTCTAACTGATAGCGATTTGCCAGTAGTCGCCCAATATTGTCATCAGCCATGCGGTACAAGTCCCCACAGGGAAATGGTGCGTCTCACCTTCAAGAGTGTGCCCAGAACGGGTAAATAACTATACCCATTCCTTCTAAGTTTGTGTGCTAAGCAACAAACCCAACTGATTTTGTCCAGTGATTTAATCAAGGGTCTAACCGACCAAACAGACTTATGATCTGAAAGATTAAATCGCCAAAAAATACCCTGATTCCATTCAAATCCTTTGTGAATGAAAATGCCAACCCCTGATGAATTGAGTGATTAATCGGGTTGCCGTTCTAGCGTTGCTTCCATTGCGCTCGTCAGGTAATGGCCTGCCATAATTCCGCTGGACAGATAGTATTTATTGTCATTGATTCGGTAGAGCGTTTCAAACCCACTTCGACGCTGACGATCGCCAAGTACCCAGTATCGCTGAACGATGGAGTCTGGAGCAACCCATCCTTCCCCTTCAACACGCCCTAATAAGCTATGTTGCAGGACAAAGGTATATTGCCGCTCCCCGACATCCACTCGCCCTCGATATTGCAAGGAAATGTCTTGTCGATCTGTATTGGGAAAGACCAGTTTTGTCACCATCGTAAACCAATCATCCCGCGCCCACCCTACTAAGGTTTTTCCCCTAACGGTAATGGGCATGCCATCCCGCTCTAGCCAGTTTCCCTCCAGGGTCCAGCGCCCAATTTCAAGTAGAAAAGTGTGAGCCACAGTTGTTTTGCCCTAAGCGTTTTCCACGCCAACCGTTTTTAATTTCAACAGGAGTTGCAACACGAAATCAATGGAATCCTATCGTATCATGGGGGGGGCTTGACAATTGGACAGACAGCACGGGATGGAAATCCCCCAGGAGTTGTTCCTGAGAAGCTCCTGTAACCGCCGGAAGATTGCCAGGGATATTCCGTTGTCGCCAGTAAGCCAGCACCGCAAAAGCAATCGCTTCCTTAAAGTGAGGATTGATCCCCACATCTTCCGTCGTTAACACGGGAATCCCAGCCAACAAAATTTGAAGCCGCTGTTTTAAGTATAAATTGCGACTTCCACCACCACACAGAAAAACCTCGTCCGGCAATTTTGGTAAATCCCGCTGGTAACTCTGGACGATCGAAGCGACCGTTAACTCCGTCAGCGTCGCCATCCGATCCGCTGCGCTCAGGGACAACTCATCCATTTCCTGGAAGCATTGCTCTAGATACGCTGGCCCGAACAGTTCCCGTCCTGTAGATTTTGGCGGTTTTTGTTGAAAAAATTCTTGCTGAAGCCACTGTTCCACAAGGGGCACACAGGGGGTTCCCGTTGCCGCCCAAGCACCGTCTTGATCATAGGTGAGGGTTCCGCCAGAAAGACGATGGGCAGCCAGATCCAGGAGTACATTCGCGGGGCCAGTGTCCCATCCACAGATTCCCTTTAACCCGATCGTCTTTTGAGCAGGTAGATAGGTCATGTTCCCAATCCCGCCCAAATTTTGAATACAGCGATCGTGGGTTGCATGGCCCAACAGGCGAGCATCCACCCGTGACACCAAGGGGGCACCCTGTCCTCCTGCGGCAATATCCGCTACCCGAAAGTTGCTGACCGTTGGAATCTGCGTTCGGTGAGCAATGACATCGCCTCGTCCCAGTTGCAGCGTATACCCCAGTCCTCCACTCGCAGCAGAGTTTCCAGGGGGCCGATGATATACGGTCTGACCATGAGACCCAATCAGATGGGCTGGCGGATGACCGGATTGAATCGCTAGAGCAGCCTGAGCAAATCCCTGGGCAATCGCATCATCCAGGGTCGC
>JANRKG010000030.1:0-11552 GCA_033763635.1 Leptolyngbyaceae cyanobacterium bins.59
GGTAACAGACATCGCTCCTGGCTACGATCACATTACTTCAGCGATCGGTGCAGCAATGGCAGGCTGGTACGGGACAGCCATGCTCTGCTATGTCACCCCCAAAGAACACCTGGGTCTTCCCAATGCGGAAGATGTGCGGAATGGGCTGATTGCCTATAAGATTGCGGCCCATGCTGCCGATATCGCTCGCCATCGTCCGGGTGCCCGCGATCGTGACGATGAACTCTCCCGCGCCCGCTACAACTTCGACTGGAACCGCCAGTTTGAGTTAGCCCTCGATCCCGATCGGGCACGAGAATACCACGATGAAACCCTCCCGGCTGACATCTACAAAACCGCCGAGTTCTGCTCGATGTGCGGTCCCAAGTTCTGCCCCATGCAGACCAAAGTAGATGCAGATGCCTTGACCGAACTGGAGAAGTTTCTTCAGAAAGAAAAAGTAGGACAGGCATAGGCTGAGTAGCCAGGGATTGGGAACTGGGGCAACCTTACTTCCTCATTCCTGATCCCTGATCTCTCGTTTTCAGTGCCTAACTCCCCTGGATATCCCGCCACCGTGTCTGGATATCTTGAATCGTAAACACGGTTTGAAACTCCAGACCCTCTTGCTGGTACAACTCCGCCCCTCCCTGGAGGCGATCGACCAGCGCAATTACCTGATTCACCTGATATCCCGCATCCCGCAGACGAGCAACTGCCTTCAACGCAGATTGTCCAGTTGTCACCACATCCTCTAGCACCACCACAGGGCTGCCTGGAGGTAGCGTCAACCCTTCAATGTAAGCCTGGGTGCCGTGCCCCTTCGCTTCCTTGCGAACAATTAGAGCTGCAATCGATCGCCCCTGATAAACTCCAACGACACTGACCGCTGTCACGATCGGATCGGCTCCCAAAGTCAGACCTGCAACAGCCTGGGTCTGCGGTGGAATGAGCGGTAACAGAACTCGACCGATCGCCGCCGCCCCCCAGGGATGTAACGTGACTTGTTTGCCATTAATGTAATAGGTGCTTTTTTGCCCAGAGGAAAGAACAAAATCACCTTCTCGATAGGCAACCTGGCAAAACAAATCTAATAGTTTTTGCCGTAATACAGTTAAATCAACCTTCGTGATTGAAAGTACATTTTCTGAGTCTGCTGGGTTTATGTCAGTCATTTCTTGAAGTTTTCAGCCAGTCATAAAAAGATAAGCTAGTATTAGCAAAAAATGAGGACTACTGCTATGGGTGTGGGTTTCAAAAGTGTAGTGATTGGCCTATCAACTACGATGCTTTCCCTTTTCTCTGCCTCAACTGGGATGGCCCAAACAGATCTCTTCGGTTCTCGTCAGGCTACGATTCCAACCGTTCCGGATGTGGTAGATCGAGTCCTGACCAACCAATCTAAAAACCATTTTGAAAATCGCACGATTTTAAGACAGGTCGATGGAATTTTTGGCCTGGGTGCGATCGTGCATGGAACGTTTCCAGAAAATGAAATTGCGGAAGATGCTAGAGCCTTTAATGTTCTTTACCGCGATCTTCTCAAGCAACAGGTTTCGACTACTCCCCTCATTCGCACTCCCGACCTGAACAGTCCTTTCAATTCGTCCTTGCTGACAGCCCCTTCAGCCACCAGTCGCATTGTCGGTAGTGAATTAGTGTACGAACGGGCTACCCTTCGCTAAGATTTCTTTTTGATGATCCAACGCATTAAAAACCCTTGTAGAGACGATTAATCAGATCGCCCCTACAAGGGTTTTTTAAAAAGTCCAGGGTGCAGGAGTTGAACCTGCCTAAGGCGAATTATGTGTTCGCTGCCTCATCCGCTCGGCCAACCCTGGCTAGAGTTTTTATTCTATCCAATTCCTTTAAACTTTTTCCTTTATACTGCGATCGTCTAATGGTCTGTCTAACTCTCTTTAGATTCCCCCTGACGATCCAGACGAGAAGTTCTAGACTATATTCATTCTGTAGTATTGGGTCGGGTTGAGAAAGTTGAACGCGAACATCGCATTAACCTTAATATTGCTTGCCCTGATGACGGGGGCTGGGGTTGTGAGTGCTTCTTATGGTTTCGCAATTGGTCGAGAAGCTCTGAAGGGGATTACTCAACCCGATATTCGCCCCATCAACACGGTTAACAACCGGAAGAACAAAGCTCCCCAAAGGGCACAATCTCTTTTTCTCAAGGAAGAGAAAATTCTCTCAGAAGTGAAAGCCCAAATTGAGGGAGATGGCAAGGAAGAACCTCGCAACCGCAACAAAGCCCTCACTCCTACCGAATCCAACCCTGAGCAACAGAAAAATGAGGCCCAGAAGGGGTTTCCAATTAAGAGCGTCGATCGCGGAGTCACCTTAGAAGTCGTTGCCGCCCGCCAGCAGGGAGGGTCGTTGCTCCTGGATCTAAAGTTGCGAAATAGCGGTGAGCAGCCCGTTCGGTTCCTCTACAGTTTTTTGAATGTTACAGATAATCGAGGGCGGGTTTTGAGTGCCAGCACCGAAGGTCTCCCGACCGAATTGCCAGCCCAAAGTCAATCTTTTTCAGGCACCGTCAGGATTTCCACCGTTCAACTGGATAATGCTGATAAGCTGTCCTTAACCCTGACTGATTATCCAGATCAGCAGTTAAAACTCAAAGCGTCAGGCATTCCAGTTGTAAAATAGGTCCGCCATTCCTTCTCTATCGCATCAGATGTTTGCATCTGTTCCAGCCATGTTTAGCATAAGGGTTCGATCGTGGCAGTCCATGTTAACCCTGGCTGGTCAGTTGCCAAATTTTCCCTCCCTGACAGGGTCCGAATTGTTCACTCGTTTCCTCTCCATCCTGGCTCTGATCGCCATTAACGCTTTCTTTGTGACTGCGGAATTTGCGATCGTTTCCGTGCGACGATCGCGGATTGACCAGTTAGTCAGTGCCGGAGATGTACAGGCAAAAACTGTCCAGAGCCTACAACAGAGCCTCGATCGACTCCTCTCCACTACTCAGCTCGGTATCACCCTTTCCTGTCTGGCGCTGGGCTGGATTGGGGAAACCACGATGGCTGTTTTGACAACCCACTGGATTCATCAAACACCCCTATCTTCGGAAACCCGTGAGATTGTCGCCCACTCCCTCGCGATTCCATTGGCCTTTATCCTGATTGCCTACCTGCAAATTGTGCTGGGAGAACTGTGTCCGAAATCGATCGCGCTCCTGTACCCAGAGGAAATTGCTCGGTTTCTGGGGCCGATCAGTCTGGCGATCGCCCGCCTGTTTCATCCCCTTGTCTGGGTCTTGAACCAATCCACTCGCTGGCTCTTGCGGCTCGTCGGCATTCAGTACACAAGACCAGGCTGGTACAATCAAGTCACACCCGAAGAGTTGCAGTTGATCATTTCAACCTCCACTGAATCCACTGGCTTGGAGGCAGAGGAACGGGAACTCCTGAATAACGTGTTTGAGTTTGGGGAAGTCACCGCCGAAGAAGTGATGGTGCCCCGTACCAGCATTGCAGCCATTGAAGAAAATGCTACTTTTCAGAACTTGCTGGATGAGATGGTGAATTCCCACCACTCTCGTTATCCAGTCATTGGAGAATCCCTGGATGATATTCAGGGGTTAATTGCCTTTAAAGAACTAGCAGAGCCGCTTTCCCAAGGTTTGTTGAACCCTGACACGCCTCTCAAAAATTGGGTTCGTCCAGCCCAGTTTGTTCCTGAGTACATGCCCTTAAGTGAGTTACTACCACTCATGCAACGTAATGGGCAAACGATGGTAATGGTGGTGGATGAATTTGGCGGTACGGCGGGGCTGGTCACGCTGGAAGATCTGGTGGCCCAAATCATCGGGGAAACTCGTTTACCAGAAGACCCGGAAGAAATCACCATTCAAATCCTGGATGACCATACCTTTTTGATTCAAGCTCAGGTAGATCTGGAGGAAGTCAATGATCTGCTGCATCTCGATCTCCCCCTGGCAGACGATTACCAGACGTTAGGAGGGTTTCTCCTCTACAAGTTTCAAAAGATTCCCGCTCCAGGCGAAATCTTGCAATACAAGAACCTTGAATTAACGGTTATTTCGGCAGAAGGCCCTCGACTTCACCACATTCAAGTGCATCGCAATCCTTTGACGGATGAAGCGAACTCAGACCCTCCAAGTCGAGCCCCCCGCTCCTCCCCCTCGACCCCTGAAGAGAATTCCTGAAATTCCTGGTTTTATTCCAATTCCTAAAATCTTCAAGATGCTGGTGAAAGCACCCCAAAGCCCAGTAGAGTTTTTCTTGGAACACTTTTACACCATAGGCTACCGCCAGATATGCCTGAACTTCGTGCCTTAATTTTTGACGTAGACGGAACCCTCGCCGATACAGAACGGGATGGGCACCGAGTTGCATTTAATCGAGCCTTTGCAGAAGCTCAGTTAGATTGGGACTGGAGCATCGCCCTTTATGAAGAATTGCTGGAAGTGACGGGCGGCAAAGAGCGGATGCAATTCTATCTAGACAAGTACCGACCGGATTTTCGCCAACCGCCCGATATGAAGGAAACGATCGCCCAACTCCATAAGGCCAAAACTCGACACTACACCCAATTACTGGCGCAAGGAGCGATTCCCCTGCGTCCCGGTGTGAAACGGCTCCTGAAGGAAGCACGGGAGGCGGGTATTCGGCTGGCGATCGCTACCACCACCACCCCCGCGAATGTTACCGCGCTTCTGGAAAATACTTTAGGGCGGGAAAGCCTCTCCTGGTTTGATGTCATTGCCGCTGGGGATATCGTACCCAAGAAAAAACCTGCGCCAGATATCTATTTTTATGCGCTGGACGCGATGAAACTGCGGCCTGAGGAATGCATAGCCTTCGAAGACTCCTACAATGGTCTCCAATCTTCCCTGCAAGCCAACCTGCCAAGCATTATCACGGTTAACGACTATACCCGCAACCATGATTTCTCTGGCGCTACCGTTGTGTTAGACCAGATGGGCGATCCTGGCAATCCTTTCAAAGTTTTAGCAGGCCAGGTCGGGTGGACGCTTTATCTAGATTTAATGCTGGTTCAGCATTTGCATCAACTGGCTTTAAGTAATGGGTGATGGGGGATAGGGATGGGGGATAGGTGTTCAAAAAGCAAAATTGATAACCCATGACCCATAACCCATCCCGAAAAAATCAAAAATTTCTGCTATTTAAGGAACCTATATCGATCTTTGGAATTCTTCATAAAGAGAGCGACTATGGTACTATCTGGATGGATTGAGTGGCAATAAGTACCTACTCGCTGGGTTCCTTGGTGGAGGATATAGGAGTGACGGATAAGACTGCTGGGGTGAGATCAGCCAACTGGCAACGCAATCCCCATGAACCAATTCGGATTGGCGTGATTGGCGTGGGTAATATGGGGCAGCACCATACCCGCGTTCTCAGCTTATTGAAGGATGTGGAGCTGATAGGTGTTTCCGATGTCAATATGGAACGGGGCATTGATGTCGCCAGCAAATACCGGGTCAAGTATTTTGAAGACTACCATGACCTGCTGCAACACGTAGATGCGGTCTGTGTCGCAGTTCCAACCCGTTTGCACCATTCGGTTGGGATGGCATGCTTACAAGCTGGAGTTCACGTCCTGATCGAAAAACCGATCGCTGCCAGCATTGCGGAAGCAGAGTCCCTGGTCAATGCCGCCGCTGAGTCCCACTGCATTCTCCAGGTCGGTCATATTGAACGCTTCAATCCTGCTTTCCAGGAACTGATTAAGGTTCTTAAAACAGAAGAGTTGCTGGCGTTGGAAGCCCATCGCATGAGTCCCTACTCCAATCGGGCGAACGATGTATCTGTTGTGCTGGACTTGATGATCCACGACATCGATCTGCTGCTGGAGTTGGCTGGAGGATCGGTTGTCAAGTTGACGGCTAGTGGCAGTCGTGCCTCTGATTCGGGTTATCTGGATTATGTGACGGCAACTCTGGGCTTCTCAAATGGTATCGTTGCAACCCTAACCGCCAGCAAAGTTACCCATCGTAAAATTCGCCGTTTAGCTGCTCATTGTAAAAACTGTCTAACAGAAGCGAACTTCCTGAACAGTGAAATTTTGATTCATCGTCAGATTACCGCGAACTGTACGACAGATTACGGTCATGTGTTGTATAGCCAGGATGGGCTGATTGAAAAGGTTTACACCAGTAATATTGAACCTTTGCACGCAGAACTAGAACATTTTGTAGGCTGTGTACGAGGGGGGAATCAGCCATCCGTAGGGGGCGAACAGGCGCTTAAAGCCTTGCGCCTTGCCAGTTTGATCGAACAGATGGCGTTGGATGGACAAGCCTGGCAGAACCGGGATCTGGAGGAACTCAGCCTCCAATACTGTTAACTCTTCAGATAGAGTTTTCAATCCCCAGGTTGCGCTTTAAGGGATGTGAATCCGTTTTACATCATGAGAGCGTAACCATGAAGTTTTATCAATCCCTTACGATCGCTGGTCTCGTAGCGTTGGGTCTAACGTTGCCTGTTTCCGCACAAACCAGCCCCGGCACAACGGATACCACCACTCCCAACACAGGAACCACGACTTCCCCCGGTCGGGGAACCGCACCCTCTGGCCCCGGTAGCACGACCACCGCTCCCGGCGGAACCACTACCCCAGAAGGGACGACCTCTCCCGGCACGACTCCTGGTGTCACAACTCCCGGAGGTTCTACCGGCACTGGCACCACTTCCCCGGATGCCACCACCACACCAGGCGGGACAATCACCTCTCCTGATACCACGACCTCACCGGGCGGAACGACAACTTCCCCAGATGCCACCACCACACCGGGAACCACAGGAACCTCAACCTACAATCAGGGAACAGATAATGCTCTAACCGATCGCAGTGGTCCCGATTGGAGCTGGTTAGGTTCTTTGGGACTGTTGGGGCTGCTTGGTTTAATTCCCCGAAAATCAACGACCCAATCTTATCCCAACTCTGGAGTCTCCTGATTAGCCCAATTAGAAGATTTCTAGAAAACAATTTCCCCTCTGGTTTCGGCTTCGCTCAACCAGCGTTCGTGCCCTGAGCGAAGTCGAAGGGCAACCCATCGGTAAATTCTTTTCAAGAAATCGCCTTAGTCCTTCGAGACTTCAAGTTTTGTCTGTAACACTTGCCCGATCGTTTCACTCACCAAACGGTTTCCCTTGGGGCTGAGGTGAATATGATCCCGATAGAGCGCTGAAGGTTCTTCAGCGCTCTTAAAGATCGGGAGAAAATCAATATAGGAAATTCGGTACTCTTCGGTAAATTCAACTAACCTTTGTCTGGCTTTGATTTCGTAGTCTCGCGGCCCGGAAGCACTCACCTCTCGCAGTAAGGGAGTCATAATCAGCAGAAAACGCCCCCGCTGAGCATTCACCCGATCGCCAATCTTCAAAATCGCCTCTAGATTCGCCCCCACCCGATCGCCCTGTTCTTCTTGCAACTTCGCCACTTCCGGGGGGAGCGCAGGGCGTAACCAGTAGCGTTGGAGCAATTCGGCAATGGCAAGGGGAGGCTTGCGATCGGGGTAGTTGGGATCTCGACCTACGGGTAAGGAACTGGGAGCAATCGCAAATAGATCATCTGTGTTAATGACTAACACCACAACCTGGGATTCAAAGGTGCCAAAGCGCTCCAGATAGGCTAATTCATTCCGGGGTCCCCAGGAATTGGCAGATGCATTCAAGACTTCGACCGATCCCGATGCTGGGCTAGCATCCAACAGTCCTCTCAAAATTTCCGAAATGATATCCTTCTGGTCCGTCCACCACCCCCCATTTGCAACCGAATCTCCCAGTAAGAGAATCCGAACTGCCCCATCAGGCCGATCGCAAAGGGGTTCAGGACTTCGCATCGAATACTGGTTAATTTCAATCAAATTCCCCACCCGATGAGTTCGTTGGTTGGGAGCCAACAAATACCCAATCTGCTCATCAGGAATATAAACGAGGGGGTTCCCAAACCCAAATCTCCACCGCAGACCGATCTCTAGCGCCCCTAACCCTACCAGAGCGATCGCCAGTACTATTAAAGCCAGTTCGAGCATGATTCTTCATCCAGTCCTGCGGCTATTAGCATAATCTGATACTTTCGAGTTCCACCATTTCACCCTGGGTCCGATAGTTTCCCTCGAACGTTCGATTGTGATGCATTAGGATTATCTATGATCTATATCAAAAATCTTAAGGTGCAGGGGGATCACCCATCCAATCGTTAAGATGTTTAAGGATGGTTTAGCATCATCAAATTGCCAATTCAGGTTTAGGTAGTTTCATACTTCTTTGTTAGTTACTTCAAACGCACACCTACAAGTACACTCCAGAAGGAGAAATCCTGTCATGTCAGACTTGAATCGTGGAATTATGAAGTTCGATGGGGCCGATAGCCCTGTAGCTGTTTTTGTATCGGGTCTAGTTGTTCTGGGTTCGATCGGGGTTCTGATTTGGTGGGGTTTGCAAAACGCCTACGCTCTGGGTTAGTCTTTGCTTTCTTTTTTCGTTTCACCTCATGATTGGCGATTTTGGAACGGAGCTAATGCAAACAAGCAGGCTCCGTTTTTATTCAAGGAGGCAACTGTCCTTAGGGAGACGCTGCAAAAAAGCCAGAATGATTCATTAAAGGATGACAACCTGTTTTATCGAATGGACTCTGAACATCAGCACTTTTGATAGATCAGTGATGAACTAAGGGATGGCAACACAGATGTCAATCATTCGGGTGCAAGACCTGGGTAAGGTGTATCCAGTCGCAGTCAAAGAACCGGGGTTGGCGGGCACGGTACGCCATTTCCTGAACCGAACCTACCGCACGATTAAGGCGGTGCAGGGTGTTACGTTTACGATCGAACCTGGAGAGGTCGTCGGCTTTCTGGGACCAAACGGGGCCGGAAAGACCACAACCCTCAAAATGCTGACAGGACTCATCTATCCTTCAACGGGTCAGGTTCACGTTGCAGGGCATGTCCCCTTCGATCGCCATCGAGCTTTTTTAGAGAAAATCACCCTGGTCATGGGCCAGAAGCAACAACTGATTTGGGATTTACCGACCCTGGACTCCTTGCGAATTAATGCAGCGGTGTATGGGTTATCCGATCGCGAGAGCCACGATCGCATTCACGAACTCACGGAAATGTTGTCCCTACAGGGTAAGCTGACCCAACCTGTTCGTAAACTTTCCCTGGGAGAACGGATGAAAGCGGAACTGATGGCAGCCCTGCTACACCGTCCCCAGGTTTTGTTTTTGGATGAACCGACCCTGGGGTTGGATGTCAATGCCCAGGTGAGTGTTCGAGAATTTCTGCGGGAATATAATCAACGCTATCAGGCCACGATTCTATTAACCAGTCACTACATGGCAGACATCACGGCTCTGTGCGAACGAGTCTTACTAATTCACCAGGGACAGTTAATTTACGATGGTGGATTGGATCGATTGCTCGATCAGTTTGCGCCTTACCGGGAAGTCAAGATCGAACTGGCCCAACCCAAAGCCGCGATCGATCTGGCTCTTTATGGAAAAGTCCAGGCGATCGATGGGCGAACGGTGCGCTTTCTGGTGCAACAGGAAGCCCTGACCCGCACAATTTCTAAGATTTTGGCGGATTTAGAGGTGCTGGATCTCACGGTGACCGATCCTCCCATTGAAGAGGTGATCGGTCGGGTGTTTGAATCGGGCAGCGTTGGGAAATAAGCAGTATGCACCAACCCTTACGAGTGATTCGCACCTTGTTGTCCGTGCAATACGCCTACATGCTGGAGTATCGGGCAGAATTGTTACTGTGGGTTCTGGCAGGAGTCTTACCCTTCATTTTGATGGGAGCCTGGATGCAAGCGGCTCAGGGGGGCCAATTCGGTCTAACCCCTCTGGAATTTGCCCGCTATTTCCTGGCAACGTTCATCGCCCGTCAATTCAGCATTGTCTGGGTCATTTGGGAATTTGAACGGGAGGTGGTTGAGGGCAAACTCTCTCCCCGACTGCTCCAACCGATCGACCCCGGTTGGTATCACTTCACTTCTCACATCTCGGAGCGGGTCGCCCGCCTTCCCTTTGCGATCGCCCTGGTCATTATCTTTTTTCTGATCTACCCGCAAGCCTTCTGGATTCCCAGTTTGCAGGGAAGTTTGCTGTTCACGCTATCGGTGTTACTGGCTTTTGGGTTGCGGTTCATCATGCAATACACATTTGCCATGTTTGCCTTTTGGATTGAACGGGCCAGGGCGATCGAAGAATTCTGGTTTTTGCTGTATCTGTTTCTCTCCGGTCTGATCGCTCCTCTGGAACTTTTTCCGCCTGTTGTGCGCGAGATTGTGTTGTGGACTCCGTTTCCGTACATGATCCACTTTCCCGCCGCTCTGCTCGTCGGGATTCCGGTAGATGTGGGTCGATCGCTATTTGTGATCTTCCTCTGGAGCAGTGCTTTTCTGGTGCTGAATCGCTGGCTATGGCGGAAGGGGCTGAAACAATATTCAGGGATGGGCGCATGAATCGCTACTTGAAAGTGCTGGGAATTTTTTGGAGTACGTCGATCGCCGCTGAGATGGAGTATCGGCTGAATTTTTGGCTGGCGGCCCTCACGAGCATTTGCAACTTCATCGGCAGTATCTTCGGGCTGTTTCTTTTTTACCGCACGGGTTACACCTTTGCTGGTTGGCGTTGGGAGGAAGCGCTGATCGTCCTGGGCGTTTTTACCTTATTAGAAGGATTCTCAAGCACTTTGCTAGCGCCAAATCTCAGTAAGATTGTGCAGCACATTCAACAGGGCACCCTGGATTTTGTGTTGCTCCGTCCCATCAATTCCCAGTTCTGGTTATCGACCCACACCTTTTCCCCCTGGGGCATTCCCGATCTGTTACTGGGAGGTATTCTCATTGGATATGCCGGAGCGCGTCTGGGTTTACCGCTCATCAATTATGGGATGAGTGCCTTGCCCTTGCTGTTTGGCTGCATGATTCTCTATAGTCTCTGGTTCATTCTGGGGGCAACCAGCATCTGGTTCGTCAAAATTTATAACGTCACGGAGGTGTTGAAGGGTCTGATCGAAGCAGGGCGGTTTCCAATGGTGGCCTATCCTGCAACCTATCGTTTTTTCTTCACCTTTGTGATTCCCGTTGCCTTTCTGACTACCATTCCCGCAGAGGCAATGTTGGGACGATCGCAATTCATCTGGACGATCGGAGCCGGATTTCTGGCAGGGGCGTTACTCTTGGCTTCCCGGTGGTTCTGGCAATTTGCATTGCGTTTCTATACAAGTGCTTCCAGTTAGCAGAAATACGGAGAAGGTTTTTGTAGTTACCCCCAGCCATCTTTCAAACCTTTCTTTCCGATGTCTCCTAAAAATCTGCAACGAACTGGTCTTGTCTGCTGTGTGTTATGTTCCGCCCTTTTATTTGTTGCCTACGAACGCTACGAAAGTAATGCCAAAGCAGCCAGAGCAATCAACGAATTAACCCAACTTTTTCCCATCAACACTGGTGTAACTGTGACTCCTGCCATGCCGACGGCCAGCAAGTATGCCCTGTTCTTTGCCGTCCTCTCTGGTGTTGGGGGAGTGGCTTGCTTCACCGCTTCCCGCAAATCTG
>JANRKG010000031.1:0-2501 GCA_033763635.1 Leptolyngbyaceae cyanobacterium bins.59
CCGAATAGCCTCTTGTAGAACTCGTCCCAAAAAGGATTCCAGGTTGCGATCGTTAGCCAGTTGATTCAAACTTCGTTGCAGGGATTCATTCGCCTTCGCTAGTTCCGCTGCCCGTTCCTGAGCCGCCAGTTCCCGTTCATGGGAGATCGCCGCCTGTTTAGCAGCCTCCGCCAATCGCTGCATTTCCGCCACCAGGGTCACCTGATGTCCTAATGCCTGGGCTAGCTCAATCTGTTCCGTTGTAAACTGATAGTCCTGGGGTAAGTGAATGGTTAAGGCTCCGATCGTCGTATCTTGGAGAAACAAGGGGACGTTAATTTCCTTAGGCAGTCCTTGAACAAGGAGAACAGAAATTACCCAGGGCAAGTCTTTGGTGAATGGATTGACACTGTGGTCGTCATAAACGATCGTTTTTTTCCGTTGCCTCAGGGGTAATCCATCGATCATAGCTGGAGGAACTTTGAATCCTTCCAGACCCACATGACAGGGAAAAACGTGACGGATCGCTGCCCGATCGAGAATCTGACCCTTCCAGTAAATTCGCTCCACATAGGCCGTATGTTCATCCTGAGACCAGTATTCCGTTAGGGGAGATTGAAACTGGTGAGCGATCGCTGTTAACACATGCCCCACCATGTTATCCAGATCCGGATCGGTAGAGAGTAAATCCAGGGATCGTTTCAAGGCTTCGCCGGAACTGATGACATTAACCGCCTTGGCAGACCTATTGACCAGAACTTCTGCGTTGGAAGAGACTTGCCCTCGCTGGCGTAATTCTATAACCTCTGCTTGCAGAACCGCACAAGACTGTTCACAAGATTGAAGTTGTGACCGCAAAGCAGCATTCTCGGCTTCCAGGGCTGCAAGGCGATTGATCAGGTCAGAAGCAGCAGTATCCATAGGGAAAGGTAGAAAGCGAAGCAGTCATCTGGGTAAGAGGGACAGTCGTTCTTGCCTCACTATACAGGCTTTGCCATCCAACCCAACCCAACGAAAGTTAAGAATATTCTACGCTTTACAGAATTTTAGAGTCTCTCTTACCCAACGAAAGTTAAGGAATTTTTTCTGCCGTTGCTCTAACTAAAATCCCAACTTTTTCCGCAACGAAGACAATCTCAAGGCTAGAGACAGGCTCGAATGAGTCCTCTAATCTTAAGTCACACATTCGCTGCAAGCAGGAGAAATTTTACAATGTCTACAGAATCACCCGTAGCAATGGACAACTTGCCTATTGTGGTTGACAAAAAGCCTGTTGTGATGGAGTTAGAGGCTGGAACCTATTACTGGTGCAGTTGTGGATTGTCAGCTAATCAGCCCTTCTGTAATGGTGCCCATAAAGGAACCTCATTTACCCCCCTGTCTTTTGAAGTCAGCGAGAAGAAAACGGTGGCTCTCTGCTTATGCAAGCAGACAGGGAACGCTCCTTTTTGCGATGGAGCCCATCACAAATTAGAAGGCTAGGTTTCAAGCCGGAAAACATTTTCAGTTCAGAGCAAGCAATATTCAACTCACTTGAGTAAAGGAGTAACCCATGATTGAACGGAACCCTTACGCAGAGTCTTTGACTCCTGATAACGCCGCTGTAATCCTCGTGGATCATCAAGTGGGTTTATTTCAATTTTTGCCGTCTGTTGATCCATTGAAGCTGAAAAATAACATTATTGCTCTGGCAAAAGTTGCCAAGCGATTCAACTTACCCACCCTGCTTACGACAAGCTGGCCTCAAGGTCCCAATGGTCCTACCATGCCCGAACTAGTTGAACTCTTTCCCGATCAGGAGATCATCGATCGGGACACTGTGAAATTTTGGGATCATCCTCCTTCCGTAGCAGCGGTGGAAAAGATGAATCGCAAAAAGTTAATTATTGCAGCATTGGACACTACAACTTGTCTATCCTTTGCAGCCATTTATGGCGTACAGCGGGGCTACGATGTATACGCTGTTATGGATGCATCTTCCACCTTTGACCAATTAAATGAACAGGCCGCTATGATGCGGATGTCTGCGGCAGGTGTCGTAGTCACAACCTGGGTACCAGTGCTGGCAGAATTGGCAAATAATACGGTTAAGAATGGGTTCCACATTGCGGATTTATTAGCAGAGCACACTGGAAGTTATGCTGCTGCCTGGAATAACTTTGCATCAACTGCCAAAACATCAGAGGTCGTGAAATCTCAGTTGAGCGAAGCCCGCAAAGCATTGGTGGTTTAGAGGACGCAATTTTTCCAGAGAGGCTACTTCCTACTAGTGTTCAGTCAATCAATGATTGATGGGTAGCCAAAATTCAGGTTAATGATTGGGGTTAAATTTTGCGGGTCTTCGACCCGTCAAAATTTTCCTGACGGAACACTAGTCTGGCAATGGTGCTTTTTACAGGAAGTGTGGGTTTCAATCGCGCCCAATTCACATCTTTAACTGTGAGATTCAAACTTGTCAGGCTAGTAGATTCATTCTTAAACATTTTCAGGAACTCTAGCATGTCAATTCACGAACTTCTCAC
>JANRKG010000032.1:0-9122 GCA_033763635.1 Leptolyngbyaceae cyanobacterium bins.59
ACGGTTGATCTTCCAATACGCATCTTTCAACAACTCTCGGTCCTTGCACTTCTTCCTGGGTGCATGGCCAGTGGTTGGGATTTGGTTCACGGCGCTGGGCATCAGCACGATGGCGTTCAACCTGAATGGGTTCAACTTCAATCAATCTGTGATTGACTCGCAAGGTCAAGTGATTGGGACCTGGGCGGACGTACTGAACCGTGCGAACCTGGGGATGGAAGTGATGCACGAGCGGAATGCACACAACTTCCCGCTTGACCTGGCTGCTGGTGAAGCTGCGCCTGTGGCTCTGCAAGCTCCTGCCATTCATGGTTAATCCAAACAACCACTCTTTTGAGTGAACAGAAGGGCACCTCCGAGGAGGTGCCCTTTTTATATGTCATAATTTTGCGGTGTGGGACCTGTTGCTGTAAAAGCCATTAACGGAGATTAAGGCACATTGGTTAAACCGGTTGAGGTCAGTAATTACAGTAAGATGTACTGGACCCTGAAGTGGGCTGCTCTCGTTCTGTGGGGTCTAGTACAGAAGGGCAACAAACAGGGGCTGCTACTTAAACCTTATTCAACGGGGCTAAAGGATTCAGACATGTTTGGACAAAAGCAAACCCCTTCAGTGACGTATTTGGGTAAAGGCAGTGAATTTCAGGGGACTTTGCATGTAGAAGGTCTGCTACGGGTGGACGGCATTGTTCACGGAACCGTAGAGGTGCATGGGGATTTAGAAGTGTCTCCCACTGGGTTGATTGAAGGCCCTGAGATTCGAGCGAAAAATTTGATTGTGCATGGGGTGGTTAAGTCGCGAATTACCCTGGAAGGTGGGCTAAAACTTAGCCGCACGGCCCGCTTAGAGGGTGATGTGGTCGCTCAATCGCTGGAAATTGAACCAGGAGCTTTGTATGTGGGCTACATCGAAACCAGGGATGTTAAGTCTTTACCGGGGATGGGTGGATTGCCGGAATTAGTGGCGGGCGATCGTACCGAACCTCTCCGATCGGAATGACCCTTCCCCATTTTTCTATGACCTGGGTAGAGGTTTCTCCCATTCTCGCCGTTCTGTTGAGCAGCTTTCTATTGGGTGGGCTGCCCCTGATTAATTGGCTCAGTTGGCTTCTAACCCGACAATGCTTATCTCAGGTCGGGACGGGTAACATTAGTGTTTCTGCGGCTTTTTATCATGGTGGCAAGCCTTTAGGGATTCTTGCCGTTCTTTCGGAAGCCCTCAAGGGAATTGTTGCGGTCCTACTTGCCCGATCGCTCCTTCCTGCCCAGCCTGCCTGGGAACTGGTGGCCCTAATTGCCCTTGTTCTGGGGCGCTTCTGGATTGGACAGGGAGCCGGAACAACGAATGTGGTTTGGGGTTATGTTGTTCATGATTGGGTCGTAGCCACCCTGACGCTGATCCTGAGTAGTGTTGGTTTTGCGATCGTCAGCGATCGTCGTAAGCTAAAATTCGCGGTTCTGGGCCTCTTCTCCCTGTTGACCGTTCTTCGTAACCCGACTGATCCGGCAACTCGACTGGCTGCAATTGCCCTGGCGATCGTCCTTGCCTGGATTTACACCCGCATGCCCGATGACCTAGACTTATCCCCGGAAGCCGCACAATCAGGGTCCAAGAACATGGCTCGATTCTTACAAGGAAAGGGTTCGATTCCATCGCTCGATCAGACGTTAACAGTCGAACAGGTTGGACAGAAGGCCGCAACCCTCTCCCAGTTGAAGCGCTGGGGGTATCCCGTCCCCGAAGGATGGGCGTTGCCTGTCAATAGCAACCCTGACAAGCTGGTTGCATTTCTCACCCCTTCTTCTGATCATCCGCTCGTGGTGCGATCGTCGGCGATCGGCGAGGATTCAGAACAAGCCTCCGCTGCGGGACAGTACGAAACGGTGTTAGCGGTCACGAATCGGGAGGGCTTGATCCGGGCTATTGCCCAGTGCCGGGACTCCTACCATCAGCCGAGTGCAGTCAAATATCGTCAGGATCGGGGAATTTCCTCGGCAGGAATAGCGGTGTTGGTGCAGCGACAGGTAAAGAGTGTCTTCTCTGGGGTTGCTTTTAGCCGTGACCCGATCGCCCGTCAGGGAGAAGCCGTTTTGATTGAAGCGGTCGCCGGACCTGCCAGCCTGGTGGTGTCGGGTCAGGTGACACCAGAAACCTATCGAGTCGAAATTCCGGCAATTCAGTCAACGAGTGAGGATTGGCGTTTGCCAGCCAAAATCACCTTACCTGTCGAAGGCACAGGATCGATTCCTACGAACCTCATTCAACAGGTCGCCTGGTTAAGTCGCAACCTGGAGCAACGCTATCACGGCATTCCCCAGGACATCGAGTGGACCTGGGATGGGGAAACTCTCTGGCTGTTGCAGTCCCGTCCTATTACCACCCTGCTTCCCCTCTGGACCCGTAAAATTGCCGCAGAAGTGATTCCCGGTCTGATTCGGCCCCTCACCTGGTCTGTGAATCGGCCTCTCACCTGTGGAGTTTGGGGGCAACTCTTTACGATCGTTCTGGGCTTCCGAGCCAACGGCCTGGATTTCAATGAAACTGCGACTTTACATTACTCACGAGCCTACTTCAATGCATCCCTGCTGGGGCAAATCTTTTTACGAATGGGCCTTCCGCCAGAAAGTTTAGAGTTTCTGACACGAGGAGCAAAATTCAGCAAGCCTCCGATTCTATCGACACTCCGAAATGTGCCGGGTTTGTTGCGATTAGTCGGGCGAGAATTCCGCCTGGAAAAGGATTTTCAGCGGGATGAAAAGCAGTATTTCCTTCCCAGCCTGGAACTGTTCGATCGCCAACCTGCCGAGATGCTCCCGCTCCCTGACCTCCTGACCCGCATCAATTCCATTCTTGCTTTGTTGCAAGTTGCCACCTATTACAGTATCCTGGCTCCCCTGAGTGCTTCCCTGCGCCAGAGCATTAATAAGGTTCAGGATACGGAATTGGATAATCGCTGTACCCCGGAGGTTTCCGCCCTCCGATCGCTTCAAGACCTGGCCCGCCAAGCTAGAGCAATTTTTTCCAGTCGGGACGTTTCCCAACTCACCCGCCCGACCCTCTTTGCAGCCCTGGCGGAAACCCCCGAAGGAACTCAAATTTTGCAGCAGTTTGATGCCATTCTGCACCAGTATGGCTACCTGAGCGAAGTGGGTACCGACATCGCCGTCCCCACCTGGCGAGAAGAACCGGACCCCGTGCGGGAATTGTTTACCCAGTTCTTTCTCACCCCTCCCGAAGTTCGGAATCCACCTGCCCAAACGCGATCGGTCGTCAAGGGAGTACAACGACGACTCGACCTAAAAGGCAGAGTGACCGAGGTATACAGCCGTCTGCTGGCAGAACTGCGCTGGAGTTTTGTTGCCCTGGAGCGTCACTGGCTGTCGTCCGGTTTACTGTCCAAACCGGGAGATATTTTCTTTCTGGAATTTTCTGAGATCCGCCAACAAATCGAGGAACCGAATGCAGGATTGACCGATCGCATCTCTGCCCTGATCACCCACCGCCGATCGCAACGGGAGCAAGACAGCCAACTGCCAGCGGTTCCCTATCTGGTCTATGGCAATACCCCTCCACCGCCGCTCAATCCCGTTTCCCAGATCCAATCCAACCAGCAAATCCAGGGAATTGGAGCCAGTCCGGGACAGGTAGAAGGCACCCTGCGGGTGTTGCTGACCCTCCAAACGATTCCCGACATTGGAGCCGAGACGATTCTGGTGGTTCCCTATACGGATTCAGGTTGGGCACCGCTCCTGGCTAGAGCCGGAGGATTGATCTCAGAAGTTGGAGGGCGGTTGTCTCATGGGGCGATCGTCGCCCGCGAGTATGGTATTCCGGCGGTGATGGATATTCCAAACGCCACCCAATTTCTCAAGGACGGACAGCGGGTAAGAATTGACGGACAGCGAGGACTGGTGGAAATTCTCTAGGGTGGGTTGTCCGGGCAAGGGTCATCTACAATGAAGAGAGATGAACTTTTGTAAAGCACTCTGCCCTGGAAATGCCCATGAACTACGGAGACATGACCGAACCGCTTCCCCCCTGCAACCGTTCTGGTCTTTCTCTGGAGTCTTCCTGGGAGGAGTCGATCGCCACTCCCAATCTTCTGCCCCCCACTCCCTGGTATTCCCTCACTCCCCTGTGGCAGGGCGGTGAAAAGGAAGTGCAGACAGGCCTTCCCCATCAGAAACTCGCCCCCGCCTGGCAGATTTTACTCCTTGGCGATGGTTCCCCGACTCGGCACCTGCAACTTTTGACTGGGGAACCAACCGAAGTGGATGTGATTGATATGTCACCGATCGGGATGGATGAGGATAGCGCTCCCAGTTCAATTCAGATGGTGCCGGGACCGCGCATTCGGCGGCAGGTATGGTTACGGACTCCCTCCGGACAACGCCTCGCCTACGCAACCTCCTGGTGGGAAACCAGCCATGTCGATGAGTATTTGCAGAATCGATCGCTTCCCATCTGGGCTAGCTTGGCTCGATTGCGAACAGAACTATACCGTGATGTACAGGGCATTTATCATGGGCACTCAGCGGAATTAGCAGCGGGATTTGGAGAACCTGGCCCATTCTGGGGGCGGCATTATCTGTTCTGGCATCACGGGCAACCCCTGACGCTAATTTATGAGGTATTTTCGCCCTATTTAACCCGATACTTGGGACCCGCATAGAACCCATTTATTTTCAGAATCCACCTGTTTCGACTGCAATTTGCAATCCCTCTGCTGGTTTCGACTCCGCTCAACCAGTACCCGTTTCCTAAGAGTCGTTGAAGGACAATTCATCGCTAAATTCTTCTCAAAGAATCGCCAAAAACAAAAACTTTTTGCTTTGTTTTTGTTATATCAAGCTCGCCTATTCGAGGGATTTCATCTATCTTTTGAGAGATATTGCAATTAAAAACTAAGTAGATAAATCCCTCCTGGGATAGTTTTTTAGTTTATAAAAAATAAAACTTTGAGTTCTTGTCAAAATTGCCTGACTTCCTTCCCGGACTACGCTACAACTCCCCTCAGTATGGGCACATTAACTCTTGGAAAAAGGTAAATTTTGCTACTTCAGAACTGACCTGCCGTGATTAACTCGCAAGCTACTTTAAATCGTTTTAAAAGGATTCTGCTGATCCTGTCCATCGCCCTGATTTATTACGCCACTGCAAAACTTGGTCAATATCTCGCGATTCCTCCCGGATTTATCACTCCCGTCTATCCCCCATCAGGTATTGCGCTCGCTGCAATCCTGTTGTTGGGCTACCGCATGTGGTGGGGACTCTGGTTAGGGGCAGTGGTGGCAGCGACATGGCCCCTCTGGGCGAATACAGGTATCTTGTCCATGTCTGTTGTGTCGGGTGCTGGCATTGCTACGGGTTCTGTTCTCCAGGCGCTAATCGGAGCATGGCTCATCCGGCGATACCTTGGCTACCATTCACTCTTTGGCAATGCGCCCAATGTCGCAAAATTTACAGGAATTGAGCTTGTTAGTTGCATGGTCAGTCCCACCTTCGGGACCACAACGATGCTTCTCTGTGGCTTTATCAAAGGTGACAACTATGCCATGAGTTGGCTCACCTTCTGGTTAGGAGATGCGATCGGTGTTTTAGTTGTCGCTCCTTTGCTGTTGTTGTGGATTCTGCATTGGTTTTACAAACGCAACCCTTCAGCCTCTAAACCGCCCCATTCTGGAAGCCAGTCCCGACGACGATCGCTACAAGCGAATCTCGAAGTGGGAGCCTGGGCTTTTTCCCTGGTGGGCGTGGGGATGGTGGCCTTTGGCATTGGTTATCCTGTGGAATATTTGCTCATTCCCCTGTTGGTATGGTCGGCGTTTCGGGCGGAGCAGCGGTTTACAGTGGTGGCGATCGTCCTGGTGTCGGCTCTCGCCATTACAGGAGCCATTCGGGGCACCAGTTCCTTCAACCGGGATACCCTGAACGAGTCCCTTCTGTTGTTACAGGCGTTTATTGGCACCGTCACCGTCACAACCCTCATCCTGTCAGCGGTGATTATTGAACGGGAACAGGTGAAAGCGCGTTTGGAGCGGGTAAACGAAGAGTTAGAGTCTAAGGTTGAAGAACGCACTGCCGCCTTGAAGCAATCAAAGGAAACGGCAGAAGTCGCCAGTCGTGCCAAGAGTGAATTTTTGGCAAACATGAGCCATGAGCTACGCACACCCCTCAACGGCATCCTGGGCTATGCCCAGATTCTCAGCCGTTCTCAAGATTGGGGAGAGAAGGAACAGAAGGGCGTTGACATCATTTACCAGTGCGGTTCCCATTTGCTGACGCTGATTAATGACATTCTCGATATCTCTAAAATAGAGGCCCGTCGCTTAGAACTGTCTCCCCACACGGTTCATCTCCCTGCCTTGCTTCAGGGTATTGCTGAGATTGTAGGAATTCGAGCCGAACAAAAAGGAATTGATTTTATCTATCTTCCAGACCCCAATTTGCCGGAGGGCATTGAGGTTGATGAAAAACGGTTGCGGCAGGTGTTGATTAACCTGTTGGGAAATGCAGTGAAGTTTACCGATCAGGGCAAAGTAACGTTCCGGGTCGAACAAATCGCCCCAGATTCCTGCAATGGGGCCACCCGAACCGTAACAACCCATCTCCGCTTTCACATTAGCGACACAGGCATTGGAATACCTGCCGATGTACTCGATCGCATCTTCCAGCCCTTTGAACAGGTCAGTAGCCAGAAACGAAATTCTGAAGGGACGGGGTTAGGGCTAGCGATCAGTCAGACGATCGCGGAATTGATGGGGAGCCGAATTCAGGTTAGAAGCCAGATGGGAGTCGGCAGCACGTTTTTCTTTGAGATCGAACTGCCCATCTCAACCGAGTGGCAACAAACCCCTTTGCACGACAGAGGCAAAGCCCTAATTGGGTATCAGGGCGATCGTCAAACCCTCCTGGTGATTGACGACAAGTGGGAAAATCGCTCAGTGATCGTCAATCTTCTGGAACCCCTGGGCTTTACGGTTGTGGAAGCGGAAGATGGACAGGAGGGACTTCGCAAAGCCAGCGAGGTAAAGCCAAATCTGATCATCACCGATATCCTGATGCCTGTCATGGATGGGTATCAATTTCTTCAGACCATTCGGCAATCTGAAACCCTGAAGCATTTACCGATTATTGTTTCCTCGGCTTCCGTGTCCAGTATGGATCAGCAACAGAGCTTGAATGCAGGGGGAAATGATTTCCTTACCAAACCTGTAGAGGCCGAAGAACTGTTCCAAAAACTTCGTCATCATCTGAAACTTACCTGGATTTACGAACCCCCCGTCTCTCGCAATGAGCCGACCCAGCCCCCTGCTTCGGAAGCGCAGACTTCCCTGCCTCCATCCTTCGTAATCCCTCCCTCAGAAGACCTGACCCATCTCTTGCACCTGGCTCAGCAAGGACGATTAAAGAAACTAACCGAGAAAGCAAACGCCCTATCACAACACAATCCTCAGTACGAACCTTTAATGCGACAGTTGCTAGATCTCAGCAAAGGCTTTCAAGTGGAGAAACTGGAAGGGTTGCTTCAGCAACTCCTCAGTGAAGTTCCCTGTGCTTAAACCGCAATTGCTCAAAATCGTTCCCTGTATTGAAGAAGTTGGTGAATCAGTCATGAAAGACACTCAGTTAATTTTGGTGGTGGATGACACACCAGCAAACCTGGATGTAATCGCAGAGGCGTTGGATGATGCGGGCTTTGAGGTGGCGATCGCCACAGATGGAGAGCGGGCGATTCGACAGGCGGGTCTCAGTCATCCCGATTTGATTTTGCTGGATGTGATGATGCCCGGAATTGATGGCTTTGAAACCTGCCGTCGCCTCAAAGCATCTGCTACAACCTGCGACATTCCGATCATTTTCATGACCGCTCTGTCTGACACGCTGGACAAAGTGAAAGGGTTCGAGTTGGGAGCGGTTGATTACGTCACGAAGCCATTTCAGGAGGCGGAACTGCTTGCCCGTGTCACGACCCAACTTAAGTTACGCCATCTGCACCACACCCTCGAACAACAGGTCGAAAAACGCACCTCAGAACTACAAAAGGCGCTTGTACAGGTCAAACAATCCCAGATGCAATTAGTGCAATCGGAGAAGATGGCGGTGTTGGGGCAGTTGGTGGCTGGGGTTGCCCATGAGATTAATAATCCTGTGAACTTCATTCATGGCAATCTCACCCACGTTCAGAGTTATGTGGAAGATTTGTTATCGTTCGTGCGGCTCTGTGAACAACACAAGGCCAATCTCCCGCCCGAACTTCAGTACGCTGCCACAGATTTAGACCTGGAATTCATTCAATCCGATCTGCCGAAAACCCTGAAATCCATGAAGGTCGGAACGCATCGGATCTGTGAAATTGTCCGATCGCTCCGTAATTTCTCCCGTCTCGACGAAGCCGAGTGGAAAGCGGTGGATATCCATGAAGGGATCGACAGTACCCTGCTCATTCTGCAACACCGTCTCAAGAGTAAACCCGACCATCCCGAAATCCAGATCGTTCAAGAATACGGACAACTTCCCCTTGTGGAATGTTATGCCGGGTCTTTGAATCAGGTGTTCATGAATATCCTGGCAAACGCGATCGATGCCCTGGAAGAAGTCAGCACCCACCACACCTCTGCTGAGAATCAAGCCCATCCAGGTCGCATCACGATTCAAACGACGATGATAGATTCCCAGTGGGTACAGATTACGATCGCTGATAATGGAACAGGCATTCCGAAAGAAACTGAACAGCGTATTTTCGACCCGTTCTTCACCACCAAACCCGTAGGCAAAGGGACAGGCATGGGCCTATCGATCAGCTATCAAATTGTGACAGAGAAACACCAGGGCAAGCTGATCTGCCACTCCACCCCCGGTCAGGGAACGAAATTTATGATTCAGATTCCAGTACGCCAGCAAATTCATCGGGCATCTGCCTGACAAGCAGGGGATCAAAAAATGTTAAGTTTAATAACGTTCATTCCTCAGCCCTGAGTCTTTTTTCTATGCCTGTCCTCCGTTCCCTTTTTGGATTCGTGATGGTCCTGTTCCTCACCGTGACAGCGTTACCATTGCCCGCGCACGCTGCCAGTTCCGCTGCCATTCGCGCCTACGATGACACAGAAGTTGCACGGGA
>JANRKG010000033.1:0-17696 GCA_033763635.1 Leptolyngbyaceae cyanobacterium bins.59
GCCAGATCGGTTAATTGCATACCGGATTTAGTGAGGGGCAGATTATTAACCAATTATGAATACAAGACTATAGACCTGGGAAGGATGATTTTTCCAGGTTGTTTTTCTGTCAGGAAGGGCTATTTGTTTTTCTGACCCTGATGTCAGGTAAAAATTTATTCATCTCCCGATGCATCTTTCGCCAGCACAAACCGATTGGCAACGGTTTCAGGTTGAATCGCAGACAAAATTACATGTCCGGAATCAGCAATGATAACAGCACGGGTCCGGCGACCATAGGTTGCATCAATGAGTTGGCCTCGCTCACGGGCATCACTGATAATTCGTTTGATGGGGGCAGATTCGGGGCTTACGATCGCAACAACCCGATTGGCAGATACGATATTGCCAAAGCCAATATTGATCAGTCTGATGTCCATAAAGAGTGCGATCGATCCAAAATCAGGATTGCAAAACCGATCCCATCTTCATAGTATTGAAAATTTTAAAGAACCGCCGGATTTTTCTTTTAGAAAATCTTTAGCACGTCCGCTCGACCCGGTTCAGGATAATAAATGGCCTGGTTATCATTGGGAAATCGGCTGCCAAAGATATCAACCAGCAATTGACGAGGGCCAATTTGGGCAACCTGGGCTGCTAAGGCTTGAGAGGGACGGTTGGGGCGATCGGAAACCCAGTACAGTAGGGAAAAGTCGCGAGACCCACCCCGCACCACACGAGTTTGACCGGGAAGCAACACAAGCGGCCGGGTTTGTCCCACCAGTTCAATTTCGATCGCCCGGGAGGTGCGATTCGTGACTGTAGCGATGATGGACGATTGCAGGCGCATGAGCCGTCGGGAAATTCCTCGCGTTGGCCTTTGAGCCAGGAGATCGACGGGCAACGCAAATGCGGGGCGGTTGCTTGAAGAACCCGATCGAACTTCGGGAGGCGGCAGAGACCGGACGGCTCGGCGGGGGGCAATGGTGCGGGCAGGTTTAGGGGGAATGACGGGAATGCTGACAGCCTGGGATTTCTGAGGGGATGGCACCGCATTCGTCGGTTGAATGAGCATCATCGGAACGAAAGTCAGGGTGGCAGACGGTAATTCCTGCGCTGATTTTAAGGGTTGTTTCGGCAATCGATACCCTGGCTCAATTTCATGGAAAAATTCGGGAATAGAGGCGGTTTCTGGCCCGATGCGGGTTGGGACATTCGCCACTCCTTCTAAAGGTTTCAAGGACCGAGGAGAGGGTCGATCGCTTCCGGTCTTGAGTTCAAACGCGACAGGTTGCACGATCGTTGACGCTTCCAGGGCTGGGATCAGTTCGGGAGGGCTGGTGTTTGCCGCAGCAACCCTGACTTCTGAGCGCTTACGATCGGGTTGTTGGTCTGTTTCTAGAAAGGACTCCAGGTTGTCAGAGACTTGGCTGGCAGTGGCTTTCTGGTTTCCATCTTGAGTCGCTAGGGCCATCAGGGTCAGGGCTGCCAGGGCTGAAACACGCATGTCATTTCCTCACACATCGATCGCGCTGTTCAGGAATACGGCGATCGGGCGATGCGTCAGGATGATTTTGAAAATTCCTAAAAAACCTATTGAGACGCGAAATTTCGCGTCTCTACTCCAGGAATGGTTCGCGTTTTGCAATGTTCCTATCTCAACATCTGACTGCCACCGGGCATGACCGGGTTCGTCATGTTGTTGTTCCCTGTAGAAAGGGGCGCGACGGTGGGGGAGGTGAGTTGAGTTGAGGAGCTAGAAGGCTGGGTTGTGCTGGAGGATTGGGGAGCGCTGGGAGCCAAGCGGGCCATGATATCGGGGGGCAGAATGACTCGATCGATCGCATGGATAATCCCGTTTCGAGTCGGGATGTCGGCTCGTACCACCCGCGCTTCATTGACTGTCACCGTAGAACCATTTACCTGGATCGTTAGGGGTTTCTCTTGCAACGAGTTAATCGAGCCAGACTGGATACTGCTGGAGGGCAATCTTCTGGAAACCACATGGTAGCTCAAAACTTCAATCAGCAACTTGCGGTTCTCAGGTTTTACGAGTTGGGTAATCGCCCCTTCGGGTAGGGCAGCGAAGGCTTCATCCGTAGGCGCAAAAACCGTATAGTTGCCATCCGCGCCTAAAGTGGGTCCCAAGTCAGAAGCAGAAATTCCCGCAACTGGAAGGAGGGCATTTAGCATCTCGAAGGAAGGGCTTTGATCGAGCACCTGGCTGAGGGTCATGGTTTGCGTGGAACTCGGAACAGACACTTCCAATTGCCGTTGGTTCACACGGGGAGCGTAGGGAGCTTCTTGAAAAATACTGGGATTTGGATTCACCTGAGCGGAGGTGGATAAGCCCAGCCCCAAAACCAGGCCAATCACCCCTGCCAGACCTGTCATGACTGTCGTGTACTTCATAAGGGAAACTTTCTGACGATTTGCTAAGTACACTGCCAAGTTATTTGGTGAGGGCGATCGTTTCTTCTCTCGCAGGAAGGAGTTGTGGTGGAGGGCAGAGGGCAGAAGGAAAATAACGGGTCGTTTCTTCATCCAGCTTTCCCGATCCATCTTTCTGATGCATGTTTTAATGGCAGGAAGAAGCCGTTACTCTGAAAGTGTTTGAGAACTGGGGCAAACCATGAGATTAGTATCCGATCCATCGATCGCCACCAAAATTCGCAAGATGAAGGACCGGATGCAATGGGGAAACCCTCTTATTCAAGAACGGGGTATCGATCAGACTCGCTTCGTACTGGAGGACGGACAGGAAGAGAACCCTGAATTTTCCTTTTTGGTGATTGGGGATAGCGGTTCCGGTTCCCATCAGGGAGACAATCCCCAACGACGCATTGCAGTAGAAATGCTTGCCCATCGCCCCGATTGCCGCTTTGTCTTGCATACGGGCGATGTGATTTATATGGTGGGGTCCAGTGAGTTTTACTACAAAAACTTCATCAATCCCTATCGAGAATTTCTGGTGGGTGGGGAGCATCCCAAGAAGATTCCCTACAACCAGATGGTCTTCAACACACCGATTCTGCCTGTTCTGGGAAATCACGATTACTATGATCTACCCCTTTTGTTTGGGTTGATTGCCCAGAGCGTGCGCCCCCTGCGTCGGCTATTAGAACTCAAGCTGGACCTGGATGTGGGCTGGCATGGCTCTTTTCAGGGACAGGCGTATGCAAAGGCGTTTCTTGATTATCTCTGTGCATTTGACTCTCCCGAAGCCCTGGCAACTCACCTCGATCGCCACTACACTGCAAAAACGGAAACGGGACGTTGCTTAAGTTACCAACCCGGCACCTTTACCCGCTTGCCCAACCGCTACTATACCTTTCGGGCTGGGGGAATTGACTTCTTTGCCCTGGATTCCAATACCTTCAATGTTCCGCCTCCATTGCCAGAAACAGAAGCAGGGGATCGTTTCCGCGAATCTCTAGAAACCCGCCGCCAGGAACTGGAGCGGGAAAAGGAAGCGATTCTCACAGCTTCGGCTCAAGTGAAAGGCACCAGTCCCGATGAAACGGAAAAACTGGATGATCTGCGTACCAAATTCTCCCAGGTTGAGGAGATGAAGGTAGACATTGATAAACAACTCGCTTCCCCAGAGAGTGCGATCGTCGATGTGGAACAACTGGAGTGGCTCCGCAAGTCCCTGATCGAATCCTGGCAGACGGAAGGCGTACGAGGCCGAGTTCTGTTCTTCCACCATCCACCCTACGTCACTGAGAAAACCAAATGGTATCAGGCGCAGACCCTTGCAGTTCGTCTGCGGTTGCGACGGGTGCTAGATGAGGTCTCAGAGGCGATCGGTCCCCTGTCCCAGGGTCGTCCCATTGTCGATCTGGTGCTGAACGGTCACGCCCACTGTTTTGAACATCTGCAAACTCTGGATACAGGCCATGCCGATGCAAATACAAATTGGATCGTCTGTGGGGGGAGTGGATTCAGTTTGCGGCGGCAACGGGTTGAAGGACCGGAGCTAACCGAGGTGTTTCCCCTGGATGGAAACATGCGATCGGTGGCGCGATCAACCCTATTCATCGGTCGCAACGGCTACGGTTCCGAAAAGCGACGACCCTATTCCTTCATGCGGGTTGATGTTCAGGCGGGTACTCCTCCCAAGTTCCGCATTCGCCCCTTTGCGGTGGAGATGTATCGCCATGAGTGGCAAACCCATGCCTTAAAGCCGTTCTTAGTTTAAGGGATACAACTTACAAACCTGCGAGAAGAGTTTACCCTTCGTCACAATAAAATTCTTTGGGATGATGCCAGAGGGGGATCAACGATCGTAGGCTGGATATATCAACTCTGCCACCCGAAACCTATGGATGCCTCCCAAGCCCAGTTTCATACCAACTACCTCTCAAAGAAGATTGCCTATACCAAATGGCATCGGCAGCAGAGCGCCCAGAACATCCTAAAATTTCAAATGGGGTTTGCCCCAGACGTTCCACCTTCTTCCCGTCCCAAGACTTGCGAGGGGTGCCGCTATTATCACGGAGTTGCTTATGGGTATAGTCGAGCGACGCGATCGACCCTTATTTGTGGGTTCCATCCTGCGGGTTGGCAAGTGGATGAGCAATGCCCTGATTGGCAGGGAACTTGAATTGCTGCGACAAGGCTCTTTAGTGCTGCTCTGCCACATCCGATCGCACTAATGACACCAGCAACGCCCGATTCACAACTTGCACCTGAAATACCTGGGGACGCGATCGTAAAAACGATCCGCAATGCCGTTCTCGCAATTCCAACTCTTGCAACCGCTCTGCAACTGATTTCCCATATTGTCGTCGGTAACGATCGCCCACCACTGAAATAGGTAACGCCGTTGTTCCCGGTGTTTCAGCCATCACTGTTTGAATAATTTGCACCAATTCCTGTTCCAAAAGTTCCCCGGTCTTTTGGGAAGTCTCCTCTGGCTCTCGCACCAGATAGGGCAAGGTTTTGCCGTTGGGAAGGGTTACTTCTAGATAGCGATTGCGTCTGATGACTTTGTAAACCCCAATGCCCTGAGATTGCAACGTATGATGCAGGTGGCTTAAATCACTATCCGATGAACAGACAATCATGGCTTTGGTATTCGGGTATTGCAAAAACATGGAAGCCCCGATCGCGGTCATTTTCATGTCTGCACTGTTTTTCCCCTGGGGCACATGGATCATCTGGTAGCCCTGTTCGTACAACTCCTCATCCCGTTTTCCCATGACACGCCAATTCGCAAAAGCAATTTTGACGCGAATGGGATAAGGGCAAACCGATTCCGATTCTAGAAATTCCCGCTCATCGGGTCGTAAGTAAAGGTTTTCAGCATCTAAGAGGAGAATTGCAATTCCATCAGGGCGGGTAGACAATGGGGAAGGGGATGAAGCCGAAAGAGATTGGGAAATGGAAGTTTGCTTGTTTTCTCCCGTCATCGGTGCGGTCTGCGTGGTGGGAAAAAGATCAATCGTCCAAGCATTGGCTCTGCTTCCCTTTTGACGACCCATGACTTGCAGAGCAGGTGGTGTAATTCCCAGCTTCAAAAACCCTTGCTTCACAAATTGACTGAGCTGATGGCGATCGGGAATTTGCTCTGCTTCAAACAAAATTTGCCACGAGTGCGCTGTCGTATGAATGGCAACCTTCAGACCTTTGGAGTGGAGCGATCGACCCATTAGCGTCGCGATCGCCTGTGGTTCTCCCTGCTTTGCCCGTTCCAGAAGGTCCGCTACCATAAGACTCGTTGATTGTCACTCTCCATTTATAACAATCATTCACAAAAAAATGGTGGAGGCATGAAATCTCCCGTCCCGATAGAGCATCCGGCAATCCCCCCTACCCCCTGGCGTAAACACCGAACTGGATTAATTCCCCAGTCTCTTTACAATGATGGGGAAGGGCAGGGTTTGCCGATTACAGTAACCGTTATGGAGGGGCCACCGTTATGCAACCAAGCAACCCCAATCAATTTACAGAAAAAGCCTGGGAAGCCATTACTCGGACTCCTGATATTGTAAAACAGGCCCAACAACAGCAAATCGAGTCGGAACATTTGATGCGATCTTTGCTGGAACAAGATGGGCTGGCGATTAGTATTTTTAATAAGCTAGAGATTAACGCCCAACGGTTGCGAGACCGGACAGAAGACTTCATCCGCAAACAACCCAAAGTGTCGGGAAGCGGCACCTCCGTTTACCTGGGGCGTAGCCTGGATACCTTGCTCGATCGCGCCGAAAATTACCGGAAAGAGTTCGGGGATGAATTCATCTCGATTGAACACTTGTTGCTGGGATATGCGCGGGACGATCGCTTTGGGAAAGGGGTGTTCCAGGAATTTAAGTTGGATGAAGCAAAATTACGTGGTGCGATCGAACAGGTACGAGGAAGCCAAAAAGTGACAGACCAGAACCCAGAAGGTAAGTACGAATCCCTTGAAAAATACGGACGCGACTTAACGGAGTTCGCCCGTCAGGGGAAACTCGACCCCGTGATCGGTCGGGATGACGAAATTCGCCGCACCATCCAGATCCTTTCTCGCCGGACGAAAAATAATCCGGTGTTGATTGGGGAACCGGGGGTCGGGAAAACGGCGATCGCCGAAGGGCTGGCCCAGCGGATTGTGAAGGGAGATGTGCCCGAATCGTTGCGCGATCGGAAACTGATTGCCCTCGACATGGGGGCGTTGATCGCTGGAGCCAAGTACCGGGGTGAATTTGAGGAACGGCTGAAGGCAGTTCTGAAGGAAGTCACAGATTCCAATGGCACGATCATTCTATTTATTGATGAAATTCATACCGTCGTTGGGGCAGGTGCGACTCAGGGCGCGATGGATGCCGGGAACCTGCTGAAGCCCATGCTGGCACGGGGCGAACTGCGCTGTATCGGTGCAACCACTCTAGATGAGTACCGGAAGTACATTGAAAAGGATGCGGCTCTGGAGCGGCGCTTTCAGCAGGTGTACATCGATCAGCCGACGGTGGCAGATACGATTTCCATTCTGCGCGGCTTGAAGGATCGCTACGAAACCCACCATAACGTCAAGATTGCCGATAGTGCGCTGGTGGCGGCTGCTACCCTTTCGACCCGCTACATTAGCGATCGTTTCCTGCCAGATAAAGCGATTGACTTGGTGGATGAGGCGGCTGCCAAACTGAAGATGGAGAGTACCTCTAAACCCGATGAACTGGATGAGATCGATCGCAAAATCCTTCAGTTGGAGATGGAGCGACTGTCCCTCGCGAAGGAAAGCGATCCGGCTTCACGGGAACGGCTCAACAAAATTGAGCGGGAGTTGGCAGATCTGAAGGAAGATCAGTCTCGTCTGAATGCCCAGTGGCAGGCAGAAAAGGATGTACTCGATCGGCGGAAAACAATTAAAGAAGAGATCGATCATGTGAACATCGAAATTCAACAGGCCGAGCGGGATTATGACCTGAACCGAGCGGCTGAATTGAAGTACGGGAAGCTGACGGATCTGCAACGCCAACTAGAGGAAACGGAAGCGAAACTCGCTCAAGCTCAAAAGAGTGCTAAATCCCTGTTGCGGGAAGAAGTCACAGAATCTGACATTGCTGAGATTATCTCCAAGTGGACCGGGATTCCGCTGAACAAGTTGGTGGAATCGGAGATGCAGAAGCTTCTGCACCTGGAGGATGAACTGCACCGTCGAGTGATTGGTCAGTCGGAAGCAGTGACAGCGGTAGCCGATGCGATTCAACGGGCCAGAGCCGGGTTAGCAGACCCGAACCGTCCCACTGCCAGCTTTATTTTCCTGGGGCCAACAGGTGTTGGGAAAACGGAACTGGCGAAGGCACTGGCAGCCTACCTCTTTGATACGGAAGAGGCAATGGTTCGGATCGACATGTCAGAGTACATGGAGAAACATGCGGTCTCTCGGTTGATTGGTGCGCCTCCCGGTTATGTCGGCTACGAAGAAGGGGGCCAGTTAACCGAAGCCATCCGCCGTCGCCCCTATGCAGTTATCCTGTTTGATGAAATCGAGAAGGCCCATCCCGATGTGTTCAACATCATGCTGCAAATTCTCGATGATGGGCGGGTGACAGATTCCCAAGGTCATACGGTGGATTTCAAAAATTCCATCATCATCATGACGAGCAACATAGGGTCTCAGTACATTCTGGATGTGTCGGGGGATGAGGAGCGCTATGAGGAGATGCGAGGTCGGGTGATGGATCTGATGCGAAATCAGTTCCGCCCTGAATTCCTGAACCGGATTGACGAGATCATCATCTTCCACACCCTGCAACGGGACGAATTGCGCGAAATCGTCCGCATCCAGGTACAACGGCTGGAAACTCGTCTGAAGGAGCGCAAGATCGCCCTTCGCCTATCCGATGCGGCACTCGATTTCCTGGCAGAAGTGGGGTACGACCCTGTATTTGGGGCACGGCCTCTGAAGCGGGCGATTCAGCGGGAATTGGAGACTCCGATCGCGAAGTGTATTCTGCGAGGCGAGTTCAGCGGCGAAGACACGATCTTTGTAGATGTGGAAAATGAACGCCTCTCGTTCAAACGGCTCCCAGTGGGTCTATTGACCTAAAACTCTGTTGACTGAAAACTCCAGGGGACATCAAATTCTGATGTCCCTTTTTCATGCTTTTTCATCCAGTCAGCTTTTGCTGAAGCAAATTCTCCACAATTCGCACAAGACGGGTTACATTTTCGGTCTGCTGTGCCGAGATTTCTGCCTGTCGCTCAGTGGTAGCCTGAACTCGATCGATTGATGCCTGAAGCCTCTCATTAGATTCCTGAAGTTTTTGAAAGGATGCCCGAAATTCCTGAAAGGATTCTCGCGTTTCCTGAAATCCAGTCGTAACAACCTCTGTCAGTCGTCCAATCTGATCGGTGAGCGTTTCTAGTTTTTCATCCAGTCGGCTGATCTGCGGTTCTAACGTCATATCTTTTTAGGATGAGATAGCAAGACGTGACTTTATTTATTTAGAATTTCTTAACTAAATGGGGGCGGAGGGACTTGAACCCACACGACCTTGCGGTCAACGGATTTTCTTACCACTATGGCTTTCGCCACCACGCAATAAATTACGTGTTTGTAGTCTGGACTATGTCTTCGCCTTTTAGTACACTAGAACCAGTCAGGCGGGAGCCGTTTAGTCTCTACACTTTCTCCAAGAAGTATGCCAATAGCTTCTTAGATCTTAGCTCGGCGTTAGCAGTGAAGCCTTCACCGAATTTGACTCCATTCACACTGAACATTTCTGTTCAGGTGCTCAAAAGTTTAAGTCCGTAGCGTCTACCATTCCGCCACGCCCCCAATTTGCTCCAACAAAGAAGCTTTTCTATTGGAGCATCAATTGTAGTTTTTTGGCAACTCCCTTTTTGCGATCGAATCTATGATAGACATTACAATTAGTGAAGCGAACCAGATAGGCAGGGGGAACATCTCGCCGTACAATACCCCTACAATGGTTTTGCAATGGTTTTGAGTTGTTTCTAGGTTGTGGACTAGATGGCTAACACACTAATGGATTTCCTGGCAAATAACAGTCTAGTGCTGGCAGAATATGTCGTGTTGGGCGGTGCCTATCTGCTTGTGATTCCAGTCCTCATTTATCTGTATCTGTCAAAGCGCTGGTACACCGCTAGCTCCTGGGAGCGAGTTCTCATGTACTTCCTGGTGTTCTTCTTCTTCCCTGGGCTGTTAGCACTGGCTCCCTTCCTGAATTTCCGTCCCCAGAAGCGCCAGATTGTGCAAGGATAGGAAAGGGATTTTCTTCTTTCCTTACTGGTTCTTTTGGATCTGGTTCTTTTGAATCCATGCGACGAATTGATGCCATTGGCATTGGGTTAATTATTTTTATCAGTGGGGGCGCGCTTTACGTCCTGCTTCAGGTTGTTGGGTTAGAGAGTACCCAGGCCGGAATCTGGAGTCAGGCTGTGCTGGTAGGAGGCTTAGTAATTTGGCTCCTCACCTACCTGTTGCGTGCCCTCACGCAAAACATGACCTACAATCAGCAACTCAAAGACTATGAGGAAGCCGTTTTACAGAAACGGCTCGAAGAACTAACCCCAGAAGAACTTGCTCACCTTCAAGCAGAACTTGAGCAGGAAAACAATCAAGAAGTGAGTCATAAGGGTTAGGCATGGTATCGGTTTCTGGTCAGTTTGAAGCCCTCCGCGATCGAGGGCAATGTGCGTTGGTCCCCTTCATTACCGCAGGTGATCCCGATTTGGAGACAACGGCGAAAGCGCTCCACATCCTGGATCAAAATGGGGCCGATTTGATTGAACTGGGCGTTCCCTACTCTGACCCTCTAGCCGATGGTCCCGTTATTCAGGCAGCAGCAACTCGCGCCCTCCAGAAAGGGGTGCGCCTGGAGCAGGTGTTAGAAATGCTCCGGGAAGTGGCTCCCAAGTTGCAAGCTCCGATCATCCTGTTTACTTACTACAACCCAATCCTGAATCGGGGGATTGCATCTTTCTTACGTCAGATTGCTGAGGTCGGGGTGAAGGGGTTAGTCGTACCGGATCTGCCTCTGGAGGAAGCGGACGTACTTCTGAAACCTGCGGCTGAGATTGGCATTGAAGTAATTTTACTGGTGGCTCCGACCAGTTCTAAAGACCGGATTGAGGCGATCGCTCGCCAATCCCAGGGCTTCATCTATCTGGTGAGTGTTACCGGAGTCACGGGCATCCGGTCCCAAGTGGGAGAACGGGTTCAGGATTTGGTTCTGGACTTACGACAAGTCACCGATAAGCCGATTGGGGTTGGTTTTGGCATTTCCCAAACCGAACAGGCCCGTCAGGTGATGGAATGGGGAGCCGATGCGGTGATTGTGGGCAGTGCTTTTGTAAAGCGATTGGCAGACGGAACTCCGGCTCAAGGATTACAGGCGATCGGTCAATTTTGCCATAGCCTCAAGATCGCGATTTCCCAGGATTCATAAGAGTAGGGCATTAGAGCTAAACCAATCTCAATCTGCAACAATGCCTTACTTCGTTTCCATCCGAATTTCTTGCAAAATTTTGGCAACCTCTTCCTCTGAATAGTGGTATCTTGCCAGGACCTTTGCAGTAGAATTCAACACTTGATTTGCAAATAGCTGTCTCAAATCCTGTCGCAAACACTTGCCAATGTAAAATTTGAGTAACCCCTCCAGGGGAATCTCTCGTTGCGCTGCCACTTTTCTGAGCGATTCCAGGGTGTCTTTAGGAATTTGAATTGATATCGTTTCTGATTCGCGAGGATGTACCTTTAATTCCAGGGGTTCTTCAAACTCCAACGATTCATCAAGATTGCTCATATAACTTCCGCTCGGCATGAGTGACAACACGGGCTGAAATTATTCTAATTCTTTGGCCTCGCTCAATATGTACGACCAAGAGTAAGCGTTCTGCTAAGGAATATCCCAATGCAAATTCTTGCACTTCATCATTCGCTGATGCATCACCCATTACATAAAAAGGATCTAGAAAAACTTCTGCTGCCTCTTCAAAACTCACTCCATGCTTCTTAAAGTTGCTAGTGGCTTTAGTATCATCCCATTCAAATTCAAATCCCTCTACGGAATAAAGGATGCTCATTGCTTCAGTCTATTTTGTCCCTAGTCCATCAGTTCCCAAATCAGTTCGGGAGTCAGTTCCTCCATATTGCTAAGAACTCGAACGGCTCCAGCGGTTTCTAAACCTTGGGCATAGGCAATTTGATGTTCGATCGTATCCTGCACGTGGGGCGGTAGAACTCCTATCCCAATCCAGGGGCGATCGGGCTGCAACTTCGCGGCATTCTCGACAGCGTACAAATCCGCCACCGTATCCCCAATGTAGAAAACGGGATCAGTGGCAGTGGCTCCCAATTGTTCGATCGCGGCGATTAAACCAGTGGGATCGGGCTTGCCAGGAGCATCTTCCATCGCAATCAGAACAGGAGGTTGGATACCTAGCCGACGTTCTAACACATAGGTCGCAGACATACGGGTCGCTCCACTGAAAAAGCCCCACTTGATTCCAGCATCAGTGAGACGATCGAAATAAGCCGGACTGACTAACAACGGTTCTGTGCAGATGTAACCAGTCCAATTCTGAGGGTCAGTGCCGCCCCGGTAGCGACTCTGAAAGAAAGCAACGATTTCATCATAAGTGACATCAATGGGCTTTCCTTGAGCCTTGAAGTAACGCTGAATCATCTCCTGAGACGCTTCCCAGTCGTTATTCCAAATTCCCTCGGATTTCAGGGTATCAATATCCTCCTGGGAAGGGCGGTAGACTTCCTGGGTGTAATGTTCCACGGTGTCCGCCAGAGCACGGCGGTAGGAGCCACCCACATCTCGGACGACTCCATCAATATCAAACACAACGATCGCCTGTTTTAATTTCATTTCAGATCAATCCCGCTATCCCTTACTCGCAAACTGAAAACGTGCGATAAGATAAGAGACCGTACAGTTTGCAGCATCCACACGCTAGGAGGTGTGATTGTCAAAGTTTATTCTGAAGGTTCTGTGGCTAGATGAAAACGTAGCGCTGGCAGTGGATCAGGTGGTCGGCAAGGGTACCAGCCCCCTGACATCCTACTTTTTCTGGCCCCGGAACGATGCCTGGGAACAATTGAAAACCGAGTTGGAAGCCAAGCACTGGATTGCGGAAAAAGACCGCGTAGAATTGCTGAACAAAGCTACCGAAGTCATCAATTACTGGCAGGAAGAGGGTCGTCGTCGTCCCCTCTCTGAAGCTCAGGCAAAATTTCCTGAAGTGACCTTCACGGGGAGCGCTTGATCCATCTCAATGAGTTGATGAGTTGATTACTCAAAAAGCCGCCAGTGATGGCGGCTTCTGTGTTTTCGACAAGTTTAGCGTTGGCTTGCACCACCCGCCGCTTGCAATCTAGCTCTGGCCCGCTTGAATGCTTGGGCCGCTTGAATTTGCTCCTGTCGATCGCCAGCAGGAACCTGGCTCAGACGGGTTTCCGCCTGGGTGAAAGCTGTACGCGCTTCCTCCAGGTTGATCGCATCCCCTCGCTCGGCTCCATTGACCAGAATCGTCACCTCATCGGATTCCACTTCTGCGAAGCCACCCATCAAGGCGATCGCAGTCCAATCGCGACCCCCAGTGGAACGAACCCGCATCACTCCAGTATCTAAAGCCGTCAGCAGCGGCGCGTGACCGGACAGAATACCCAATTGACCTGTTGTACTGGGAAGAATGACTTCCTCTGCCGGAGAATCCCAAACGGTTTTGTCCGGCGCAATTACACGAACGGTTAGTGCCATAACTTAATTCTCAAATTCAGGTAATGGGTAATGGGTAATGGGTAATGGTAAGAAGCAGTTACCCATTACCCACTAGCCCCTCTTACTTCCCTTCCGCCTTCATCTTTTCGCCCTTGGCGATCGCTTCATCGATGCCACCGACCATGTAGAAAGCTTGCTCTGGCAGGTCATCCAGTTGACCACTCAAGATCATCTTGAATCCCTTAATGGTTTCCTCCAGTTTGACGTACTTACCAGGGGCACCCGTGAACACTTCCGCCACAAAGAAAGGTTGGGACAGGAAGCGCTCAATTTTCCGAGCACGGTAAACAATCAGACGGTCATCTTCAGACAATTCATCCAGACCCAAAATGGCGATGATGTCTTGCAGTTCTTTGTAGCGTTGCAGGGTGGATTGCACCGCACGGGCAGTCCCATAGTGATCGTCACCAACGATGCTGGGTTGCAACATGGTGGAAGCAGAATCCAGAGGGTCCACAGCAGGGTAAATCCCCTTCGCAGCCAGCCCCCGGGACAGTACGGTGGTTCCATCCAGGTGGGCGAAGGTGGTTGCGGGAGCGGGGTCCGTCAGGTCATCCGCAGGAACATACACGGCTTGGATAGAGGTGATAGAACCCTGGGTGGTGGATGTAATCCGCTCTTGCAGATCCCCTACGTCTGTTCCGAGCGTGGGCTGGTATCCTACCGCAGAGGGCATCCGGCCCAGCAGTGCGGATACTTCAGAACCCGCTTGGACGAAACGGAAAATGTTGTCGATGAACAGCAACACGTCTTGCTTGTTCACATCCCGGAAGTATTCAGCCATCGTCAGAGCAGATAGACCAACCCGCATCCGTGCTCCGGGGGGTTCGTTCATCTGACCGTATACCAGCGCAATCTTAGATTCACTGGGATTGTCTTTGTTGATTACACCGGATTCGATCATTTCGTTGTAGAGGTCGTTCCCTTCACGGGTCCGTTCCCCCACGCCTCCAAACACCGACACCCCTCCGTGCTGGGTTGCGATGTTGTTGATCAGTTCCAACATAATCACAGTCTTACCAACCCCAGCTCCTCCGAACAGGCCGATTTTGCCACCCCGGCGGTAGGGAGTCAGCAGGTCAACCACCTTAATCCCTGTTTCGAACACGGAAGGCTTGGTTTCCAGTTCCGTCAGTTTGGGAGCATCGCGGTGAATGGGAGAGGTTTCTTGGGTATTAACGGGGCCTTTGTTATCAACAGGCTCACCTAATACGTTAAAAATACGGCCCAGGGTAGGAATGCCTACAGGAACGCTGATGGGGGCACCCGTATCCAATGCTTCCATGCCCCGTACCAGCCCATCGGTGGAACTCATGGCAACGGTACGGACCTGGTTATCCCCCAGAAGTTGCTGCACTTCACAGGTGACTGCAACTTCTTGTCCACTGGCATTCTGACCCGTAATTTTCAGAGCATTGTAGATCTGGGGCATTTTGCCGCCAGGAAATCGCACGTCCACAACGGGACCAATAATCTGCGTAATAAATCCGGTATTTGTTTTTTCTGCGGTGGTGACCATGCTCGCGCCTATAGGGTAAAACAGCCGTTTGGAGATTTGAACACTGTTAAGCAAATGTCACTATTCAGCTTATCACTGAAGGGGATCGTTCCCTTTTGTTTTGCCAGAGAATCTACCGAACTCGGACACGGAAGCGTACAAATCCATAGGAGGTGGTCGGCGCTCCCGGTGCGGTCGATCGCGGCAGACTGGGAAGATTAATTACCACAGCCCCATTCCCATTTGCTGCCGTATTAAATGCCTGACAAGGGGCTGGAGCCGCTGCCCCCGATGGCACCGGAACAGAAGTTCCCACTTGATAGAAGCTGGCCCGATCGCCATCCGCTCCATTGCTGTAACCCAACGTGGAGCCATTAAGATCGATTGCAACCCCGCGATCACCTCCGATCCCTCCCGGTGCCACAGGTAATCCATTGAATGCATTGGCAACCAGGGTAGTGTTCAGGGGCACCAGATCGCACAGGTTCAGATTACTAATGTCCCTTGTGCCATCAGAGAGGAAGTAAATAGTGTACTCCAGTTCATCTCCGGGAAAAGGAGAAACCACATCTGTTCCAACTCCCCGGTTAATTCTGCCCTGTAGATAACCCGCAGGCCAGTTACGGATTGCATCATCATTGGGATCGCTTGGATCATCAAGAACTTCGGTAAAGGCGGTGGCATTTAACCGGGTGATGCGCTTCACCAGGCGCAGATTCGCAGTAGGTCCGGCGACCGCTCGAATCAGGGTCGGATCATCATCGGCGGTGTTGGCTGGATTATTCCCGGTGTTGGCCCCATCATCATTCGTTTGCAAGAAAGCGCTATTGACTGCCGGGGCATTGCTGCTTCCCCCCGCCGCATCCGCATCCGTCAGAACAGTTTGAGTTGCTGGGTTACTAGCACTGCTGAAGGTCGCAGTCGCCTGGTTGGGAATCGGATTTCCAGCATTGATGCTGTTAATCGTAGCCCGTAAGGTAATCGTAATCGTGTCATTCAGTCTTAAGGTTCCCGAACTGGTCAGGGCACCACTGCCGTTGTAGCCCGAAACGAGGGCGATCGTATTTCCTGTCGTGAGGTTGGTAATGGTCGCACTGTTGGCAAGATAGGTAAGCTGGGCCGGAAGCGTCTCATTGATGACAAAGTTCAGAGCATCAGCAGTGGCAGCGGGAGCCAGGTTATTGTAGGTAATGCTGTACTCTACGGTATCGCCCAGAGTAACGGTGCCACTGGTATCGTTATCTGCTACGAATCGCACGGATTTCCTGCCCACAACACTGGGAGCTGTGGCAGGCGTAACCACTCGGAAGAGAGTTGGGTCATCATCGGCAGTGTTGGCCGGGTTATTCCCAGTGTTCACCCCATCATCCGCCGTTTGCAAGAATGGATTGTTAACCGCAGGAGTATTGCTCGTCCCACCCGCAGAATCCGCATCCGTCAGCACTGTTCGCGTCGTTGCGTTCGCTGCACTGTTGAAGGTTGCAGTAGCCTGGTTAGAAATTGCATTGCCATTGTTGGCACTATTGATCGTAGCCCGGACCCGAATGACGATCGTATCCTCCAATCTCAGGGTTCCCGAATTCGTCAAAGCTCCTGTTCCATTGTAGGCCGAGTTGAGGGTGATGGCATTTCCCGCTGTCTGGCTGACGATCGCCGCACTGCCTGCAACATAAGTGAGTTGGGGCGGTAGGGGTTCATTAATAACAAAGTTGGTTGCATCGGCGGTGCCAATGGGGGTTTGGTTGGTGTAGGTAATGAGGTATTCCACCACATCCCCCACTGTGACCGAATTTGTGTTATCCCGATCTTCCAAGAATCGAATGGATTTCGTTCCCGAAACGTTGGGGGATAGTGGAGCGGGAACAACGGTAATTCGGGTTGGGTCATCGTCAGCGGTGCTGGCTGCGTTTCCAGTGTTCGCCCCATCATCTGCAACTTGCGAAAAAGCAGCGTTAAGGGCAGGGGCGGTGCTAGTTCCTCCGGCAGCATCCGCGTCCGACAGCACATTCTGGACCGTCGCATTACCGGGAACCGTATGCTGGGCGATTGCCTGGTTGTCGATCGGGTTCCCATTATTCGCATTATTAATTCTGGCCCGGAACCGAATGGTGATGGTATCTCCAATGCGGAGCGTGCTGGAGTTCCCTGCACTGGTACCCGATACAAGAGTCGTAAGCGCTGTGACTCCTGCTCCATTGTAGTTTGGGTTCAGGGTGATGTTGTTGCCAGTAGTCTGACTGACAATGGCAGCACTCCCTGCCACAAACGAGAGTTGGGAAGGGAGGGCATCATTAATGACAAAGTTGATGACATCGCTGTTGACGTTGGCACCTGTATTGGAATAGGTGACGGTGTACTCTACTTCGTCGTTCACCGTCACTGTGCCACTGGTATCATTATCTGCCACAAATCGCACCGATTTCTGACCCACCACATTTGTAACGGGAGCGACGATCGTGATGGCTTCTGGCTCGGAGTTGTCGGCTGCCCCGGTTCGACCGGGGTCATCCGGATCGGTCACATCATTTGGGCGTAGAATCTGGGCAGTATTGGTGATGGTGCCTGTGGCAGTAGGGTTGACAACCGCTGTCACTCGAATCGTAGCCGTTCCTGCATTGAGTAAATTGAGCGGCACACTAATGTTGTTTCCAGTGCCATTCGCCGTTCCGCAACTGGAGCCATTGGAAGCTGTACAACTCCAGGAAACATTGGTGAGGGTTGCGGGAACGTTATCAGAGAAGGGCGCATTCGTAACGTTACTGGGTCCATTGTTGGTCACAACAATCGTGTAGCCGATCGTTGATCCGGCTGCGATCGTGGATCGATCCGCCGTCTTCACGACTGCCAAATCCGCTTCATTTAGCCTGACTAAACCAGGAACCTGAAGCACCGATGAAGGATAAAACGCCCACGTATCCATGACCCGTCGGTTGCCAAAATCACTACTCCAACGGTGAGCGCCTGTGGCACTG
>JANRKG010000034.1:0-23771 GCA_033763635.1 Leptolyngbyaceae cyanobacterium bins.59
GGCTTCCGCAACAGAGGTTGCCCGCCTAACAGAAGCAATTGTGCGGGATGAAAAAGTATATTTGTACCGCTGGCGCAAACCCTTCTGAAGTCCACTTAAAAAGGGACAACTGGCCTGAGGGGGCGGTTTGCGGTAGATTTACGGAAGATTGCGTGAATCTTTAAGAACCTATGGCATTGCAACCATTTAACGTCTCTCCTAAACCCACTGAACTCGATTTGAATCCGCTTCAGGCAAACTGGAATGCCTTGAAAGGAGTCACGCTCTCAAAAGAGGAGTTACGATCGATTTTAGAAATCCAGCCGGGACGGGTTTATTTTGACCTGGGATTGCTGTTGGTGTCGTTGCTGGCAGTGCCCTTTCTCTATCGCTTCTTCCCCAATCCCCTGATTTTTGGGCTGTGCATTCTCCTCAACGTCCGTAACTTGAACTCTCTGGCCCAACTGGTCCACTTTAGCGATCATGGCTGTTTGCTCGAAACACCCCAGGCTAACGCGATCGTCGGCAACCTCTGTGCGTACCTGATTGGCTACACCCGCAAGGGGCACATGCAATCCCATCTGAAACACCACCTGTATCTCAATACGCCAGAAGACCCCGATCGCATCTGGGGAGAGCCGAATCAGACTCCCCGCCAGTTTCTGCGGATGTTGCTGCAAGATTTCTTCTTTCTGTCTGCCCTGAAGCGGTTGTCCCAGTATGCCCAACCATCTGACACAAAAGCATCATTTTCTACGACACCCTGGCAGAAACTGAGTCCCGCGTTTCTGTGGGGAGCTTTGAAGGTCATGTATCCCGTAATTCTGACTCAGCTTACGGTGCTGGGATTCTATAGCCTGGTGTTGGGTCCCATCTACTATCCCCTGTTCTATGTGCTGCCGATCATGACCCTGTATCCGGCGCTGATTCGGTTGCGATCGGCGGTGGAACACAATTTTGAACCGGGAATCAGCCCAGAGTCTCAGCCGCAGGAAATCACTCGCAGCACCCACGCGAATTGGTTTGAACGGTTTATTATTGCGCCGTTGGGAACTCATCACCACTGCGAACATCACCTCTTTCCCAAGGTGCCCTATTACCATTTACCCCGTGTACAGCAACTCATGGTCGATCGGGGATTAGAAATCCCTGCCGCTCCTGGTTATTTCGGGTTTCTCTGGCAAAAATTTGCGCTGCATTGAAAGACAGGAGTGATTTGATCCAATTGAATTCTTGAGCGGAGCATCCCAATTGGAATGAGCCAGGATAATATCAAGGTGCTGATTCTCTCCATTCATTGTGGCGCTACTTGAACCTTCGGTGTTACAAATCGAGCACCAAATCAAAAAAATTCTGATCGCGGACGATGAGGCTCTCATTCGAGAAACGGTGGGCTTATCCCTGAAGGAGGAAGGCTACGACGTGGCTCTCGCTCCTGACGGGCGATCGGCATGGGAGATGCTCTACTCAAGGGATGGGGCCGATCGTACTCCCTCCACCTATGACCTGATTATTTTAGATGTGATGTTACCCAACATGAATGGGTTGGACCTGTGCCGTCTCATTCGTCAAGGAGGGGACGAAGTGCCAATTCTGATGTTGAGTGCTCGTGGGAGTGAGACCGATCGGGTGGTGGGTTTGGAAGTTGGAGCCGATGATTATCTGGCAAAACCCTTTGGCATGCGGGAATTGATCGCCCGTTGTCGTGCCCTGCTCCGCCGCGCCTACCCAGAACGCCCAATGAACCCGGACAGTGTTTTGAGATTTAAAGACATTACTTTGAACGCTCAAACCTGCCAGGTGAGTGTTCGGGGACAGGAGATTTATCTTTCTCCGAAAGAATTTAAGTTGCTAGAATGCTTGATTACTCAACCCCACCGAGTTTGGTCCCGTGAACAACTGGTGGACCAGATCTGGGGGGTTGATTTTATGGGAGATTCTAAAACTGTGGATGTTCATATTCGTTGGCTGCGCGAAAAACTGGAAATGGACCCCGGCAAGCCTGAATATGTGCAGACCGTCCGTGGTTTTGGCTATCGTTTGGGATGAGAGTGAACTTTTAACTTCAATGAGGTGCGTATGACCCAGACTCCGGTTGCAAATCCAGGAACAGCCCCATCTCCGCCTGTCGCCGTGAGCTATCTCGGCCCCAGGGAAGTGTTACTCAATCAAGCCATTACGCTTCAGGGGAAGTATGATCCCCTCAGAGTCACGACCCTTACCCTGATTGCGGAAGATCGCTTTCCCCTTGGTCTCCAGGTCAATCCGCAAACTGCTTCCTGGCAGGTCCAGCTTCCCCAGGGGTTTAAGACACCGGGAGTCCGTTGGTTACGCTTGAAGGGAACGGATGCTAGTGGCAAAACCGTCGGTGAACAGGTGATCTACATTACGGTCAGCACTGATCCCATGACGATCGGGCAGGACTTTACCCTGAAGATCCTGGAGAATTCTCTGTTCAAAGCCTGTCCGATTGATTCCTCGAAACTTCCGGCAGATCAGAAAGCGATCGTCAGTGCAGGGCAAACTTTCAGAGTGATCAAGTATGGCTTCGTCGATGGGCACCTCAAGCTTGTGCTCGATCCACCGATCGCACCTCTGGGGGAATTTGGTTACTTTTACGAACCCCATGTTCAACTGAGTAAGGGAAGCCGGGTGCTGCGGTTTACGATCAGCGATGTGCCCGACAATCCGCTTGGGGGTGGGCAAGCCTTGATCACTCAAACAACCTTGTTGAAAGCCAAACCAGAAGACTCCTCCAAACTTCCCGACAGCCAAAAAACCCAATTAGTGCAGGGATTGAGCTTGCCAATTACGGGATATGCAGCGGTTCCCGGTCATTTCCGCCTTTCCCTGGTAGACGAGATTCCGGCTTTTGGGAAGACGGGGTTTGTCTATTGGCAGCACGTTCAGATCAAGCGAGATGGAAAGGTTGTTAGCTTCTCCCCCAATGCATTGACGGTTTGGATTCTCAAAACGACGGTCTTTAAGAAGCGCCCTGTTGCTTCTGCCAGCCTCAAATCTAATGAACGAGCCGTTCTCCAGGCAGGTAGTTTCTATGGGGTTTCGGGCTATGTGGTGGCAGAGGATCACATTAAAGTGGCGCTGACTGAAAACATTCCTGGTTTTGGAAATACGGGCTATATCTTCACAGATCATGTTCAACTCAAGCGGGGAGGCCAACCCTTCAACCCTGCCCCCAAACAAATTGAACTGAACGTTCCCTATTTCTCCCAACGGGATAATCCCCGATTGTCCTGGGCCACCTGTAACGTGACTTCGATCGCGATGGTGCTAGCCTACTATGGTATTCGTTCAAGAGGGGGCGGGCAGTTAGAAGATGAAATGCTTCAGTGGTGTTTGAACAAATATGGGGAAGGTAGTCAGACCGATAATGCTGTTCTCTCAGCACTGATTAAAGCTTATGGGTTTAAGACCAGCTTTACGACCACTCGCCGTTGGGTTGAGGTCAAAACAGAATTGATGAATGGGCGGCCTGTGGTGCTGGGCGGATATTTCACTCACGGAGGACACATTATTACGCTAGTGGGCTACAACGCTCAGGGCTTTATTGTGAATGATCCCTGGGGAGATGCATTGTCCGGTTATACCAATACGGAAGGCCGGAAGTTGCTGTATCCCTACAACTACATGGATCGGGTAGCTGGACCTGATCGGGGGGTTTGGGCGCACTTTATTGAAAAACAGGCTGCAAGAGGCTAAGGGCTACTCCTTCCAGCGGATTTTGTAGAGATGTTCCTTTGGAACGTCTCTACGGCTTTCCTTTGAAGATATTCAAGAACGAAAAAAGATTGGGCTTCGTTGGGGACCTTTCGGATACGGGTACAGAACTGAGTAACCCATCGGGAGCCTTAAAGTCGATGAGTAAGACAATGCGGGTGCGATCGGAACGGTTCCAGGCTTCATGTTCGGAAGTGTCGTCAAAAACCAGACATTTCCCTTCAGACCAGGCATGGGTTTTGTCGGCGACCCGGAGGGCACACTCGTCGGGAACGATCACCCCCAGGTGACATCGCAGTAAGCCATCTGGATATCCCGTATGGGGAGCAATATGGGTTCCCGGAGCCAGGGACGAAAACCCTGCTGTCGTGAGGCCGGGAATTTGTGCTAACAGGGCTGCTGTTTTCGGGCACAACTGACAGTTTTTTGCCAATTTGATCCCAAAAGCATAAAGACCAAAGGTATCCCACCCTTTCCCATAGAGATACTTTTCAGGCCAGGGAATAAAATCACCCTCGCGCAGTTGTTCCAACTCTGCCCGGACGGTTTGCCAGTTAGACTCCAGGGTGGTCACAAATTCAAATTGCTGGGGATCGTAAAACACGTAGCTACCATTCACCTCTAAAATTTCAGCCTATCACCGAAGCCACTGGAGCCAAGTCCCCAGTCTATCGTTTCAAGAGTCCCCATTGCGTTAAAGTTCGGCGAATCAAGAGAGATAGCACGGTAAAAATCGTTCTGAAGACTTCCCCTGGACCTCCTAAGCGCCTCCCCGTTTGCCAAACAAAAACGACCCAATCCCATCCCCGACGAAGCGTCTCCCCCAAGGGCACTCCGCTTGCAGGAGACGGTTCTGGTGTAGAGGAAGGCGATGGGGAGGGAACGGGTTTGAGTTCGCTATGCGGTTCCATCGTGACTGCCAAAAAATTGCTCAGAACAAAATACCATAGGATGGGTTGCTTATTGATCCCCTCGCAAGGTGAGTTGCCATTCAGACAATCGCCCATTCCAGAGAGGCAGGGGAGTTTCCCCTACGACGAAGGGTCCCCAATAAGCGCGTGAGCCATCCTGAGCAAAGGCGACAATAATATCTCCTTTTTTCAATCGTAGAGCGCTTCCCGGTAGGGAGAGGGTTAACCCCCGCAAGCTGCCTTCCGAAGGAGCAAAATCCCAATGGGCAGGCGTGCTATACCGGGCTTGCTGGGAGCCAGCGCGAGCAGGGAGGCGGCTTAATAGAGCAATCCTAACAGGATGGGGGGTTTGATTGCTGACCCGCAATGCACCCGGACCTGCTGCCGCTACCGTGGGGACAGGGGAAGCCCCCGTTTTTGGCTCAGGATTGGGGACCGAGGAACTGGGAAGGGGGGGAGCCGGAAGGGTGCTAGCAGGAGCTGTGTTGCGAAGGGCGATCGACTCTGGCAGAGCAGAGAGCTTTTCTTCTTCGCGAGACCAGGTATCGAGATGGAATTTGCCCAAAGCTAAAAGGATTGCGCCCAAGAACATGGAGCCGGAAATAATTAGAGCAGGGTATCGAATAAGTTTCATCGTATGCCTTCACCCCGCGATGAGTGAGCTTTCATTTAGCAATAGCAAGCTTAGAAGACAACTAATTTCAGGATTTAATGAACTTTCAAAGTCATCAGTTTAAACTCACCAGAAAACTTTAGACTCACGGTTTTGAAAATTGCAAATAAAAATGCAAAATGGAAGTCTTAGATTGGCAATCTAATTCCAACAATCTGGTCAAGTTTGTTTCTGCAATGGCCCTACCGCAAGTAGTTCGATGGGCTGCAAGAACGGTGGTAATTTTACTGGTGATTTTATAGATCTATTCTCGCCGATCGCTCCCCATGACTGAAATTGCCTGGGAGGAAAATCCCAATCTAATGCTCAATTTTTCTCAATGCTTTCTATCAGGTTAGCGATGATCGTCAAGACGTTCCGTTATCTATAGACGTTCCGGGAAACTTCGTTACCATTCAACGGAATATTTCTGTGGAGAAATAATATGCAAAACACTCGTCTCAACACCTTGTTTGATCGGGCTACAAATCAGTTTGAGCAATTTTTTCGCAATCCGTGGCGACGGCTTTCTCTGCTGACCATTGCACTGCTGTTTGGGATTTACCTGGGAACAGCGATCCCCACCACCGCAGGGCAGCGGGCAGAATTAGATATTACAACCGCTGGGCTACTGGTGCTTATTACAGAGAGCATTAGCCGCGTAATCTACGGTAACACTAACCGAGGCCCCCGCTCCCTGGGAGTGGACTTGATTAATACCACCAAGATTGGGTTGGTTTATGGGATGTTTGTGGAAGCGTTCAAGATTGCCAGTTGAGTATTTTTCAGCGCTGGATGGCCCAATCATCCTTAACAACCTCTGAGATAAAATTTTTGGGTGACGCATTATTGGAAGATCCCGATCGTGCCCATGCCTTTGGGATCACAGATGAGAACTGGGAGGCGGTGCTGTTCGATCGCCTTCACCTCCTCCGCGCCTCTTACCCTAACTACCAACACCTGTGCCAGGAGCAATTGCAGATTCCTCCCGATCTGACCCCTCTATGGGAGTTGTGGATTCCGCTAGCAGTGGGGTTGCACCAGCGACGACAGGCCCTCGATCGCCCCCTGGTTCAAGGCATTTTAGGGGGACAGGGAACAGGAAAAACCACAATGGGGGCTGTTCTTGCCCTGCTGCTCTCCCACCTGGGCTACCCCACCCTCAGTCTTTCCCTGGATGACCTGTACAAACCCTATGTCGAGCGGCAAAGACTTCAGGAACAAGATCCCCGATTGCTTTGGCGCGGTCCTCCCGGCACCCATGAGGTTTCCTTGGGGATCGAGGTCTTGGGGCAGTTGCGCCGGGGAAACACTCCCGTTTCCGTCCCCCGATTTGATAAGTCAGCTCATCAGGGACAGGGCGATCGAACCCAATCAGAAACGGTCCAAGACATTCAAGTCGTGCTATTTGAAGGATGGTTTGTCGGGATGCGCCCGATCGATCCCCACTGTTTTGATGATCCCCCCGATCCCATTACCACTGAGGCCGATCGCACCTTTGCCCGTGACATGAACGATCGGTTGCGGGAATACCTGCCCCTCTGGGATTGCCTCGATCACCTCTGGGTATTAACTCCCGTCGATTACCGTCTCAGTCAGCAGTGGCGGCGGCGGGCGGAACAACATCGGATTGCCAGGGGCGGAGCGGGCATGACGGAGGGGGAAGTGGATCGGTTTGTCGAATATTTCTGGAAAGCGCTCCATCCCACTTTGTTTTTGCCCCCGCTATTGAAAACACCGGGGGCTGTGGATTTGGCGATCGAAATTCAGGCAGACCATACCCCCGGAAAGGTGTATCGTCCGGCCTGATCCCCCAAGCTCGTCTCAAGATTGATTATCCTGGGAAAAAAGACTTTTTGGAGTCCAGTCACCATGCCGAGTTACCCAGGAATTTCCAGTGAAGCCTTCCGTCATCCCCTCGATCGTCAGGCGGAGCAAGCCCTACGTGCCGTCCCTGGGTTTGATATGGTGGCCCGAAAGTTCATGGAATTCATCTACGAACGGCCCCGCTATGTCTACCTGATGGGAAACAGCATCGAAGTGGGCCCACGCCAGTATTCCACCCTGTACCAGATGTTCCGGGAATGTGTGCGGGATCTCGACATCACCCCAGAACCAACCTTGTTCGTCTCTCAGGCTCCTCTGGTCAATGCCTATGCCCTGGGCCAGGAAAAACCCTGTGTTGTGCTCAACACGGCACTGTTGGATTTGTTGGGAGAGGCAGAATTGCGATCGGTCCTGGCCCACGAACTGGGACATGTGAAGTGTGGGCATACGACCCTGACCCAGATGGCAACCTGGGCGATCACCCTGATCATGGGGCTTTCCAGTGCCACCTTCGGCCTGAGTGGATTAATCACGACAGGTTTGATTTTGTCCTTTTACGAATGGTTGCGAAAAGCAGAACTCTCTGCCGATCGCGCCTCTCTTTTGGTGATGGATGACATTACCCCCATTCTGCACTCGATGATGAAAATGGCGGGGGGGAGTAACCGCTACGAGAACGAAATCAGTATGGATGAGTTTGTCCGCCAGTCAGAACGCTATCAACAACTGGATCAGGATGGTCTGAATCAGGTTTACAAGTTCCTGCTCTATAACAATGTCACTCAGGGCGTGTTTCTCACCCATCCCTTTACCGTGGAGCGGGTGACTTTTGTAAAGGAGTGGGCCGCTTCTGACGAATATCGCCAGATTCGCAACGGGAACTATCCCCGCCACTCCCCTGCCGAGGGAGCGGTGGAAACCAAAGCCGAAGCCGTTGCGACAGAAGGGGAAGTGGATACGCTGCGTCGTCAGATTGAACAACTTCAGCAGGAGATCGATCGCATCAAACGATCGCAGTAAGCACCTTGGGGCTTTTTAATTAAAAGTAAAAAGTGGGCACCTATATTTGTCACCCCCACCTCCTTTTCCAGCAAAGCTACTGTGTATACAGATCTTCTTAAATCCCCTCCTGGGAGGGGCAGGGGCGGGTTTAGTGTTCGCAAAAGTAGCCTCGCCCCTGACCCACCCCGCCCTTCGGGCACCCCTCCCAAGAGGGGATTGGGGGTAATACCTTGATCAACTTCTCTCGGTCAACTTCTGAAACCCTTCGTCTTCCCATAATTCATCAAAAGCGGTTTCCTCCCTTGCCTCATTGCGATAACGAGGATTGAGTTGAATTGCTTTTTCCAAATAATCCAAGGCTTTTTCTGGCTGCCGCTGAAGGGCATAGCAGATGGCCTGGTTGTACACAGCACTGGGATAATCTGGTTTCAATTCCAGGGCTTTTTCCAGACTGGTCAGGGCCTCTCGATCGCGCCCCAACTGCACCAACGCTGCCCCCCGTTTATCCCAGGCTTTGTAGGAATCGGGCTTCAGGTGCAACACTTCATCAAAGGAGGTGACGGCTTCCTTGTATTCCCCCAATTCCTCCAGGGCCAGCCCCCGATTAAACCAGGCGGTTGAGTCATCGGGTTGGTATTGCACAGCCCGATCGAAGGAATCGAAGGCTTCTTGATGGCGACGCAGATAACCCAAAGCCACACCCCGATTCACCCAGGCTTCGTTGTAGTCGGGCTTAATGGCGACTGCGCGATCGTAGGCAGTCAGTGCGTCTTCATATCGTTTCAGCTTACCGAAGGTCAATCCTCGACTCAGCCACACCTTCGCCTCATTGGGAAGTAACTGGGAGGCGCGATCGAACGAGGCCAGGGCTGCTTCATACTGCTGAAGTTTTTGCTGGGCGAGTCCCTTCTGATGCCAGATCTCCCCATTCTCCGGTTGCAGGGTCAGGACTTGCTCACACTGGGCCAGGGCTTCGTCATAGCGACCGGACGAGAAAAGCAAATTGGCCCGTTCCACGACATCACTGGCTTTCAGGAAAAACTCTGGGTGATTGCCTTTGAGAATCTCCAGTTGTTCCGTCAGCACAGGTAAGTTTTGCTGCTTGAGGGCTTCAATTTGTTCATTGAGGGCCTGAATGGTTTGTTGGATCTCCAGGATTGCGGTCTCAGAAACGGGAGAGGCCGCTGCCAATTGTTGCAGAATCTCATCCCTCTGACCCTGGGCTTCGGTTTGTAGAGTCGTCAGATGGTTACGACCCTCAACCGTAAGTTGTTCCAGAGATTGCAGAGTGGCTTCTCGCCGTTCCTCCAGACCCGATCGCAACCCTTCCAACTGCTTGGCAAAGGCCACTCCCAGCCGCTCCAACTCCTGAAACGCCTCACTGCGCCGTTCCTCCAGGCCCGATCGCAGCCCACCCAATTGCCCCCGGAATTCGTCGGCCAGTTGATCCAAGCGCTTGAGGGTCGCTCCCCGTTCTCCTTCCAGTCCCGATCGCAGGTCTGCCAGTTGGCCCCGAAACTCATCCCCTAACTGGCTCAGGTGTTGCAGGGTATTGGACCGCTGCCCTTCGAGGCCCGATCGTAACTCGGTCAGTTGTCCCCGGAATTCGTCCGCCAACTCGCTCAGGCGTTGTAACGTTCCGGAACGCTGGCCTTCCAAACCTGATCGCAAATCTGTGAGTTGTTTACTGAAGTCTGCTGCTGCCTGATCAATCGACTGGAGTGCCGTCGCTCGACGATCCCCCAGACCATCCCCCAACCCCGTCAAGTGCTGCCGGAATTCTTCCGCAAGGGTTTCCAGGGCTTGCAGAGTGGTGGCCCGCTGCCCTTCTAAACCCGATCGTAGATTGGTGAGCTGGGTTGTGAATTCCCGTTCCAGTCCTCCCAACCGCTGAAACACTTCGTCTTTTTGGCGATGGAACTGCTGTCGGGTTTCTTCCTCCAGACTTGCCAACTGGGGTGTGAAATTCGTCTGCATATCCTTCAGGCTTTGCAGGAGTGCATTCCGGTGTTGTTCAGCCTCGATTTGGAAGTCTTGAAGGCGAGTGGTAAAGTCCCGTGCCGACTGGTCCAACCCTTGCAGCACCTCCCCCTGTCGGGAGCGCGCTTCTGATTGCAGAGCTTGGAGTTGGGGTTCGAAGTTTACCCGCAGGGCTTCAAGGGCTGCCAGGACAGCATCCCGTCGTTGCAGTGCATCCGCCTGGAGCCGACTCAACTGATCTGCCAGATCCCGTTCCGAGTGCTTGAAGGAATCGAGGGCTTGTTCTTTGCGTTGACGGGCTTCAGCTTGCAATTCATGCAGACGATCGTTCAGGTCTGTTTGCAACTGGTTCAGGCTACTGAGAATGTAATCCTTCTGCTTTTGAGCGCTCGTGTGTAAGTCCGTCAGTTGCCCATCAAAGGTTTCTTCAGCCGCCACCAGCTTAACCATGACTTGATCTTTTTGTTGCAGCGTCCGATCGCTCCAGTCCGCCAGTTGGTCCGTAAAATCTGCCTCTCGTTCAGAAATGCCCTGCCGCGCCGATTCTAGATGGGTTTCCAGTTCACGAGTAATCCGAACTTTGAATTCCTTCAGATCCCCAACCAAACTGGCGATCTGTTGCCGTTCGCGATCGAGAAGGGTTTCAAATTCCTCCGCCTCGCCGTCCATCTCATCGGCAATGCCTTCCACATCTGCCAGAATTGCTTTCGCCTCTTCCCGTGTCTGGGTAACTTGCCCCTCCAGTTCAGACAGTCCTTCTATCTGCTCCTTGGCCCGTTCTGCAATCTCGCGAATGATCGCCTTCCGCATGAACCAGAGGGTAGCAATTGACGCTGCCAGTAACCCGACCAACACCCCCAGCAGAATATTGAACAACAGCATCATCTGATTCAAGGATCGCTCAACCTCGACCGCATCTCGGCGAGGAGCGGGAGCCTGGGCCACGACGATCGGATCTGGGGTCTGGAGGGTTTGGGCGTTGACGTTCGGAACCGACAGTAGCAGCAAAGCCAGGGTCAAGGTACTTCGCGAAACCCCTGCGAAGAAGGATGAATTGTGGCGCTGCATAAAGCCCTCCGAACTGTCCAATGCGATCACTTAGCTTATCTTTTTAAGGGTAGCTTAAACCTAACGCCTAAGCCTGATTGGATTTGTTCTGTGCTTTGCCATTCGGAACTTGAAACGCCGTTTATAACCGCTTCACATAAACCCGATCGCACCTGGGAGTCTCTACCCCACTCGCAGGTTCATACCCACTACGCTCATAAAGTTTGACTGCCTCCACCAGAAGACTACTGGTTTCGACCCAGATCTGCTGGGCCCCCTGGGCAACGATCGCGGCTTCCAAAGCTTGTAGGAGATAGCGCCCTAACCCCTGCCCTCGCACTTCGGGAGCCAGATACATTTTGCGAATCTCAACCGCCCGATCGCCCCGTGGGATGGGATAGTAAGCACCACTGCCGACTAACTTCCCCTCCTGCTCAATCACCCAAAACTCGCCTCCCGTTTGCTGGTAGCATTCCTCAACCTCCAGCACATCCCGATCACTCCCGTCTGGTTCCCATCCCAGACCATACTCTGCCAGCACCGATCGGATCAGGTCCGCAATAGGTTGACGATCCGTAGGTTGCCAGGGGCGAATCAGGAAGTTGCGGTAAGAGCGCTGCGTCATTCTCTATCCTGTCCCTACCAATTGCTAACTATGAACTCGCGGTTCTGGATGGAGGGTTGCCAACAACTGACTCTCAACCTCAGAAAGTTCCTTCAGTCGTTGAGTCACAATGTCTCGATCGCAATACTCAGTCGCCAGCACCCAGTACATCCCATAATGACGGGCCTCCGAAACCATCAGCCCCCGGTAGAAGCGGGCCAGTTCGGGATCGGGACAGTGGGCCGCCAGCAATCCCAGGCGTTCGTGGCTCCGAGCCTCAATCAGACCAGAGACGAGGAGCAAGTCCAACAGACGATCGGGTTCTGTCCGCCGAATCTGGGCCTTCAATCCCGCAGCGTAGGGAGGGGACGATAGGGGACCGAGGGGAATGCCCCGCCGTTCAAGCCACTGGTTTACCTGCTCAAAGTGTTCGAGTTCCTCCTGGGCGATCGCCGTTAACGTCCGCACTAATTTGGAATGGGCCGGATATTGAAACATTAAATTAAGGGCCACCCCCGCCGCTTTGCGTTCACAGTGGGAATGGTCCAAGAGTACAGTATCCAGATGGGCCAGGGCTTGTGTCACCCAGTCCGCTGCCGTAGGTTGTTTGAGAAATTTAATCGTTGCCGGAACGGTAGAAATCACAGGGTAAGCCGAGAATTGCGCTTCCTCTATGCTACGCAACGATCGTCACTCTGCCCTCATCCAGGTCATAACGGGCGCCGACAATCTTAAGTTTCTTTTCTGCATGAAGGTTTGAAAGAATGGGCTGGGAAGATTTTATCTGCTCTACGACCCATTGAACATTCGCCCGAACTGCATCATCTAAGGCATCCCCTGGGGATTTCTTCATCCGTGCCAGGGCAGGTTTAATTGCCTCCGCCAATTTGCCAATATGTCCCGGCAATTCACCACCCGTTAGCGTCGCATTCACCGCGCCACAGCGCTCGTGGCCCAGAACCATGATGAGCGGTGCTTTCAGTTCTGCCGCTGCATATTCCATGCTGCCCAGTACCGAGTCATCGACAATATTCCCAGCGACCCGTATCACAAAAAGGCTACCCAGCCCTTGATCAAACAACAATTCTGGTGGAACTCTAGAATCAGCACACCCCAAAATAATTGCAAAGGGCTTTTGTCCTTTCGCCACTTCTTGCAACCGTGTCAAAGTATATTCCGGGTGTTTCGCTTTCCCTGCAAGGTGGCGTTGGTTGCCCTGCATTAATTTTTGTAATGCCTGATCCCCAGTGATTGGAGTGCCCACCGAGTTGGGGTTCGCTTCTGCGTGGTTAGCATTCAATTCTTGAAAACCCAAGCCAGCCAGTAGGGTGCTGCTTCCTGCGACCATCAATTCCCGGCGGGATAGTCCTTGTCTCCGTTTCCCTGATTTCATAGATTCAATTCTGGTTTAGTTGATATTTGCATTAGACAGAATTAATATTTGCATACTCTCAATGCAATACCAGGATTTCACTCCAGGCATAAATACAACTTAATGATTGAGCCATTCAACTAAGGAAATCTCTGATTCAACCTATTGTTAAGTTTTCTGGTCTTGGGGGGGGAGTTCCAGCGCGATCGGTCCCAATACCCCTTTCCGAAAATCGTTCAAGATCTGGCGGGCCGTTCGCTCCACATCTCCCTGATGGCGCACGTCGGCTAGTTGGTGCAAGTATGCGACCCCCGTAAGATCCCCTGGATTGAACTCATACCGTGCCTGGAGGCAATCGGTTTGCTGTAACTGAATCAACAAACTCACCAGAGCCGCTGCCACCCCTTGATTATCGTAGGCAGCTTCTCCAATGTCGTCACAGATGGCCAGCTTCAACGCTGCCTGTTGGTTATTGAGACGAGAGGGTAGAACTCCCGGTGCATCCAGTAACTCGATCTGGTCTGAAATGCGAACCCAGCGCAATTGGCGAGTTACCCCTGCTTTGCGGGCACTTTCCACCACCCGCCGTTTCAGCAACCGATTGATCAGGGCCGACTTTCCGACATTGGGGAAGCCGATCACGACGGCTCGGACAGGTCGGGGTAACATTCCGCGATCGTGCCGACGCTGGTTCATCTGTGCCCCTGCTGCCTGAGCTGCTTTGGAAATGGCTTCCACTCCTTTTCCCTGCTGGGCATCGGTAAAGTAGGGAGTCTGGCCCTGGCGCTTAAACCAGGCCGTCCACTCCTGCCTTGCCTCTGGTTGAATCATGTCCACACGATTCAAAACCAGCACTCGCTCCTTACTGCCCACCCACTGATCTATTTGGGGATGGTGGGTTGCGAGAGGAATCCGGGCATCGCGAACTTCCAGCACCACATCCACCCGCTTGAGTTGCTCAAGCAGGGCTTTTTCGGCCTTCGCAATATGACCGGGATACCACTGGATTTTGGGGGTTGTCATGGGTAATGGGGGAGGGTAATGGGAGATGGGGAATGGTTTGTTGCAATTCACCCATTCCCCATCTCCCATGACCCATTTCCTAATTTAAGGAACAATTAAAACTGGACAGGGAGAGAGATTAATCACTTTGTTCGTCACGCTGTCGGTGGTGCCTTCATCGGTCAGGCCCAGCCCCCGGCACCCCATCACAATTAAATCGGCCCCCACCTCTTCCGCCACATCACAAATGGTAAAGGCAGGGGGTTTAGTTCCTTCCCGTTCCAGCGTTTCAGCGGTGATGCCCTGGTTAGAGAATAGGGTTTTGGCGTTTTCCAAAAGGTTGGCGATCGCCTCTGGAGAAGTCATGAGGGCATCGGGGGCTGGTTCATCAGCGCTGGGCCGCTCCACCACCGACAGCACAATCAGCTTGCTATCACAGGTTTTAACAAGTTCAGCAACCGTTTCAGCCGCCTGACGCGATTCGGGGCTTTGGTCAATGGGAAATAGCACAGTCTTAAACATGGTACGCCTCTTGGACACGGGCTTCGGTAAAATTATCTACGAAAGGGGGAGTTGCAGCGATTTTGGATCGTAGATTTTAGGTTTTGCTTCTAGATTCTGGATGAAGAGATGGGGGTTACACCTCATCCCCTGTACGTGAATTGACTCAAAATCGTTCGTTGAAAATCATCAATCCAGATAAATAGCACTTGCTAATTTTGCTTTCTCATTTTTTGTTCAAGCATTCTTTAAGCAAATGCACTCCCTCCTTTAGGATAGGGAATAGGTATAAAGACGCATTAGGAGATTTTTCTGTGTCCAAGAAAACTTTAGCAGATTTGTCAGCGTCCGATTTAGCCGGAAAGCGCGTGCTGGTGCGGGTTGACTTCAACGTTCCAATGGATAAAGCAGGCAATATTACGGATGATACTCGGATTCGGGCAGCCCTACCGACGATTCAAGACCTGACCTCAAAGGGCGCGAAAGTGATTCTCACTAGCCACTTTGGTCGTCCCAAGGGTGTGGATGACAGCTTACGTCTGACCCCCATTGGGGTGCGTCTGTCCGAATTGCTGGGTAAACCCGTTGTCAAGTGCGATGATTGCATCGGCGATGAAGTGGCTGCAAAAGTTGCAGGCTTGCAGGATGGGGATGTCGCTCTGCTAGAGAATGTTCGTTTCTACCCCGAAGAAGAAAAGAACGATCCTGAATTCGCGAAGAAACTGGCTTCTGTTGCTGACCTGTACGTGAACGATGCGTTCGGAACGGCCCACCGTGCCCATGCTTCCACTGAAGGCGTAACCCACTATCTGAAGCCGTCTGTCGCGGGTTTCCTGATTGGGAAAGAGTTGGAATATCTCCAAAATGCGATCGAAAATCCCCAACGGCCCTTAGCTGCGATCGTCGGGGGGTCCAAGGTCTCCAGCAAAATCGGGGTGATTGAAACTCTGCTAGAGAAAGTGGACAAGCTGATCATTGGCGGTGGGATGATCTTCACCTTCTACAAGGCTCGTGGGTTGAACGTTGGGAAGTCCCTGGTGGAAGAGGACAAGCTAGAACTGGCCCGCACCCTGGAAGCAAAGGCGAAGGAAAAGGGTGTAGCGCTTCTCTTGCCGACGGATGTGGTCATTGCGGATAACTTTGCAGCCGATGCCAATGCCCAAACGGTTAGCATTGAGGCGATCCCCGATGGTTGGATGGGACTGGATATCGGTCCTGACAGCATCAAGGTATTCCAGGAAGCTCTCGCAGACTGCAAGAGTGTGATCTGGAATGGCCCTATGGGGGTATTTGAGTTCGATAAGTTCGCAGTAGGGACGGAGGCGATCGCCCAAACTCTGGCGGAACTGACGGGAACAGGCACCATCACCATTATTGGCGGTGGGGACTCCGTAGCCGCTGTGGAAAAGGTTGGTGTGGCTGAGAAGATGAGTCACATTTCGACAGGGGGTGGAGCCAGCCTGGAACTGTTGGAAGGGAAAGAACTACCCGGAATCGCAGCCCTGGATGAGGCATAACGATCGGTAAGGTCCGTAGAGACGTTCTAACAGAACATCTCTACGGCTTTTCGGAAGCTGCGGGTTAAAACTTCCACCCACAGAGCGCGTAGCTTTTCAGGCTAGAATTGAGCAGGCGTTAAAAGTTTTAAGGATCATGGTTGAACGACCTATTAAAAAGTCGGAGCGGGCGGAGCGGGCAGTAAGCGAACCCCAGAGTGAACCCCAAACCGATCGGAACGATCGGAACGATCGGAACGATCGTGGGAACGATCGTCCGAAGCGGAATGGTGGGGAACGGAAAGGCGACCGCGAAAAAGGTCGGGGCAATCGAGGAAAAGGACGAGGTGAGCAGGAAGAGAAGCAACCTGCTCCTGCCCTTGCGTTGATGCGAGGCCCGAAACCCAGTCCAAAACCAGAACCGAAGGTAGAAGAAGTTGCGCCTGAAGAAGTGGCGGCTGAAGAAGTTGTCTCAGAAGCCGTGACCGAGGATGTAGCGCCCGAAGCAGTGGTGGCTGATGCTGCTTCGGAAAGTTAATTGAAGAAGGCAGAGGGGAAATGCTTAAAGCAGCGACATGGGTTTCCCCTTTTTCTCCCAATCATCCTCACTGACTTCAATCATGATGACTGGGTAAGAAATAAAGATGTCAATGCCTAAGAACGTAATGCCTGAGAGCAACAGCAGAATGCCGATCATGAACAGGTAAAGGGAAATGGCAGAGTTCAGCGAAACCTCCAGTAAAAAATCCAGGGCGATCGAACAGGAGGTCAGTACAAAGAAAATCGCTGCCAGAAGATGACACAGAATCGAGTTGCGAATACACCAGGTTGCCTTTAACAGTCGCGAAAGTTGTTGGTTGACGTTCAAAACTCGCGATCGTTCCAGGTTACAGCGAATGGGTTCTGAACCAAGCTCCTGTTTGGGGGGATTTGCCAGACAAACGGTTAGGGCTTCCGTTAGTTTGCGCTTTTCTGCGTTCAAATCTCGGATCTTAGCCAGAACTGCAACATAGCGGGCATTCAAACCCAATAGAAATAGGGCAGTTGCTGAAACCATCACGGCAGGCGCGAGGATGGCTTGAATGGCCTGGGTCGCTGTAATTGCTGTCGAGAGGGGATCATTCATTTCACTCAGAAGTTTGGAATTGTTTGATCAAAGAACAGTGGGCTAGCTGGTTCGATAATTCACCTTGCTTTGTAATGAGAACACAACCCCGTTTGGCTCCCGTTTCCTGCGTAGCAGGACAGGCCGGATAAAAGGGAACGAGGTGATAGTGCCGCAAAGTTGACTCAATATAATCCAGATTCAAAGTTTGACCCGGACCATAGTGATCGTAGGTGTAACCCGAATCGTCAGGTACTTGAAAGTCATCAACCATAATGACAAATCGATCCCAGTTTTCCGCAATGCGGCTCATCTCTTCCCCTAAGGGTAAGTCCTCATACCAATGGGCATCCAGGTAGAAAAAGGCAGTCAATTGGGTCAGATTGGGATTCTTCGCCATTTTTTCTAGAAATTGGCGAGAATCCAGGTTTTCCAGGGTAATATTCTCAAACTTTGCCAGCCGCATTTGGGCGATCGCATGGTACCGGGGGTTGATTTCCGTCGAGAAAACTGGCAGACCTGACACTTCAGCCATGTAGCCTGTGGTATTGCCCGTCCAGGTTCCTGTTTCTAGAATGACTTGAAAATCAAGACGGGTGATTAACTCCTGAAAAATTTGCTTCCGGAGAATTTGTCCGTTGAAGCCAATCTCGTCAGCCTTCTGGTAGTGAGGACTGCTAATCAAAACATCGATCGCATCCTCCAGATTCTTGACCCGCACCTTGAGCCTTTTCGTCAGGCGTTCCAACTCGTGCAGTCGAGTATCCACTGTTCGCATGTAGCTTTTCAGCGACGGAGGGAGAATCAACTGAAGCAAACTGGGCCGAGGCATATCCTACAATCCAAAGCGTCCCCTTCAACGGGGTAACGTGATCATTATGGATTGCAATACTGGCATTGGGAAGGGTCTGCTGTCTCCACCCCATCGGGGAACGGAATTTCCTCCTGATATTCACACTTGCGGCAGCGATACACCGTCGATCGCGTCAGAGGCGTTGGCATGCTGCACAACTCGCAGCGTAATCCCGCCTTGCGTTCAATCAATTCAAATCCGGGCCAGTCACACTGGGGGCAACAGTGGTTCAGCTTGGCAATTAAATCCTCCGTTGCGGCAGCGATCACCTTCATCCGGCTGGGATTATAAAGCGCCCGCATATCGGTTTCTACATGTACCTGACCATCAGGCGAATAGGAGAAAGCGAGATCCAGGGCTTGTTCCAAGGTTTCCTCTGTTGTAATCCCCTTAAAAATATGCTCCGGATTCTGAGGATTCGCATGAACCATTACCACCAATCCGTGCGCTGGAAACCCAACTTTTTGGGCAAACCGTCTCGCTTCGTCTGGCGTTTGCACACGAGCATGGCTAAAATTGGTTGCCGTAGAAAGAACCTGCCCCACGACCTCCAACCCCAATTTCTGATCTAGCAGCAGCACCAGTTCCCGATCGCACGGCAGAGCCGGAAACAGAGGATGGGGACCAAAACTCCCCTCACTAGCAACCGCCAACTGTTCCCCAGTTAACGTCAATACGGCCTCCGCCTTGGCACGGGCTGCTTCCATCTGATCCCCTGCCCGCTTCACGTCCCGTGTAAACGTTCCAAACTGATCCGTATTGAAGAATGGAGGGACGATCGGGCACACTCCCAAATGCTGAGTCAGTAAGGGGGCGATTGCCTCTTCTTTCCGGTGCATTGTGGCGATCACAGCAGTGCGATCAATAAATAAGGACACGGTTCTTCTTGGAATGAACGATGAAATGGACGATGGAAACGGAAATAAATTAACAGGTAAATGGTTGCCTGCCCTGCGAATCGATCTTTTAAGGATTATTTTCTGCTCGCGGTTGATTCGCTCCTTGCGGTTCCCTCAACGCTCCCCTTTTTTGCAAAAACCATAAAGTGCTGCTGGGGAAGAAATTCCTGGGTTTCCTGCCAGGTTAAGCCGATCGCTTCTAACTCTTTGCGGACCTGGCCCTGAGTCATCTTGTGCAAGCGTTTAATGGGCACAAAAGGATTCTCCCCCCGATACTCGACCAGGGCAACCCGTCCCCCCGGTTTTAAGGCCCGGACGATCCCTTCCATCATTTCATGGGGGTAGGCAAATTCGTGATACGCATCCACCATCAAGGCCAGGTCAATGCTACTGGGGGGTAGATTGGGGTCTGTTTCTGTTCCCAAAACAGGTTGAACATTGGCAATATTCTTTTCCTGCTTGAGAAAGGTCAAGATCTCAATCATTTCAGGTTGAATGTCCACTGCCAGCACTTGGCCCTGCGGAACCAGGGGAGCCATGCGAAAGCTGAAATATCCAGTCCCCGCGCCTAAATCCGCCACAACATCCGTAGGCTTTAGACGCAGGGCTTCTACCACCCGTTGGGGTTGTTCTTCCCGCTCTCGACTCGATCGCTCTAACCACCCTGCCCCTTGATGCCCCATCACCTGGGCAATCTCCCGCCCCAGGTAAACCTTGCCAATGCCGTCTCCACTGGGAACAGCCCGCATCTCATAAAAGGAAGGGGCTGGGGTGACGGGAGCCGCCAGGGTACTCAATGGCAAACTCAAGCTGATGAACCCTACCAATAACAATCTCAGCAAGGAGTTTAAGAATAGGTTAAGCATGGTTACAGAAAGGCGTTTTTTGAGGAGCAGGAGGCACATTAGTAATAGGAAGGCGATCGGAACCCCCCAAGCTCCTGTGATGGAAATCACGGAGAAAAAAGCTTACAAACACAAAAAGTAGTCTGAAATACACGGGGAAATCCCTGAAGTCACCTTCATCAATCAACTCTATCTGAGTGATGGGAGATTTTGAGATATGACTGCTACTGTTGTCAACCCTGATGTCACCCTCGAAGTTGTTACATTCCCTTTAGAAACCTCTAAAGTGAGGGAAGTCCCTGTCCAATGCCGCAAGGTTAGACCCATCATGAAGTGGTACACAGCAGAAGGAAAGCTAGTGTGCAAATGGGTGCCTGATACGGTTTGATTAACCCTTCCTGATAACCCTGCAATCAAGTTCTGGCAGGTAAAATTAAGGCCAGCAAAAAGCGAAGGCCAGCAAATAGCTCGATCAAACAATCACTAAAAAAATCCAATAAAAAACCCCTGAGCGTCTTTCCGTGTTTCGACTTCAGGGGTTTTTTATTTCAGTTCCACTCCTCACAACAATGAGTATATCTCCTCAGGCCACTCTTGTCTACTCTTCCTTAAGGCCAATTTTATAGATGCCTGTTCCATCAAGATTGGAACTGCTTATCCCAGGGTCGTCACAAAATTGTCACAAAGTTGTTTTAGGCTGAAAAAAGAATAACCTTTCAGTTATGAATGTCAAGCCTGAGTGGAAGTCTAAGAAATTGCCTGATCACGAGCTATCTTTTCGCCATGTCCTATCTTTTCCCAAACTTCACCGTGTCTTTTGGCCGGGAAATGGGTTGAACCAATGGGTCAGTAATCTTCCAATTAGTCAAAAAATTGCCTGGGGCTATACCTTAGTTCTGGGAATTGCAGTGACAGGAATTACGTTAGGCTTTCTAACTGGAACTTACTATCGAAACCAGGCAGAAAAACAACGAGCAGACGCAATTGAAGAATCCCGCCTTCCCAGGGAAATTCGGGCTGAGTTACTGAGTGCCACGATCCATCAACAAAAGCTATTGTTGCTAACTCAGACCCCTGAAGCCCTGGAGCAGGAATACAGCAAACTGCAAACATCTGTTCAAAAAGCTCAGCGTTTATGGATAGACTTCAAAACCTCCTACGAAAACCCCGTTGCTCAAGAATCTTCTGAAGAGTTGGAACTTTTCCAAGAAATTGTTGAAGAACATGATGGCCTTCTTGAAAGTTATGCTCAAACTATTCAGACTGATTTTGCTCCCTCAAAGCTGATTGCCCTGTCTTCTGCTAACCCTAGCGCCCTCCAACAGCAGTTCTCGACTTTCAGCAACAATCTTCTGACCCAACAACTCTTTAGTTTTTTAGAGGATGTTGAAGAAGTTGTTGAAGTTACCGCAGAAGAAGAACAGGAAGCTGAGCTCGCCTTACAAGAAGCTAAAGCGTTGAAGCATCAAATCATTGTCTTTAGTTTAGGAATCTCTGTCTTAAGTGCGATCGGGATTGGATTGATTTTAGTCCGAAGCATTACTCACCCGATTCATAAAACCACTCACCTGGCGGAGCAAGTGATACGGGACAATAACTTTGATTTACAGGCTCCCATTATGGGTCGGGATGAGATTGGTCAATTAACTCAAACCTTGAACGAATTGATTCAACGAGTCCGGCAGTTGCTCTTAGAACAAAAAGCAGCAGAACTTCAGCTCATTCAAAATGAGAAGATGTCTAGCCTGGGGCAATTAGTTGCAGGGGTTGCCCATGAAATTAATAATCCGGTCAATTTCATTCACGGTAATCTTGACCATGCCCAGGAATACAGTGAAGATCTGGTGCGTCTGATCACTCTGTATGAACGTTATTACTCCAATCCTCCGTTAGAAATTCAGGACGAGCGAGACCGAATTGATCTGGATTTTTTAGTGGGGGATCTGGCTAAGTTACTACAGTCTATGAAAACGGGGACTGATCGTATTCGCAATATTGTGCTTTCCCTCCGAAATTTTTCTCGTTTGGATGAATCCAGCTTCAAAAGTGTAGACATCCAGGAAGGGATTGAGAGTACGATCCTGCTCCTTCAACACCGATTGAAAGCAACCCCTGAACGCCCTGCGATTAAACTGGTGAGGGACTACCAGCCCTTGCCAATGGTTGAGTGCTATCCAGGACAACTGAATCAGGTGTTTATGAATCTCATTTCGAATGCGATCGATGCTCTGGAAGAGCATCATCAAAAAAGCTCTTTTGACGCAAGATTAACCAACCCCATGCAAATTCAGATTCAAACAGAACAACTGAATACTGAGTGGGTCGCCATTCGGATCGCAGATAGCGGCCCAGGAATTCCATCAGAGATTCGAGATCAACTTTTCAATGCTTTCTTCACCACGAAACCGATGGGTAAAGGAACCGGGCTTGGGCTATCCATCAGCCAGCAAATCATTGTGGAAAAGCACAAAGGGCGCTTGTTTGATAGTTCCAACCCAGAACAAGGGGCTGAGTTTACGATTGAGCTTCCAATTCAACATTAATCTCTTGCCTTTAAAAAAAGATGTGTAAATAACCGTTGCTGGGTGAATCATACAGTCTGAAATTGGCATTCAGGAAGAAAAAAACTACTTTTGGGTAGATGGTCTATTTGACAATCGCCCTTAAGCTAAGAACTATCGGAGGAACGATTTTTGTCCTAGTTGCCCTGACTCATCCAGGGCTTAGCCCTGGTCTAAGTTGCTTTTATGCTGCGCTCTGCCTGCCTGATTTTTAATCCTGTTGCTGGAAATAGTAACCCTGAAGTAGATTTGGCTACCATTCAGGCATTCCTGGAGCCGGAGATCGATCTTGATGTACGACTGACCACTGAAGAGGTTGATGCGGATCAATTGGCACGGGAAGCAGTGGAGCGGGGAGTTGAAGCGGTGATCGCGTCGGGGGGAGATGGCACTCTCTCTGCGGCCGCTACGGCTCTGATCGGCACTGACATTCCCCTGGGAATCATTTCTCGTGGTACTGCCAACGCTTTTGCAACAGCTCTGGGGCTTCCCGATACGTTGGAGGAAGCCTGTCAAACGATTTTGGGGGGCGCAACTCAGGTCGTTGATGCGGCCTACTGTAACGATCGCCCCATGATCCTGCTGGCGGGCATTGGCTTTGAAGCGGAAACCGTGGAACGGGCCAGTCGAGAGATTAAGACGCGCCTGGGGATGCTGGCCTATATTGTGGCTGGGGTCGATCAACTCCGCAACTATGAATTATTTGATGTCGAGATTGAAACAGACGATCAGATCGTTCGAACTTCGGCAGCAGCGGTCACAGTCGCGAATGCGGCTCCTCCCACCTCCATCCTGGCGCAAGGTCCAGCCAAAATTCTGTTTGATGATGGTCTCCTGGACCTGACCATTGTGGCCTCTGTGAATCGAGTTGGGGCCATCACCGCATCCTATAATTTGCTGCAATCTGCTCTAAGGGGGGATGCGATCGAGCGAGATGATGTGGGATATCTGCGGGCCAAACGGGTAAAAATCATTACCGACCCACCTCAGAAGGTTGCCGTGGATGGCGAAATCATCGGCACAACGCCCGTGGAAATCACCTGTATCCCTGGTGGCCTACGCATTTTTACTCCACAAACTGAAAAAGAAGAACTTGTTCAGAAACTCGATGGCTTGCCGAATTTGGAGATTGTGCAGAAGGAAGCGTCTGACGAGGAAAGTGATTGGGTGCAAAGGGAGTAGGGAATCGATCGCTCCCATCCAAATTTTGTTCCCCCAAAATCAATCAATTAATGAGAGAAAATGTCAATTTCTCGAAGTGTCACACGGCCTATGTGACAGTTGAATTAGAGAACACTTCTTTCTCTAATCAAAAGTTCATTTGTCATCATTGAAATATCAATTCAGGATTCCTGAAGAGAATGTTGAAAACCAACTCCTTTCCAGCAAAGCCATGT
>JANRKG010000035.1:0-4034 GCA_033763635.1 Leptolyngbyaceae cyanobacterium bins.59
GCAAAGTCACATTTAAGGGAACGAAGTTGAGCCAGTTGCTTCGGGGTTTCGACCCCCTCCGCGATCACCTCCATCCCCAGGTTCCAGGCCAGGTTGACGATCGCCCTCACTAATTCCAGTTTTTCGCCATCGCGATCGATCCCCTGCACAAAGGAGCGATCGATCTTCAGATTATCCACCGGGAGACGATGCAGGTAACTGAGGGACGAATACCCGGTCCCAAAATCATCGATACTCAGTTGAATTTGTCGTTGCTTCAACTGGTGGAGAATCGCATCCCCTCGCGCCGTGTTCTCCATAATCACCCCTTCCGTGATCTCCAGTTTCAGACATTCGGGAGCCAGATGGGTTTCTTGCAAAATCCCATCAATTTGCTGCAACAAATTGGGTTGCATAAACTGGCGGGCGGATAGGTTCACACTAATCAGTAAGCTCTTGTGATTGAGGTGCTGTTGCCACTCGTAGGTTTGCCGACAGGCTTCCCGCAGCACCCATTCCCCGATCGCCAAAATGAGTCCGGTTTCTTCCGCCAGGGGCACAAAGTTCGCTGGAGGCCGAAACCCTTTATTGGGATCGCACCAGCGGATCAGGGCTTCAAACCCAACCAGTTTGCCCGTATTGAGGGAGACGATCGGCTGGTAGTGCAACACAAATTCCTGTTGAGTGATGGCCCGTCGCAAATCGGTTTCCAGTTCTAACGTGCGGAGGGCAGCATCATGCATTGCGATATCGAACACCTGATACTGGGCCTTGCCCGCCGCCTTCGCCCGATACATCGCTGTATCCGCATCTCGCAACAAATGTTCTGGTTTCTCATAGCGGGGATGACTCAGCACAATTCCAATAGTGACATTGATAAAAACTTGATGTCGTTTGAGTTGAAACGGGTGGTGAAAGGACTGAAGAATGCGATCGGCTAATTCATTGACCTGATTCGCACTTGCCAACTGGGTGAAGAGGATGGCAAACTCGTCTCCTCCCAGGTGAGCCAGGGTATCTTCCGGGGTCAGTAAGCCCTGAAGGCGTTGGGCAACTGCGATCAGAAGCTCGTTCCCCACATCGTATCCCAGAGAATCGTTGATGATTTTAAAGCGATCACAATCTAGAAATAAAACAGCAAACTGAGCGCTTGGCCGCACCTGTGCGTTATGAAACCGCTGTTCTAACTGTTGCGCCAACAAGGTTCGATTGGGGAGTCCTGTCAGGGGATCGTACAGCGCTAACCGGAGCAGTTGGGCATTACTGGTCTCTAGTTCGCGAGTTCGAGTCTGGACTCGCTCCTCCAGTTCCAGATTCAACTGTCGAATGGTTTGGTTTGCATCTTGCAGAGCCAATTGATTATGCACCCGCGCCATAAACTCTTCGATCTCAAAGGGCTTCGTGACGTAATCGACTGCACCACACTGAAACGCTTTCACCTTGTCAAAGGGATCACCGAGCGCACTGATAAAAATGACCGGAATATGGGAAGTGCTCGCATTTGTCTTAAGGTATTGACAAACTTGATACCCGTCCATTTCAGGCATCATGATGTCCAGTAGGATCAGATCAGGCAGGGCTGTTTGAGCCGCCGTTAAGGCCATCCGCCCTCCCGATGCTTTAAGAACGTGATAGCCCTGTTGGGTCAATATCTCGGAAAGCAACCGCAAGTTAGCAGGAACGTCATCAACGATTAAGATACTGAACAGAGAAGTTCCTTTCGAGTTTGCCATCCGATTGACACCCTGATAACGCTAGAAGGGTAGGTAAGTAATACCATTCACACAATATAGCCCCCTGACTTGCTTACATTTGCAAATGCATTGGAATCATGAATACATGGGAATGCAACTTTCATGAGGGTAACTTTCGTTACATCGACTCCCCTTAGTTTGCCCTCACTTTAATTTGAACTATAGTAGCGCGCCCGATACTTAGAAGAAGGGCAACATGACAGTTCATCAGTAAGCCTATACAAAATGCAAGGTACTAAAAAATTACGCTGTTCAACGAATATTGTAGAAAATAATTCAAAAAATATTTTGGGTAGAATAATAAGCTGATTCAGTTTAGTGATCAACCTATCAGGTTTAGGAGATGTCTGAAAAACAATCTACCTGCTGGTTGAGCGAAGTCGAAACCAACACCCGCACCCTGAACGCAGCCGAGGAGCATCTCACCTTTGTAATCCCATCCAGATCCTGCTTAATCCCCTCCTGGGAGGGGAGAGTCAACCTGCAAAGCTGGGATGCACCCAAGGGCAGATCATAGGTAAACTCTTTTCTGGACATCTCCTTAATCGTGTTGGCAGGCGTAGACACTGTAAAGCGTTCAGCAACAAATTCAGCAATTGCACAGGGGCAGAGGTTTTCCTGATAACTTTCTTCTCAAGGAAACCGTTCTCCATGAAAAATCAAGAATTGTTACGGTAGGATTGAGACGATCGCTAAACAAAAAATTAAGTTTAATCCTATGGCGCAATCCCAGCCACAACCCCGATCGAAGTTTGGATGGTTCCTGTTCCTCCCCCTCATCCTGTTCCTGGCCCTGGGGATCGGTGTGAGCGGCATCTTCTCCGGTGGAGTTTCCATTTTGGCAGGGCAAAGGCCCGCGAACCTGGGCATAGAAGTTGGGAAGTTTGCCCCCTGTCCGGCAACCCCTAACTGTGTTTCTAGCCAAAGCCAGGACTCCGCCCACGCTATTGCACCCCTTCCCAGGGTTGATGAACCGATCGTAGCCCTGAAAGAAATCGTCGAAAGCTTTCCTAAAGCCAAAGTAATTGCCGCTACGGACACCTATCTCTATGCCGAGTTCGCGAGTGCCCTGATGGGGTTTGTGGACGATGTGGAGTTTGCGGTGGAACCGTCTGCGATCCAGGTGCGATCGGCTTCTCGATTGGGGGAATCCGATCTGGGAGTGAACCAGAATCGGATTGAGAAAATCCGCTCCCTGTTACAAGAGCGGATGGGGGGCTTTGAGAAGGGGTAAGCAAAGCCTATCTCTTAGGAACCTCAATCAGGGTGGAGGCAGAAATCACCTTGCCCTTGTAGGTGAGATCTTCATGGGTATTGGTATTGAGCGTGATGGTTAATGTGTGCTTTCCGGGTTTCAGGCTCTCCAGGTGATACCAATTTCCGTACAAGCGGGCAATCTTCTGCCCGTTTAAGTACAGGTGGGCGTGCCCCTCTTTAACGTCGCTGCTCTGGTTAACCCGTTCCGGCGCAAATCGAAAGTTTGTGACTTGCACTTCGACATTCCATCCCTTCATGACATCGGGTCGAGCAATCAGCTTGACGGTAGGAATGGGTTGTCCATTGGGAATTTCCTTCACCTTAGCGGTGTGACCTCCATGCCCCATCATCGATCCTGGCTTTTCCTGGGAAGGATGAGCCTGAGATTTAATGGGATGAAGGAATTCTGCAAGACCTACCCAGCCTAAGGTGAGCAGCATCGTCATTGAAAATAAAGGCAACAGTTTCATGAGTGAGTCACGTTAAAGTTAAAGATTTGCCATGCCTTGCAGGGATGGGGCTTCAGGTTCGACCTGTTGCATCAAAGCCATCACCTGCTGATAGGACTTGTGAGATCCCTCGGCCAGGAAGTAGGCAGAAGCTTGCCGCAAGTCTTTCAAGGCGAGGGGTTTCTGGTTGAGTTTGAGATGGGCGATCGCCCGATTCACGTAGGTTGAAGCGTAGGTCGGGTTCAGACGTAGCGCCATTGTAAAATCCTGCACGGCGGCCTGGTAGTCGCCCTGTTGCTCTCGCACACAGCCCCGATTGTGAAAGGTCTGGTAACGGGTTGGGTCCAGGCGAATGGATTGGTTCAGATCCCCGATCGCCTCTTGCCAGTGGCGCAGACGGGCCTGCACCAGTCCTCGATCGCTATAAATCTCTGCCAGATTGGGTGCATTCACAACAGAAGCCCAGTGGAGCGCCTGGTTGAAATCCGCGAGTGCTTTTGAAAGATTGTCCAGTTCGGCTAAAGCCAATCCCCGATTGTAGTAGGCCCGGAAGTCGTCGGGTTGGAGTTTGAGGAGGCGATCGTTGTCTATAACA
>JANRKG010000036.1:0-14534 GCA_033763635.1 Leptolyngbyaceae cyanobacterium bins.59
TAAGTAGGTAGGCGTAATTAATTGTAAGAAGGGGAGTGGGGGCGTTGCCCCCAGGCAGGGGGTTTCACCCCCTCCACCCCCAAAATCATCTTGAGTTTAATTGCACCCAGCTACTTAGTGGTCAGTCAATCAATGATTGACGGGTAGCCAAAATCCACGTTGTTGATTGGGGTTGACTTGGGCGGGTCTTCGATCCGTCAAAATTTTCTTGACGGAACACTAAAAATCGCCTAATTTTGCCTTTAGGACAAAACTACCCCTCCAGGAAGATAAGGGTGTTTTTGTGTTTGCCCTACTTGTTTTTAGTCTGAACGGGGGCTACCCGTACACAGTTCCCAGACAAGCTGTGTTAGCATCTGAAAAAAATATCTAGGCTCTTAAGTATTCCCGGTTCACTTGTCCCTAATCTTTCAAGCCCGTTCTTTCAAGAAAAACTTAAAAAGAACTCACATTCAAAAGAACTCACATTCAAAAGAACTCACATTCAAAAGAACTCACATTCAAAAGAACTCACATTCAAAAGAACTCACAAAGGACTGAATAAGAACTGATGAGTAAGGTTCTGGTATTGAATGCCTCTTATGAACCGCTCAATATCACAAGTTGGCGCAGAGCGGTCGTCCTGTTATTAAAAGGTAAAGCTGAACAGGTTGAACACAATGGCAAATGTGTTTACTCAGGGTTTCCGCTTCCAACCGTGATTCGTCTGCGTCACTATGTCCGGGTTCCTTACAAGGAGATTCCCCTGACCCGAAGAAATATACTACACCGAGATAGCCACTCTTGCCAATATTGTGGATACACCGGGGATGATTTGACGCTGGATCATGTGCTTCCTCGATCGCGGGGAGGGGATGACAGTTGGGAAAATATTGTCACGGCCTGTGTTCGCTGCAACGTGAAGAAGGGCAACCGTACTCCTAAAGAAGCAAATATGCCCCTTCAGTATCCACCCCGAATGCCTTACAGTGGTTTGTACTTTGAAGTTACGAAGCACTTGAAAAATGGGGTTCACCAGGAATGGCGCAAATATGTCATTGGAGCGTAGAAGTCCGGGAACCGAGTTTGATAGGTTAGAAAAACTTAAGACTTTTAGGAGAGTGCATCCTGGATTCCAGAATCTGCCCCTTCTAGGGAATTCTGATCATCAGGATTATAGTGATATTTCAAAGTCTTTGACCTATTCCCGATGACAGTGCCCCAGATTCCAGTTTTTTTGCGAAGATCAAAGTAACTCCGATTACGCTAGCTTGCCTGAAATTACTGGTTGGTTGTCTAGTGAGTTGTCTAAACGATTGGTCTGAACAATCTGTGTTTCAGAAATGTTTAAGCAAGCCAGAGCAAGCAATCAGAGGCTATCCTACCCGTTGGCCTAGAGTCACTGCTACTCCGTTGGGAGGTTTTCCATCCTTCTTTTTGAGAATTTATTTAAAATATGCAGTCAAATTCGTTGCAGCCTTCCCGTAGTGCTTTTTTGGCCTCAGACTTCAGTTCCGTGGAGTCCCATTCCGACCTAGCTGTGATTGATGGTTCTGTTGCCGATCAACCCGCAACGAAGCTGATAGAGAGCATCAGCATTTCTCAACGCCCGATTGATCCTCGCGTGGAACTATTTCGGCAAATTCTAGAACGCCATCGAGGCGATCGGCAGTTAGTGATCCTGCAAGACTTTCCCGACCCCGATGCCCTCTCCTGCGCCTGGGCCTACAAACTCATTGCCCAGCAATTTGCGATTCAGTGCGACATCATTTACGCCGGAACCCTGAGCCATCAAGAAAACATTGCCCTGGTTAAATTGACTGGGTTACCTGTCCAGCGTTGGACCCTACAAGTGGTTAAAGGCAAGGATTTATCCGCCTATCAGGGGGTCGCCTTAATCGATAACCAGGGTACGACCAGCCAACTGTTGCCCGTCATTCGGCAATCTGGCCTGCCCATCACGGTCATTATAGACCACCACAGTTTGCAGGAAGACCTCCAGGCGGAATTCACCGATATTCGGCCTCAAGCCAGGGCAACCGCCACTATCTTTACGAACTATCTGCAAGCGGGGCTGTTATCGCTGGATACCAGTATCAGTCAGCATGTGAAGTGTGCGACAGCGTTAATGCATGGTCTGCGCTCAGATACTAACTGCTTGATGCAGGCTCAAGAAGATGATTTTCAAGCTGCTGCCTACCTCAGCCGCTTCTATGATGCCCAACTTCTCAATGCCGTGCTTCAAGCAGCCCGATCGAAGCGCGTGATGGATGTCATTGAACGATCGCTCCGCAACCGCATCCTGCAAAACAACTTCTCCATAGCGGGAGTCGGTTATCTCCGGTACGACGATCGGGATGCCATTCCCCAGGCCGCTGATTTCCTGGTGACAGAGGAAAACGTCCATACAGCGGTGGTCTATGGGATTGTCTACGACGAAGACAAGGAACTAGAAGTGGTAATCGGTTCCCTGCGAACCGGAAAGCTGACCCTCGATCCAGACGAATTTATTAAAGAAGCCTTCGGTCAGGATACCGAAGGGCGCTTCTTTGGGGGAGGGCGATCGATGGCTGGCGGATTTGAGATCCCAACAGGGTTTCTCTCTGGCTTTAACGAAAATTCCGAGTATGCCCGCATGAAGTGGGAAGTCTTTGATGCCCAGATCAAGCAAAAGTTACTGGAATTGGTGAATCCGGCGGACAATATTCGGACAAGTTAAGGCAGCAAGATAAGGCAGAAGGCAGCAAGATAAGGCGTAGGGGTTAAAGGATAAGGCAGTATTGGCCCAGGTTAGGGCAGGTTGCCAGGTCAAGACGATCGCAAAAATTTCCATTCTGCCCTCTGCCTTTCTCAAAAAAGAGGCTGAATCTCTTCAGCCTCAAAAACTATGCTCTCAATGCACCCAACTTTACTTAGCGAATCGCTTTTCGTAATGCATCCCGTTGTTGTGGGGAGAGGGATGCAATGACCTGTTTCGCTTGAGATGGATCAAAGGTTTTCAGCAGTTTCAACAGGGCTTCTCCCATCAGTTCCCCTTCCTCAGAAACAGGGGGATTCAGAACTTCATCCGCTTCTGGGTGTTTACAAACTCCCGCTTCGCAGTTCAGACCCAATTGATGCCAGTAGGCGGTGGGCACGATCCATCCCCGCTGTCCGTGATGTTCGCGATTCAAAAAATTGGTTTCTAGATATGCCCTGGGTGACTCATAACACCGTTCTTGACGAGGATAGGGGACGGTAAAGCACCCAAAGACTTTCCGATATTCTTCCGAGTCCAAAATGGCGGTAATCAAACCGTGAACTCCTTTGTGAAGCAGGATATCGGTGTAAAGATGAATTTCTTCCTGATCCTTGGGAGCGCGACCCATGAAGTGTTTGAAGCAAAGTTCCAAAAACTTCAGGTTCGAGGAATTATGGTAGAACGACTTTAAGTAAACCTCCGAATGGCCCAGTTCTTTCAAGAAACGTCGCACCCCAATTTTATCCTTCAAAAAGTCTTTTTCCAGGGAGGCTAACAGGCGGCGTTCAAAAGCATAGGGTTGTCGCTCTAGCACCTGATAGTAAAGATGGGTCAGGGCAAACTGACGTTCTTCTTGGGAAGAGTGCCGACTTACGGTAATGGGTTGTGAAGGTTTCATCATAATTCTCTCCTTAAAGCAAACGAATAGAAGAATTGACAGAGGTAGATGCATGGAAGCTTCAAATCTTTGAAGCTAGGCATGGGACTGAAGGGCCATGATCACCGTGTCTAAATAAGGTCGAACCAGGCTACTCCCCTGGGCAGTAAGGGTCGTATTGATCGCTTCTTGCAAAAACCGATAGGCAGCGGCACATTGGGCAGTTCGCTTGTGGGCCATCAAAATTGTGTCCAACCAGGACATCATTTGCTCTTTGAAGAAAACCTCATCATCTCTCAAAATTGAGAGTGCAATATAGCGCAGTACTTCTGACATATCGTACTTACAGCGCTGCCCATGATGTTGAATAATGTCAGGGTAGGCTTGCGCGAGTTTGCGAAGTGCTTGCAACACTAGCTTGTCATGGTGATCGCGAATCTGCTGATAGGTAGTGATGCGATGGTTATAGCTCTGGATATACTGCTCGACAGGGCTGATTTGTTGAGCATTCAGGTAGCGCCCGTCTGCATCTAAAATATTTTCTTCCCAGGTGCGATTGAGAGTGTGCATAGAAATTCCTTCATCAGGTTATCTATTTTCAAACTGCCCTGAGGGAAATTCTTGTTCAACAGAACAATGTAATTCTTAATACAACACGACACAAAACTTTAGGGGGAGGATTGTCAAGGGATCAACCAAATCCTCAAGGAGATCTTGTCCCTGCTCACCGATTCCCAAAACCTGATTCCAAAACATTTGATGCACGAATCTGCTTGTAAAATTTTCTTGAATCGCGCCCTTACAACCGAATTTCAACTCCATAACAGGCAGTTCTTTACCGCTGGCGCGCATACCCTTGTTTGAAATTAAATCAAGGCCAATTCACAAATTGACATATTCGCCAGTTTAAAGGACAGCATTCGAGGTACCATTAATCTACGGTGTGAGTAAGCAATAATGACTAGTCAAGTAATGTCAGTAACAACAGTCGTCAATCCTTCTAATTCTGGTTTGCGAACCGATGGAGCCTCTACTTCCTCTCGATCGCTCTCCTCAGGAGATGCGCTTTCCAAAGAAGGCGATCGGCAAGTCCCGAACTACCTGAATAAAGCCTTTTCCCGCATTGACCATCAAGTTGAGTTTTTGCACCTCCAGGCAGAAGCCGATGCTTTGCTTACCCACCTTCAAGCAGTGAAGCAACAACGGCTAACCGCAAATAACTAGAATTTGTTTCTGCTAATCAATTTCTATCTTTCTCTAAAGGAGATTTCCAGAAAAGAGTTTACCTGTGGGTTGCCCTTCGACTTCGCTCAGGGCGCAGGTGCTGGTTGAGCGAAGCCGAAACCAACAAGTAGGTAGTTTTTCAGAAATCTCCAAAGAGAAAAAAGGGCGAACTTGGGTTCGCCCTTTTTTTGAATTTTGTTTTTTGATTTCAGACTCCCATCAATCGCTAACGCACAAATTGGGGCATCACTTCCGCCGCTGTCAACAGGCCGTAAATTCCCCGTTGATGCAAACCAATTCCCGTCTTTAAGTAACCAAAAGCAGGACCACAGACATTTGCAGCCATGCTGGTTTCATCCCCAAGGGTAAAGGTATGGGTGGAGATGCGGCCTTCAAAAGTACGCCCTGTTACTTGAACATTCGTACTGAGGGGTTTTTTAGGGTTACGAGTATCTACCACCCCACCGACTGTCACCCGATCGCGTTCACAAATGCCAACCAATTCGAGCATGATATCGTCCGCATGCTCCATATTTTCTAAAGTCAGAATGCCGTTTGTTTGATCCAAAAGGGCTTCTACCTCTGCATCCGTCATCTGGCGGGCACGATCGACATCATATCCAGGCAGGTGAGCAATATCTTCGCGAATCGTCGCCCGGTAGGCTTCCCAATTCGCGATCCCAACGCCAAAGGTAATTTTGACACTGTGGATTTCTGCGTAGCTCTGGGCGGCAATGACCGCTGCGGCTGTCAGCAGACCAGGAGTTGCACCACATCCCGTCAGATAGGTGATGCCAGCAGCCTGAAGTTCCTGCCGCAGGTCAAGTAACTGTTCCACCGCACTGGTGCGCTTAATCGCATCCACCAACACCCCCCGCCAACCTGCTGCCATAAACTGACGGGCCACAGAAGCCATGAAGGTATTCGGCAGATTGGGCAGGGCCAGAAAATATCCCTGAACGTGATCGGCCCGTTCAATCAATTCCTGAATGCTCTGCTGACTGAGCACGCCTCCCCCCGCAAAATGTCCCAGAGATCCGTGTTGATGGTAAGCCGTAATGCATTCATCAGGATTCAGGCCATTGGGATCGTAAGCATACCCTTCTTTATCCGCTGCTGCCACCAGTCGCATCTCGTGCTTGGGAGCTAACACACGGGCCGCAGCCTGCCCTAACCCACCAAAACCAAGCACCCCGACCTTTAAGGGAAAGCTGTCCTGCTGAATGGAAAACATGCCTGCTGATTCCGCTACCCGCGCCTGACTCATGCCAATTTACCAAATCACACAAACCCTAATTATTGCAGGAAAAAGCCAAAGGACAGAAGGAGTTATAGAGAGGCCATTCTCTTGTTTCTTGCTCCCTTCCCCTTGACTTCCTCCCTTTTGCCCTCTGCCCTCTGCCTTTTGCCTTCTCCTAAGGTAGGATGCAAAGGGTTCACAATCAGGGGGGAATGGTGCGTCTTTTTACGACGATCGCTGGGTTGCACTGCTACCTGGACTTACAACGATCGCATTTCCATCAAGCAATCGGGAATCTGCCGCCGGATGCCAACCGAGCGCAAGGCGTGGGCTTCGTTCCAACAATGGGCGCGTTGCATGCCGGACATCTCAGCTTGATTCATCAAGCAAGGCGGGAAAATAGCCTGGTGGTTGTCAGCATTTTTGTTAATCCCCTCCAGTTTGGTCCCCATGAAGACTTGAGCCGTTATCCCAGAACCCTGGCCCAGGATCAGCAACTCTGTGAACAGGCAGGAGTAGACGCGATCTTCGCACCCTCCGCCGAGGAACTATACAGAGGACGGCAGGGGGCGCAGATGACACAGGTGATTCCTCCTCCGGCGATGACAACTCACCTGTGTGGTGCATTTCGGCAGGGTCATTTCCCTGGGGTGGCAACGGTTGTGACGAAACTACTTGCTCTCGTGCAGCCCGATCGCGCCTATTTTGGACAAAAAGATGCTCAACAACTGGCTATCATCCGCCAACTAACCGCAGACCTGAACCTCCCAACCCAAATTGTTGGGTGTCCCATCATTCGAGAACCCAATGGATTAGCCCTCAGTTCTCGCAATCAGTACCTCTCAGAAGATGAGAAAGAGCAGGCAGCCGTGTTGTATCGCAGTCTGCGACGGGCTGAACAGCTTTTTGAGATGGGAGAGCGATCGGCCTCTGCCCTGATTGAGGCAGGCAAGTTAGAATTAGTCACTGTGCCTGCCATACGACTTGAATATCTTGAATTAGTTGATCCAATGACGATGTTGCCTACTCAGAAGGTTGAAGAGGGAGGATTGTTGGCAGTTGCGGCCCATCTGGGTTCGACCCGCCTCATCGACAATGTATTGCTCAAAAGTCGGCGGAAACCGATCGTGGCGATCGATGGACCTGCGGGGGCCGGAAAGTCAACCGTAACCCGCAAAATTGCTCAGGCCCTTGGCTTACTGTACCTGGATACGGGAGCGATGTACCGTGCTATCACCTGGCTGGTTCTTCAGTCTGGGATTTCAGTCAGCGATGAACCTGCGGTTGCAGAACTCGTGAGCCAGTGCCATATCGAGTTGATCCCAAACACCGATCCCCAGGCTCCTCCCCAGGTTTGGGTAAATGGGCGAGATGTCACCCAGGAAATTCGTGACCCCGAAGTGACTTCCCAAGTCTCGACGATCGCCGCCCAGCCCTTTGTGCGACAAGAACTGGTGAAGCAGCAACAACGCTATGGTCGGGAAGGGGGAATCGCAATCGAAGGTCGGGACATTGGCACCCATGTCTTCCCAGATGCGGAACTCAAGATCTTCCTGACTGCTTCCGTCGCAGAACGGGCGAAGCGTCGCCAGCGAGATCTGAAGGAGCAGGGCAAGGGAGAAACGCGCCTGGATGAATTGGAACGCACGATCGCCGAACGGGATCACAAGGATAGCACCCGTGCCCTGGCTCCTTTGCGAAAGGCGGAGGATGCGATCGAACTCAATACGGATGGGTTAACGATCCCAGAGGTCATGGATCGCATTATTGACCTCTATCGCGACAAGACAGCAGTTCTAAACATCTCTGGGAACTAATTTGATAATTAACCGCGATTCGCTTCCGCCTGATTCACCCATCGCTGCTGATCCAGTTGTTGGAGATATTGTTTTTCCTTATAAAACTGATCGAGATGGGGAGACTCCGGGGTTGGTTCTGCCGTTTGAACTTGATCGGTTTCTGAAGCTACCTCACGGGTCAATTGAGTTTCAGATGCTTGGGTGGTCCAGCTTTCTTCCCAAAGTTGCAGGAAATGACGGCTTCGTTTTTCACTCATGATGCGTTCTAAACAAGCAACTGCCGATCGGATGCTTAGATGGGGACGGGCGATATCGAGTTCTGTTTTCTCATCTAATTGAAAGAGTGGGTAAATCTGCTTGACCTCAATTGATGAATCCACCAACCGATCCTGAAGTTGGGTCAGCAGATCGGGGGAGGGGGAGGGTTCAGCGGTCCAATCCTCTTGCGGGGGAGCGATCGGTTGCTGAGTTTCCAGGGTCAAAATGTGTCGCCAGAGAAATCGATGGTGGGACAGACCAAACTCCAAATCTCGTGTTTCTAAAGCCTCTCGCACTTCTGCCCGGTAGTCGGGACAGTGGAGATAAATCCGCAGGATCTGAGCTTCGGCAGCTTCTCGGAGGGTGTAATCCGCCGATCGCTCCCATTTTTGCGATCGACCATGCCAGCGCTGCCCCCGGACCTGAAGGCGCAGATCTTCCTCAAGCCGGAGGGCTAATCGCGCATCTCCCCGACTCAGTAGCCCCGCTGTGTGATGGACGTAATGGGTTCTTAGGGAGGCATTGGGCAAATTTCCGAGCAGTTTCACGACCTCCTGCACCGCCTGTTGAAACTGGTCGGCCTGCTTCAAATCTCGCCCCGTGATCACCTGTTGAATCTGCCAATCCAGCCAGAGGGGGGCCTGGTCTAGCAACTTCTCATAGGCTTCGGGAGGATGGGTTCTCAGAAACTCATCCGGATCTTTCCCCTCTGGAATATTCAAAACCCGCAGTTGGACCTGCCCCTGATATGCCAAATCGGCCACCTCTCCGATCGCCCGTTCCGCCGCTTTGTCCCCCGCCGCATCGGCATCAAAGTTAAACACAATGCGCTTTGATTCGGTGTAGCGCAGTAATTGCCGAATCTGAGCCTGACTGAGAGATGTCCCCAGAGAGGCCACTACATTCGTGATCCCAGCAGCATGAAGGGCGATCGCATCAAAGTATCCTTCTACAACAATGGCCTGATCTTGTTTGGCGATCGTTGCTCTGGCCTTGTCCAGAGCAAACAGGGTTTTCCCCTTGTCAAATAGCTCGGTTTCGGGAGAGTTCAGGTACTTGGGTTGGTCATCCCCCAAGGCCCGTCCCCCAAAGCCAATCACTCGCCCCTGCACATCATGAATGGGGATCATCAGGCGGTTCCGGAAGCGATCGTAGTACCGCTTCCCGTCCTTACGGGGCAGAATTAACCCTGCCTGTTCCACCCGCTCCAGCGGATAGTGTTTTTGCTCAACAAGATAGCCATAAAGGGTATCCCAACCAGCCGGGGCATATCCCAGTTGAAATTGTTGGATGGTTTCGTGGGTAAACTGACGGGCAGATTCCAGATAGGTCAGTGCTTCCTTCCCCTGGGGTTGGTAGAGTGCATGTTCAAAAAAACGGGCGGTCAGGGAGAGAATTTCGTAAAGCTGATCCCGAATAGATAGCTGCCGCTGGAACTCCTGACGGTCCTCTGGCTCCAGGGTTTTCACTGCTACCTGATATTTGCGGGCCAGTTGCAGCACCACTTCCCCGAACGGTTGCTTTCCCAATTCCATCAAGAACTTGAAGGAATTCCCGCCCGCCCCACAACTAAAGCAGTAGTAAAACTGTTTCGCAGGACTCACGGTAAAACTGGGGGATTTGTCATCGTGAAAGGGGCACAGACCGACAAAATCCTTGCCCCGCTTCTTCAACACCACATGTTCCGACACCACATCGACAATATCGGCTTTTTCCTTAACGGCTTCGATCGTGTCAGGATGCAATCGGGGGGTCATGGCAACTGATCCATCACAGGGTCTTCCTATTTTAGTAGGCCCGCCGGATAGGCGTAGGGTTTCTGGAGTTTCTTAGCACTGTACACATCAAAAATTACGATCGTCGCCCCTCCCCGCAGAATTGGCACTTCCCCAATTTTCTGTAGGGATTCAAAATAGGGGCTGTAGGTCTGCATCACATCCTCTCCCTCCTGAAACAGTTGGGAAGTGACATAAAGGCCATCTTTTCCCAACCAATCTGCCGAATCTTCCCAAAAGGCAAAGCCCCTCGGATCTTCGTTAAAAACCGTGACAGGCTTGTTAGAAATCGGGATCAAAGCCATTGCCACCTGCCCCCCCACAAAAAAACGATTCGTCACAACGAACGTTGCCTGGTCTAAGGCAGCTTTCAATTCAGGCGACTTCACAAACCCCTGGCGCAGTTGTTCCACATCAATGAGTTGAGTGGAGGGATCTTCTTTGGGAGGCCAAACGCTCCAGATTGCATACTGGCTCGGCTTTTGTACCGTTCCCAAGGCCACATGGGAGAGGGCGATCGTCAGGATGGTAACAACGACAATCGCGGAACCCTGCCACCAACGTCGCATCGTTTTAGGGGCACCCATTTGCCAACGCACCGCCCGTTCTCCAAGCAGCAAGGTCATGCCCCAAAATCCCGGCATGGGCCAACTGGGTAGCACCTGCCGATAGCCACCCATCAGGGTAAAGCCCAGCATAATTGGCAAGGAGACCCACAGAATCAGGGCTTGCTTTTCCAGCAGCAGGGGTTCCACGATCGTCTCACGGGAGAAGAGGCGAGCAACCTGGGTGCGGATTGACAGCCCCGTGACCCACCAAATCGCAAACCCAAAGGTTGGAAAGAGATAGGCAACATGGCCCAGAAAGGTTGCGAGCAAATCCAGCAAGCGATAGCCTCGATCGGGAATGCTCCGACTGGATTGAAAGGTAAAGGAAGCCCAATGGTGCTGGGCGTTCCAGATCAACATGGGGGAAATGGTCATCAGAAAAAGCACAAAACCTAAAAGCAGCCAGGGGGATCTGAAAGCGGCTCGACACCGGGGACTGGTCAGGCAAAAACCAACTAACCCCGCTCCCAACAAAAACCCGTGATACTTGCCCAAACAGGCGATCCCCACCAGTACACTGATAATTGCCAGCCGATAGGTCGGGCGATACGGTTCTGATTCTCCCTCTGGAGTTTTCTGAAAGAATTCGATCGCCGCCACGTAGAGGGTTGCCGTCCAGCCGAACATCAGAGGGCCATCGGGAACAGTGAGCGTCCCCACTCCTACCAGAAAGAAGGGAACGAAGGTGACGATCGCCAGCGTGAGCACCGCAGCCCTCCGAGAAAACAGGCGAATCGCAGTGAGATATAGCAGCACCAGGGTCCCGGTATAGAGCAAGAGGGGACCCAGCCGAATCGTAAACTGGGAGACCACTCCTGTCAGCCCAATCCCCAGCCCTGTGGTGAGGGCGACCAGAGGCGGATGATCGAAATAGCTGAGATTGGGATAGACCGTATACAGGTAATAGTAGGCTTCATCAAAACCGGGGTAGAGCCAGAGGGCAATCATCCCACGCAACAATAACCCACCTGCCAGCAACCAGAAGACCGTCCGATTTTCCTTCTGGCTAAACCATTTTTGCCACAGTTCCATGCGTTCCAATCCATCCCATCAGTCCTTGCCTATTGTAGGAACTTTAGGGATTCACGCAGAGAATTGTCCCCGAAATCCATCTTTCACCTCTATGCTAAGATTCGCTATCATTTTGCTATCGGTGTATGCCTACCGTCGAACAAGCTTTTTCCTGTGTCCGGATTTGTCAAATGCTACCGAACAGTTTTCAGCCCATTCACCTGTTTCGATATAACCCTGGCACTCAAGTTCTCTTCATCCTGGCAGGTGTTACCGAAAGTTTAGAGATTTTGATCTTTCCAGACGGGCAGTGGAGATTTAACGATGACGAAACCTGATTTTAGGAACATGAATCGCCAGGAACTCCGGAAATACGTACTGCTCAACCGTCAGGATGATGATGCGATCGAAGCCCTGATCCGGTGTGGAAACCCCAATGGCCCCCGGTATCCGTTTCCCAAAACGGAGGAAGATGTGAAGCAGATGGAAGAAATTTTGAAAAGAAAGTTGAACGGCAATCAAAGTTAGGAGATTTCCAGAAAACAAATTCCCCTCTGGTTTCAGCTCCATGGAGAACCCATGGCTGCAACGCAAATTGAGAAACAAGAAAAAGGGTTCTGCTAACTACCGCAAGATTCAAGCCAAGATTCGCAAACTACATGAACATTGTCACCGAGAGAGTATCTGGTTGAGCTTCCGTAATTGGTCCGCCGTTCCCATGCTGATCAACACATCTCCTGGCTTCAAAACTGTTTCCGCTGTGGGACCACTGATCAGCGTTCCATCTGCTCTACGAATTGCGACAATTAAGGCTCCTGTTTGCGATCGAAGTTTTGCCCCCCGCAGGGTTTGGCCCACATGGGGGCAGGCCACCGGATCGATTAACACTTCCTCCATCAAAAATTCTCGTCCCGGCCCTGAGAGAATTCCATCTACAAAATCGATCACTTGGGGCCGCAGGGCAGCAGCAGCCATTCGTTTTCCACCCGTGATATAGGGCGAAACCACCGCATCGGCTCCTGCCCTGCGTAACTTCTGAACCGCTTCTTCGTTACTGGCACGGGCGATCGCCCGGATTGCGGGATTCAGGGTTTTGGCGGACAGAATCGTGTATAAGTTCTCTGCATCAGAGGGCAGGGCAGCAATCAGGCAACTCGCCCGCTCAATTCCCAATTGCAACAGGGTAACATCCAATGTCGCATCCCCTTGAACTGCACAGAGACCCATCCGTTCTGCCAGGGCGGTTGGCTCAAGTTGAGAATCAATCACCACAAAAGGAATTTTTTCTGCTTGAAATTCTAGAGCCACCTGTCGCCCCATTCGCCCAAAGCCACAGATGAGGTAGTGGTTTGAGAGAGAGTTAATCATGCGTCGTTGTTTCCGTCGGTCCCGCTCTTGCTGAAAGTGACCATCAATTAAAGCCAGGGTAAAGCGATTGACGATATATCCAATATTAATCACCCCAGTAATGATCAGGAAGATGGTAAAGATCCGACCCCCATCACTCAGGGGATGGACCTCCATAAAGCCAACGGTTGCCAGGGTAATGGCTGTCATGTAGGCTGCGTCTAGCCAGGGCCACCCTTCCGCCAAACCATACCAAAGGGTTCCCACCAGGAAAATCCCCACCAGTGCCCCAACCCCACTTGTCAGTTCTGCCGTAATGCGCTGATATTTGGGATCACTCACAGATTCATTTCAGACTTCCAGGTATAGCTTGGCACATTTCTCTGGGACCGTGTTCTAACGTTTCCTTTTCACCCATCCCCTACAATATCGGTAATTTGAATCGTGGGAAGAGGAAGAGAACGATGTTCTTAGTAACTGGGGCGACCGGGGGATTGGGTCGGCGGATTGTGCGGATGCTGCGAGAGCGAGATCAATCTGTTCGAGCATTTGTGCGGCTCAATTCCCGCTATGGAGATCTGGAACAACGGGGAGCAGAAATTTTTATTGGGGATCTGCAACGGGAACGGGCCATCCAAAGAGCATGCCAGGGGGTGGAATGGGTGATCAGTGCTCACGGAAGCGGTGGAGAGGCCCAGGCGATCGACTATCAGGCAAATGTTGACTTGATTGATTACGCGAAGGAAGCAGGAGCCAAACATTTTGTGTTCATCTCTGTTCTAGGAGCCGATCGCGGTTACGAAGATGCCCCGACCTTCAAGGCGAAGTATGCAGTTGAACAATATCTCCAGTCCAGTGGGTTGAACTACACAATTCTGCGCCCCTCTGGGTTTGCGTCAAACCTCCTTCCTCTGGCAGAACGGTTTCGGCAAACGGGAATTTACCTGCTCCTGGGCGATCCGCAAAACCGATCGTCGATTGTCAGCACCGATGACCTTGCGAGGATTGCGATCACGTCTCCCACAGTTCCTGCGGCCTGTAATCGCGTCTTTGCAGTGGGAGGGCCGCAAATTTTAGAGCGAGGGGAGATTCCCCGCATCTTTGGACGAATTTTTAATCGTGACCCCATTTTGCTCAACCCTCCCCTTTTAGCGGTGGATGGGGTGCGTAACCTATTGGGATGGGTAAACCCTGAGAGCAGCCGATCCCTCGGCACCTTCCGCACATTGCTTGCTAACGAGTTTTTCTGCTCTCCTACCGAAATAGATACGCTAGAAACGACATTTGATTTCCATCTGGAAACATTAGAGAACTTTATCCGCCGCTACATTAGTGCCTAAATTCAATGGGTAAACAGGGTGTGAATGCCAACGGCCAGCAGAATTGCCACCCCAGCCCCAATGAGGGTGTTAATGACGTTCACCAGTTCGTTCGTCAACCAGTCGAACTGATTTTGTAACGTTGCGCCAATCACACTCTCTAAGTTAGTTGCAATGAAGGCAGCCAGGACACATAGCCCAATCCCCACGGGACTGATCAAGCCAACGACCCAACCCATCACCGCCAGGACCAGGGAAGCAAAAACTCCTGCCAATGTTCCCTCTAGGCTAACGGCTCCTTCTGTACCACGCGGGACAGGTTTCAGGGTAGTAATTAGAAAGGTTTGCTTGCCATAC
>JANRKG010000037.1:0-17452 GCA_033763635.1 Leptolyngbyaceae cyanobacterium bins.59
AGAGATCGCCGCTGTACTGCCAGGCTGGTTTCGCCGATCGTCCAAAGCCCAGGAGATCGATTGCCCAAACGGAAAAATCTTGTTGAAGACCACTAATATTCTTGCGCCAGTGATCTGTCGAGGCTCCAAACCCATGTACTAACAGCAGTGGCGGGCGATCGGGTTGGGGTTGCCCTGCCTGAACATAGTAAATAGATTGTCCTCGCCATGTCCAATAGGTGCCGGGGAGGGGGGTGTTGGAAAGGGCCGAAGTCACTTGCATGACAGGAGAAACATCGAAAAGACCATCTATTATGGTAGCTTGCTTTTTGAGCAGTTTAATCCTTAAGAACCCAGGTGAGGAGACCCAGGAGCAGGACAATCCAGAGCCATTGGGGAAGAAAGAATCCACCCGTTAGATCGATTGGTATCAGGAAAGTTTTAGAAATTGACATGGCCCCTGCAATTAACAGTAACAAGAGAATTCCTGGCATCAGCTCATAAAAAATTGCGTCAAAAGGGCAAGTCGGTTGGCAACAAAACGGCTTCCCCTGCGTCAAAGATTCTAGTCAACAATTCGCCATATCTTACGAATGGGATGTCCTTGGAGGGATGGGAAAATGAAAGGGTGGATGCCTGAATTAAAACGGAGTGCATGGGTGGCGCTGGTTGCGGCCCTTGCCGCGACTCCTGTGTTAGCCCAAACCTCGAACTTTGGAAGCATGAAACTGGCCCCTGGCTTTTCCAATAGTGCAGCAACGGCCCAGGGGTTTACCAGTGGTTCTTTCTCCCTCGCTTCGATCGCCAATCGTGATCGCAACAACAATCTGTGTCTGGGGTACGCGGGCGATCGGGATGTGCCAGATCATGTCATGACCCTTGAACAAAGTTTCAGCCGCTTGACAGTCCAGGCCAACAGTCGTGGAAACAAGCCCACGCTGCTGATTCGAGGCCCAGGAAACGTGGTGCGCTGCGGAGAGATTCGAATCGAGGATACCCAGTGGGGACCGGGAGATTATGCGATTTGGGTAGGTTCTGCGGCATCCGGGCAAAAGTTCAACTACACCCTTGCCGTTCGCGAATAGCCCAATCTTTATTTTTCCTTTATCACTCGATTGCTATTGGGTGATGTAGAAGGTTCCATAGAACGCTATGATCATGGAAACCTATTCACCTAACTTTATTGTGCTAACCTTCTTCTTGACTGACCTCAAGATTATCTTTGAGCGTGACCCTGCGGCCCGTAATTGGCTAGAGGTGCTGTTTTGTTACCCCGGCTTGCAGGCGTTGCTGTTCCATCGGTTTGCCCATCGGTTACATAAGACGGGGTTGCCGTTTCTGCCCCGGTTGATTTCCCACATCGCTCGGTTCCTGACAGGAATTGAGATTCACCCTGGTGCTGTGATCGGTAAAGGTGTGTTTATTGATCATGGGATGGGCGTTGTGATTGGAGAAACGGCGATCGTCGGGGATTACGCTCTGATCTACCAGGGTGTGACTTTGGGAGGAACGGGAAAAGAGAGCGGCAAACGGCACCCCACCTTGGGTGAAAATGTGGTGGTTGGGGCTGGCTCCAAAATTCTTGGCAATATCCAGATTGGGGATAATGTGCGCGTCGGGGCCGGATCGGTGGTTCTGAGGGATGTTCCTGCGGATTGTACGGTGGTAGGAGTTCCCGGTCGTGTTATCTATCGGGCGGGTGTGCGGGTCGATCCCCTGGAGCATGGTCGTCTGCCTGACTCTGAGGCGCAGGTCATCCGGGCACTGGTCGATCGCATCGAAGCCCTGGAGCAGCAACTTCAAGACTTGCGTAATCGCCAACTGATCGAAGAGTGCTATGCCAAGGAAGCCGTTAAAGTGGGTACTGTAGAAGCTAGCAATGAAGAGGGCCATTCCGGTGTGCCTCCAGAGAATGCTCCTGGACGACGGGAGAATACGTGTCGTTTGAGCGATCGAGTTATCGAAGAATTTCTTGATGGAACTGGAATTTAGTTCACTCAATTCAACGACTTGAAACCCTCTGCTTATACCAGAGGGTTTTGTTTTTTCAGGTTTAAGGATTGACTGCCTCCACTGTCCAGTCATTTTTAACCCAGTGATACAAGGTGCGATTTTGAGGATCGCCCCGTAACTCCAGATGATCCACTTCAATGGGATCAAGGAGGAGGAGGCAGAAATGGGACAGGGGTTGCATTGCGTCGGGTGGAGCAACGGTAAAAGCTGTAGTCTCCGATCGGGCCTTCCCCGGATGGGGCCATGCAAATTGCGATCGGGCCGCATCCGATAATTCTTGCCAACTCATCTGTCTGACCTGTTGTAACTGAGAATCTGGATAATTCTCGCAAATCAGCGTGAGTTGCCCCCCCAGGCGCATCTGTTCCCGCGTTTGGGTGAAGTACCAACAGACTTCTCCCCAGTCGCATTGGGCAATCTGATCTGCCTTCTCACTCCGAGCATCCGTCACGAACTTGAGTTGGTTGGTGTTCTCCAGAAAGCCACGAAAGACGATGGTGCGATTCGCAGGTCTTCCATCGGGGCGCACTGTTGCGAGTTGCAGATACCGAGAATAGGGAACTGATCGATTACGGTGTAGAATCCCTGCCAGGACAGGCCGCCAGGGTGCAAGAGGGATAGGATGATGGGGCATAGAATATCAAACTTGTTTTTCCGGGGGATGTAGACATTGTGATGCTTCAGTCTTCCTCTTTTTTGTCACAATCTTCTAAATCCCGATCGCGTAGTACACAAGTATGAGGGTTCTAACGGTAGAATCGTTAAGATCCATCTCTGGTCCGGTCTATGCCCAAGTCTGCAAACTCGTCAGGAACTGCCAAACGCAAGCAGAGTAAATCTGCTCCCCTGAATGGCTCTCTGATGGAGTCTGATGGAAAAGAACGGTCAGACGGTCATCCATCGGGGCAGACGATCGTGAATCTCAAAACCCTGAACACCATTCGGGTGCGAGGGGCACGGCAACACAATCTCAAAAACATTGACCTGGAAATTCCCCGCGATCAGTTGATTGTCTTTACGGGCGTATCGGGATCAGGGAAGTCTTCCCTCGCCTTTGACACCATCTTTGCAGAAGGTCAGCGGCGATATGTCGAATCCTTAAGTGCTTACGCTCGTCAGTTCTTGGGCCAGGTGGATAAGCCCGATGTAGACTCCATTGAGGGATTAAGTCCTGCCATTTCCATCGACCAGAAATCCACATCTCACAACCCCCGCTCTACCGTTGGGACGGTTACGGAAATTTATGATTATCTCCGGCTGTTATTTGGGCGGGCCGGAGAACCCCACTGCCCCCAGTGCGATCGTTCCATTGTTCCCCAGGCCATTGACCAGATGATCGATCGGGTGATGGAGTTGCCCGATCGCACCCGCTTTCAGATTCTCGCGCCTGTGGTGCGGGGGAAGAAAGGAACCCACAAGAAACTACTCTCCAGCCTCGCCTCTGAGGGATTTGTGCGGGTGCGGATTGATGGGGAAGTGCGGGAACTCAGTGATGCGATCGAACTGGACAAGAATCAGCAACACAATATTGAGATTGTGGTCGATCGACTGGTGAAGAAAGAGGGACTGGAGGAACGGTTAGCGGACTCCCTTGCAACTTGTCTGCGCCATGCAGAAGGAATTGCAGTGATTGACTTAATGCATGGGGAGGCAGAAGCCAGGAATCAGGAGTCAGAAGGGAAAAAAGAAAAAGTCCGGGCTTTGCCAGAAATGCTGATGGCAGCGGATCGGCAGGGATCGTATGAAGTTGAGGAGGAAACCCCTGCGTTACCCCGTGAATTAGTGTTTTCTGAAAACTTTGCCTGTCCCGAACATGGGGCTGTGATGGAAGAGCTTTCGCCCCGGTTGTTCTCTTTCAACTCTCCCTATGGGGCCTGTCCCAACTGTCACGGGTTGGGAAGCCATCGCACCTTTGCCCCCGATCTGGTGATTCCCAACCCCGAATTACCTGTGTATGCTGCTGTTGCTCCCTGGTCGGAAAAGGACAATACCTATTACCTGTCCCTGCTGTGCAGTGTGGCGGAAGCCTATGGGTTTGACATTAAAACCCCCTGGAAACAATTGCGATCGGATCAGCAGGAGATTCTATTGCACGGTTCTCCAGAGCCGATCTGGATACAGGTGGATTCTCGTTATCGGGAAAGCAAGGGCTATAACCGCCGCTACGAAGGTATTCTGCCGATGCTCGATCGCCAGTATCAGGAGGCGACTTCAGACGTTTATAAGCAAAAGCTGGAACAGTACCTCATTGATGAACCCTGTGATGAGTGCAACGGGAAACGGCTGAAGCCTGAATCCCTGGCGGTGCGACTAGGTCAGTATCGCATTACGGATTTCACAAGTGTTTCCGTTCGGGACTGTTTGCAACGGGCGCACGCGATCAAATTGAGTGAACGACAGGCCCAAATTGCCGATCTGGTTTTGCGGGAAATTAAAGCCCGTCTTCAGTTTTTGCTGGATGTGGGGTTGGATTATCTCACCCTCGATCGCACTGCCATGACCCTTTCCGGGGGAGAAGCCCAGCGAATTCGGCTGGCAACCCAGATCGGGGCAGGGCTGACTGGAGTACTATACGTTCTCGATGAACCCAGTATTGGGCTGCACCAGCGGGATAACGGGCGACTGCTGCGGACCCTCACTCGACTGCGGGATCTGGGCAATACCTTGATTGTGGTGGAACACGATGAAGAAACCATCCGAGCCGCTGACCATCTGGTGGATATTGGTCCCGGTGCAGGGATTCATGGAGGAAAGATTGTCGCGCAAGGTCAGTTACAGGACGTTCTGGATGCAGAGGAGTCCTTAACGGGAGCCTATTTGTCGGGGCGGCAGGTGATTCATACCCCTGCGGAACGACGATCGGGCAATGGTCGCGCTTTAACGATTAAAAATGCTTACCGGAATAACCTGCGGAATATTGATGTCTCGATTCCGTTAGGGAAACTGGTCTGTGTGACGGGGGTTTCGGGTTCCGGGAAGTCCACGTTGGTTAACGAACTGCTGTATCCCGCTCTCCAACACCACTTTGGGCAGAAAGTCCCGTTCCCGAAGGACGTAGAGGCGATCGAAGGGTTGAATGCTCTGGATAAGGTCATCGTGATCGACCAGTCTCCGATCGGGCGCACCCCCCGATCGAATCCTGCCACTTACACGGGTACCTTCGACATCATCCGGGACATCTTTGCAGAGACGATCGAAGCGAAGGCACGGGGCTATAAACCGGGACAGTTCTCCTTCAACGTGAAAGGTGGTCGGTGTGAAGCCTGTAGTGGGCAGGGTGTCAACGTGATTGAGATGAACTTCCTGCCGGATGTGTATGTGCAGTGCGAAGTGTGCAAAGGCGCACGGTACAACCGGGAAACGTTGCAGGTGAAATATAAAAACTGCTCGATCGCCGATGTTCTACACATGACCGTTGAGGAAGCCCTGGACTTTTGCCAAAATATTCCCCAGGCAGCGAACCGCTTGCAAACCCTGGTGGATGTGGGATTGGGCTACATTCGCCTCGGACAAACGGCCCCCACCCTATCCGGGGGAGAGGCGCAGCGGGTGAAGCTGGCGACCGAGCTTTCCCGTCGGGCTACAGGCAAAACCCTGTACCTGATCGACGAACCGACCACAGGGCTTTCCTTCTACGATGTCCACAAGTTGCTGGATGTGATGCAACGGTTGGTGGACAAGGGCAATTCTATTCTGGTGATTGAACACAATCTGGATGTGATTCGCTGTTCTGACTGGCTGATCGACCTGGGACCGGAAGGGGGCGATCGGGGTGGGGAACTGATTGCGGTGGGAACACCGGAGGAAGTGGCGCAGGTTTCTGAGTCCTATACGGGGCAGTATTTGCAGCAGGTGTTGCAGCAGTATTCACTCCAGGGGAAGGCGTAATCCTGGGAGGGGTGGGTTGGATGCTGGCAATTCGAGGGGATATTGAAGGACTGTTCGATCGCCCGCTCCCCTGACCCACCCCGGCCTGCGGTCACCCCTCCCAGGAGGGGATTAACAGTGGGTTTTCCCAATCGTTATCCCGAATTCACGTTAACCCTGGTCATTCCGTCAAACACCAGGAAAAGTTGGTCTGAGATTCAACTTAGGAATGCGGGTTACAGGGTTTTTCTAGGTCAGTAGAACAGCCCTGCTCCCAGGAGGGGATGAAAGAAGCTCTGTCTACCGACTGCCCCCACAGATCTGACACATCTCGATCACCCTGGTCTGCAAAACCAGCAACTCATCCTCACCCCGTTTCAGACTGACCTCCAGATCCAGCAGCAGGGGTACCACCGATCGCAACTGCTCCAACGCCAGCCCCTTCACCTCTTGCTGAAGAAAATAAATTCGCTTGGGATTGCTTACCTCAGCGGCCTGGGCGATCGTCTGCTCGTTCCGTTCCCCTGAATCCAGCATCAACTTGACCCACAGCCAAGTGCGGAACTGCCCGATCAGGGTGGCGACCACCCGTAGGGCAGGTTCGTTCTGCCGCAACAGTTCGGCGACCAATTCGAGGGCCAGGGACGTATCGCCTTGTCGAATGGCGGCTGCGAGGTGCAAACTATTTTGGGTTGTTGCTGTCACCAGAGCGCGGACCTCGGCTTCCGTCAAAGGAGCGGTTCGATCGCCCGCATACAAGCGTAACTTTTCCAATTCCTGGTACAGTTGACGGGTTTGATTGCCCACCGCCTCCGCTACTAAATCCGCTGCACCTGCGGTTAACTTGACTCCGATTTCCTGGGTTACTTCCCGCACCCGTTTTGCAATTAAATCTGCTTTCCAGGGTGGAATCAGGGCAAATTCGCGAATTTCAGCATACTTCTGGAGCAGTTTGGTAGACTTCAACCGTCCGTCAGGTTTATTGTTGCTGGTCAGCAACAGACAGGAATTTTCGGGAATGGCCGGAAGCGTTCGTCCCAGTTCTTCCAGGACGGCTTCTGAGCATTGCTGTCCGAGGGTTGTATTGACGAGCCAAACCAACCGCCCTCCGGTTCCAAAAGGCGGAGTCATGGCCTGGTTCAAGGCTTGCATGACCGCATTGCCCTGATCTGCCGGGATTTTTTCGTAGTTGAAGGTGGACCAATCCTGATCCAGCACCCGATCGCGCAACTTTTGCACCGCCTGGGCGATCGCGAAATCATCTTCGCCCCAGTAGAAATAGATTGGCATGAGGGGGGGTTAGAAGTTTTCTACAATAGGTAAGCTAGGAATTTTCAGTCTAGAGGCAAATCGCTTGGACGACACGTTTCAAATCTACGTCAATCGGGTCATGGGAATGACCGTACCGGAGACTTTTTCTTCAAAGCTCCAAAATATCCAGTCATCACCAAAGTTTCGGCTAGGGGAGTCGGGGACTGCTCCCCTGGCAGTTCCGTTTCCGGGCCTGACGATTATCACCCCTTCTCCCCATGAGGATTCTCAGAATGCCGAATTCTACAGCCGTCTGCAAGCATACCAGCAAAGTTTAGTGGAAGCCTTGGGGTCTTCCCTGCTGGCTCCTGTGCCCCCCGAAAGCTTTCACATCACCCTGGCGGATTTAATCTGGGATGGGGCCTATCGCCATGCAACGGAGCAACCGGAGTTTGAGGAAAAACTGCGCGATCGAATCGGGGAAATTTTTCAGGAATACCAACCGCGTGTACAATCCGGGCATCCCCTCCGCTGGCAGGTGGCAGGATTGTTGATTATGGCACGGGCGATCGGGGTTTCCCTGGTGCCCAAGGATGAGTATTCCTACGAGCAAATTACCCAACTCCGGAGAGCCATTTATCAAAATTCTGGCCTGATTGCCCTGGGAATTGAACAGCAGTACCACCTGACCGCCCATGTGACGTTGGGATATTTCTGTGATCTCCCCTCGGACCTGGAACGGGAGGAGACCAATCCTCGACTGATGCAGTTAACCCAGACGCTTACCCAGTTGAACGATCAGTTGATAGAAACTTCCCTGGAGTTCACCGTCACCCGGGCAGAATTCCGGAAGTTCGATGATATGAATGCCTACTATCGTCAACCCACCTGGCCTGTTCTGGAGTTTTGAGGATAGCTCTTTGACTGCTCCGTCCCATCCTCTGAACCATCCGATTTTGGAACAGAGTTTTGCGGTGATCGATCGTGAAATTGGTCCCCACAGCCTGACTTCCGCCGAGTACGCGATCGTTCGCCGCATCATTCACAGCACTGCCGACTTTGAGTTCAAAGATCGGGTGGTGTTTAGTGCGGGGGCGATCGAGGCGGGCATTGAGGCAATTCGCCAGGGAACCCCGATCGTTGTGGATGTGAGTATGGTTCGGCAGGGAATTACCAGCCTGATCCACCGGACTTTCCAGAATCCCATCATTACTGCGGTCGATCGGGCTGAAACTGCTCTTCCCGGCAAAACCCGCACCGAAACCGGATTGCTTCAGTGCTTAGCGGAGTTCCCAACTGCGATCTATGTGATCGGCAATGCCCCCACTGCGTTGTTAGCCCTCTGCGCACACTGCGCGACTCATTGCACTCCGCCCGCCTTAGTGATTGGCGTACCTGTCGGATTTATTGCGGTCCTGGAATCCAAAGCGGCCCTGGCCCAGTTGTCGGTGCCACAAATTCGGGTAGATGGGCGCAAAGGGGGATCTCCCGTTGCCTCGGCGATCGTCAATGCCCTGATTCTGCTGGCCTGGGAGCGATCGTGACTCCCATTCAAGTGATTGGGATTGGATTGGATGGGGCGATCGGTCTCTCTGATGCAATCCGCGAGATGATCTCCCAGGCGCAAATTCTGGTCGGCAGTGCCCGCCACCTCGGTTACTTCCCGGACCATCCTGCCGATCGCATTGTGCTGGGGGATTTGACAGACGCGATTGAGCAGATGCGCGAAAAATTGACGACTACCAATTGCATCGTCGTTCTCACCTCTGGCGATCCCCTATTCTTTGGGTTGGGGCGGCTCCTGCTGGCGGAATTTCCCCCGGAACTTCTGACCTTCCATCCCCATCTCAGTTCGATTCAACTGGCCTTCAGTCGCATCAAGGTTCCCTGGCAGGATGCTCAGGTGATTAGCGCTCACGGTCGATCGCTGGACGAACTAACCCGTGCCCTGCAACAGGGAGCCGAAAAAATTGCCGTCCTCACGGATTCGGTGCATTCTCCAGGGGCGATCGTCCACCTGATCAATGCTCTGGATCTGCCCGTTACTTATGAAATGTGGGTGTGCGAAAACTTGGGGGGATCGGAGGAACGGGTGCAAAGTTGGGCGATCGATGCTCCTGAAACCCCCACTGTTGCGCCTCTCAATGTGGCCATCCTGCTCCGCCAGTCCCAAACCCATTCTTTAAACCTGGAGCAATTGCCCTATCTGGGTTTGCCGGATCACGCTTTTTTGAGCTTTAGCGATCGTCCCGGCCTGATGACGAAGCGGGAAATTCGGATCATGGCATTGGGGGAACTGTCCCTACGGCCCAATCAGGTAATCTGGGATATTGGTGCGGGAACGGGTTCCGTGTCGATCGAGATTGCCCGTCTCTTCCCCTCATCCCAAATTTTCGCCATCGAAAAAACCGCTGCCGGAGCTTCCCTGATCCGCCAGAACTGCGAACGGTTTCAGGTTGAGAATATAACCGTTATTCATGCCAACGCTCCAAAGGGCTTGGAGGAATTACCTGCACCCGATCGCCTCTTCATGGGCGGCAGCGGTGGCAACCTCACCCCAATTCTTGAACTGGCGGAACAACGCCTGAAGCCCAAGGGACGAATTGTGATTGCCCTGGCAACCCTGGACCATCTGACCCAGGCGCACACCTGGTTCAACCAACGGGAAGGATGGCAGCACCACCTCTTGCAAGTTCAGGTAGCGCGCTCGGTGCCGATCGCTTCCCTGACTCGGTTTTCCCCCCTGAATCCTGTGACGTTGTTAACAGCTTATCGATCGTCTTATCGATCGTCACGGAGATAGTCATTCCTTAAATTTGACCAATACCTCTTCAGAAGTGTCCGAGCAAGAGTAGTTTTATATTCTCTTACTTAGATATTCCGTACTCAGTTGTCATATTAATTTTCGACTGATTTTATTAAATTCCACAAATCTTTGTCAACAGTCTGGACTACTTAGGATCAATCTGAAACAGCTAATCTTGTTCTTCCTTATAACGGAACTATTAATTTGATGATTGATTTTGTGTATTGATTGAAAGTGAAAAAGATTAATGCTCTAAATTCAATTTGTGATTACTTTATTTTTTGGCACTACTTGTTTGTCAAATATCATCGAGATTTTGTATGTCAATTAATATAAAAATGGAGATCCTATAAAATATTATTAGTTTCAGATTGATTTGTAGATAATGCTTTTACAGAGTTCTATTGTTATAGAATTTGAAAAATTTAATTTTTAGATTATTTAATTTATACAATTATTCTTTCAAATTGCCTGGGAAGTAATCCCTGGCAAGCTAACAGAAAATACCTCAAAAATTGATTGTCGCCGAAAGATTTTTTGCCTAAAATGGAAAGCACCTAGTCCAATAGCTTGCCAGCAGGAACTAGGTGCTTTGTCCACCCCTTACAGCCTTTTCTACCCTAGTGAAGTACGCCCATGTTAATGAACAAGGGGCTTAAGCCCTTGTCTGCACCTCACGAGAATGAAAAACGCTATATCAGAGGCAACTCTATGTTAGCTAACAGTTCCCTAAAAAAAACCTTGGGTTCGTCGAGGAGACGATCGGAGAAGGCGTAATTGGGTGAAACCAGAACCTACCCGCCGTCCTCCACGACTTCCAACCTCAAGGTAACAAGGCAAAACGGCATGGCAAAGGAGCCATGCCGTTATCATCTCTCTTACTCTATAGACAAAGTTTCAATAGTACATTAGTATGATAAGCGATAGGAATTTTTATATGCAGAACGAACCACCTGACAATCAATCTGAGAAGTTGCAGCCTTCATCAGACGATCGATCTGTGGTGACAATAGCTGTCCTTCCCAACTTTCAAAAGAATATTCGCGATCTTGGGAAAAGGTATCGCAATATTCTCGCTGACCTTCAAACTGTGATCCAAGATTTGGAAGCTGGTAACTTTGTGGGCGATTGGATTCCTGGAGTCGCTGAAAACTATATTGTCTACAAGGTGCGAATTAAGAACAGCAATATTCAGAAGGGTAAGAGTGCTGGCTATCGCTTAATTTATCAGGTCGAATCGCAAACGTCTGTACTACTTCTAACAATGTACTCTAAATCAGACCGGGAGGATATAACGACTGGCGAGATTCGCGAAATTCTAAGCGAGTTTTATGGAAGTAGCGAAGGTTGACCCATACAATCTTCAAAGATCCTGCCTACCGCTTTTAAGAGTTCGTTATTCTAAATACTATAGGGATTTACAGTAAGCCGATGAAAGCGATCGAATTAACAGGCATTGTGGATGACGCAGGACATTTATCCCTGGATCAGCCTGTAGAAATAGCAGCCCGTAGTCGTGTGCGAGTCATCATTTTATATACAGAATCATTTCCAGAAGAAACTGAACAAGATCCAGACGATACTCCATTAGAAGTGGTCAAAGCGGATTTGAGACAGGCTTTGGTCGAGGCAAAAGCAGGTCAAAGAATTCCACTCACGAAAATGTGGGAAGAAGTAGAGAGAGAGCTAGATATGGGTAAGTTTGGAGGTTAATCGGCCATTCTTCATGGGTAACAGGCAATATCACCCATCACCCATGACCCATGTCCTAAAACAGAAAATACCGCTGCGCCATTGGTAGCACGGTTGCAGGTTCACAAGTTAGCAGGGTGCCATCGGCCCGTACCTCATAGGTTTCTGGGTCAACCTCCATTCGGGGCATGGCATCGTTCATCTTCATATCCCGCTTGCTGATTTTGCGCGTTCCAGAGACGGCAACGGCCTGTTTATGCAACTTCAGGGGTTTGAGAACATCCTTATCTAAAGCCGCTTCGGAGACGAAGGTGAAGGATGTCGCGGCGATCGCCCCGCCATAGCTGGCAAACATCGGTCGCATGTGGACGGGTTGCGGGGTCGGAATACTGGCGTTGGCATCCCCCATCTGGGACCAGGCAATCATCCCGCCCTTGAGGACGAGTTCCGGTTTTACACCAAACATCGCAGGTCGCCACAGGCAGAGGTCTGCCAACTTCCCTTCTTCGATCGACCCTACATATCTAGAAATCCCGTGGGTGATGGCTGGATTGATCGTGTACTTCGCGACATAGCGCTTCGCTCGATGGTTGTCATTGCGATCGGAATCCTCCGGCAACGGTCCCCGCTGTACCTTCATCTTGTGGGCCGTTTGCCAGCAGCGAATAATCACTTCCCCGATCCGGCCCATTGCCTGGGAGTCGGAGGAAATCATGCTGAAGGCTCCCAGGTCGTGCAGGATGTCTTCGGCGGCGATCGTCTCCCGGCGAATGCGCGACTCGGCAAAGGCGACATCCTCCGCGATGCTGGGGTCCAGGTGGTGACAGACCATCAACATATCCAGGTGCTCATCCAGGGTATTGAGGGTGTAGGGACGGGTGGGATTGGTGGAGGAGGGCAACACATTCGCTTCCCCGCAGACCTTAATAATGTCCGGTGCGTGACCACCTCCAGCCCCTTCCGTGTGGTAGGTGTGAATCACCCGACCTTTGAAGGCTGCGATCGTATCTTCCACAAACCCCGCTTCGTTCAGGGTATCCGTGTGGATCGCCACCTGCACATCATACTTATCGGCAACACTGAGACAGGTATCGATCGCCGCCGGAGTCGTTCCCCAGTCTTCGTGCAACTTCAGCCCCATTGCCCCTGCAAGCACCTGTTCCGCCAGGGCTTCCGGTTGGCTGCTGTTTCCCTTCCCCAAAAAGCCCAGATTCATCGGGAAGGCATCAGCGGCCTGAAGCATGCGGTAAAGGTTCCAGGGACCGGGGGTGCAGGTGGTGGCGTTGGTGCCCGATGCGGGTCCGGTGCCGCCCCCGATCATCGTTGTCACTCCAGAGGCGATCGCCACCTCAATTTGCTGGGGGCAGATGAAGTGAATGTGGGTATCAATCCCGCCCGCCGTCAGGATCATTCCTTCTCCGGCGATCGCTTCGGTTCCCGGTCCAATGATGATGTCTACGTTGTCTTGAATGTAGGGATTGCCCGCTTTGCCAATCTTGGCGATGCGTCCGTTCTTAATGCCCACATCGGCTTTGACAATGCCCCACCAATCCAGAATCAGGGCGTTGGTGATGACCGCATCGACAGCCCCATCGGCATTGGTAATGGGAGATTGGCCCATCCCATCCCGAATGACTTTGCCCCCTCCGAACTTCACCTCGTCCCCGTAGGTGGTGTAGTCTCGTTCCACTTCAATGATCAGGTCGGTATCTGCCAGACGCACCCGATCGCCCACCGTCGGGCCAAAGGTTTCAGCATAGGCGCGACGGTCCATGCGATAGCTCATAGTGTTTCCTTTATTAGTAATTAGAGATGGAAAGATAAGGAGATGCTTAGAAAATAATTTCCCTGCTGGTTTCGGCTTCGCTCAACCAGCACTCGTGCCCTGAGGGCAGTCGAAGGGCAACCCATTGGGAAACTCTTTGCAAAAAATCGCCTAAGGAGAAGATGAGAGTTTCTAATCTTTTTTCTTTTTACCCTTTTCCTTTTCCTTCTTTTTCTTTTCCCCTTCTAGGGGGCCTTCAATGCGGGCATTGAACCCATACACCTCACGGCTTCCGGCTAGGGCCACCAATTCCACTTCCCGTTCGTCTCCCGGTTCAAAGCGAACGGCAGTACCCGCAGGGATGTTGAGGCGCATCCCCCGACTAACCTCCCGATCGAACGCCAGAGCCGCATTGACCTCATAGAAATGGAAATGGGAGCCGACCTGAATGGGACGATCGCCCGTATTGGCAACGGTGACAGTCGCAGTGGGGCGATCGGCATTGAGTTCGATCTCACCGGGTTGGACAAAAAGTTCGCCTGGAATCATGACCTGTGCAGAAGTTGGAGCAGTTCAATACGGTAAGGCTACTGGATCTCGAAAAATGTATCAAGCGTATCCTCATGCTTTTTGACTCTACCTACTTTGCCGGATGAGAAAAGTTTGAATTCCTGTCTTAGGGTTAGAGAGATTGGCAAAGAATTTAGCCACAATTTTAGAAGAAATCACTGTCAGTCTTAATACTTGGATTAATAACTGAACAAGAAATAGAAACTTTCATGACTTGATTTATCTATTTTTTGTGCTGAAGAATTGATGTTTTCTTTGAAACTTGAGAACTCAGGGAGGAGGAATGCCCTATCAGACTTTGTTAATATTTTTCGGATCGAGAATGCAGAGTTAGACTAACCTCAATATAATTTTGAAAAGATTTTTATGAAATAGTTTTGCAACGCAAATTTTTTGGAATTACATTCACTTTGGACCGCCTGTACTTTTTTGAAAGCGCTTTTTAGAAAACCATGATGTTTGACTTAAACCTATAAAATTATGAGTGTTAGAGAAGTGTATGACACATTCGCCCAGCAAGTTGAGAATGCCCATCAACGAATCGACCTGTTGTGTCGAGATACACACCATGAACCGAAAGGTTCTCGACTCCTGACAGAGTGTTTAAACGAACTTCAGTTAGCTCTGGAAGAACTTCAGGTGGCAGAAACAGAACTGAGACAACAAAATGATGAGTTGATGGAATCTCGTCAATTGTTGGAATTGCAGAAGCAACGCTATCAGGAATTGTTTGATTTCGCACCGGATGGCTACATCGTGACCGATCGGTACGGGCGAATTCAAGAGGCCAATCAAGCGGCATCCGGGCTGTTCAATGTTCCTGCCAATCGCCTGAAAGGTAAACTGCTGGTGACGTTTATTCCCCAGGCCGATCGCCGGACCTTTCGCACAATTTTGAATCAACTACCGACCATTCATCGAGTGCAGGAATGGGAGTTGCTGTTTCGTAAGCGTGGCGATGACGTGGTACATGTGTCGCTAACGGTTGCTACAGGTTCTACAGAGCGGGGGCAACCCCTAGTGATGCGGTGGCTGCTGCGTGACATTACGGCCCGGAAGCAGGCGGAAGCGCAACTGCGCCAAACCCAACTGCAAAATCTTCAACTCATTGAGTCCGATCGCCTCAAGACCCAGTTTATGGCAACCATTTCCCATGAACTGAGAACCCCTCTGAATGCCATTTTGGGGTTTGGTGAGTTGCTGCTACGGCGATTTCATCAGCAAAAAGACACCACCGTTGTGCCCCTGGTCGATCCGATTCTTCGCAACAGTCGCCATTTGCTGAGTTTGATTGAAGGTCTGCTCGACTTTTCCAGGCTCCAGGCCCATTGTTTAGATCTCCATCTGGAAGCGTTTGATCTGGCAGAACTGGCAACAAGCGTTGTGAGTGAATTACAAGTTTTGGCAGAGCGGAAGGCCCTTAATCTGACCCTCTATCTTGGAAATGAGAGCTATCCAGTGGTCAACGATCGCATCCGCGTTCGCCAGGTTTTGGTGAACCTGGTATCAAATGCGATTAAGTTTACAGAAACGGGTTCAGTTACGCTGGAAATTGGAGAATTGCAACCCGAGCGGATTTTGTTAACGGTTCGAGATACCGGGATAGGCATCTCTGAGGAGAATCAAGCGTTGATCTTTAAAGAATTTTGGCAAGTGAACCAGTCTACCACCCGTCGTCACGGAGGCACGGGGTTAGGGTTATCGATTGTTCGGAATTTAGTAGAGTTAATGGAGGGCAGTATCACGGTCGAAAGCACGATCGGTGAAGGGTCCAGCTTGCGAGTTGAGTTACCCCGTCAGGTTAAACCACCCTGCTAAGGAGATTTCCGGGAGATAACCAACCCGCTGGTTTCAGCTTCGCTCAACCAGCACCCGTGCCCCACCCTGCTTTGGGGCAACGAGGGAAGCATTCGTGACGTGATTTTGCTGATGGAAGACCGGAGTGAAGGAGAGGTTTAGAGGGGAGACTGGCAGAGCAACGAGTTCCCTGGAACAAATTTTTGGTAGCAGTTGTTACAAGAAGCCCTGATTGGAGTTGCTAGACTGTGCCTGCTAAGGGTTGCCAGGCAAACATCATCATTGTCAGCCTGGGTGGGATGGGTGAATGAAAAACCATTGATTCCCTGCTTGATTTAACTGCTGGACCTTAGCGGTGTAGCACTTCTCACACGATGCATGCACCTCGCTTTGATGCTTTTTGAAACTTGTTGAAAGGGGCTTTTAGGAGATAGCGATGGCATTTCACGGTGATATTTCCTCCAGTGAAGATACAGTTGGCGTTGCGGTTGTTAATTACAAAATGCCGCGTTTGCACACCCACGAAGAGGTGATTGCGAACTGTAAGAAGATTGCAGAAATGGTTGATGGAATGAAGGTCGGTCTGCCGGGGATGGATTTGGTGATCTTCCCCGAATATTCCACCCACGGCATCATGTACGACTTCAAAGAAATGATGGAAACCGCCGTTTCCATTCCTGGGCCTGAAACCGACATCCTGGCAGAAGCCTGCATTCGGAACAAGGTTTGGGGTGTTTTCTCGCTCACGGGGGAGAAGCACGAAGATCATCCCAATAAAGTGCCTTACAACACCCTGATTCTGATCAACGATAAGGGTGAAATCGTGCAGCGCTACCGCAAAATCATGCCCTGGTGCCCGATCGAAGGCTGGTATCCCGGCAACTGCACCTACGTCTCCGAAGGTCCGAAGGGGCTGAAGATAAGCTTGATCATCTGCGACGATGGAAACTATCCCGAAATCTGGCGCGATTGTGCCATGAAGGGGGCCGAACTGATCGTGCGTTGCCAGGGCTATATGTATCCGGCGAAGGAACAACAAATTCTGGTGTCGAAGGCAATGGCCTGGATGAACAACACCTACGTTGCAGTGGCAAATGCGGCTGGCTTTGATGGGGTGTACAGCTACTTCGGTCACTCTGCCATCATCGGCTTTGATGGCCGCACCCTGGGTGAGTGTGGGGAAGAAGAGATGGGGATTCAGTACGCAGCCCTCTCTAAGTTCGCGATTCGTGACTTCCGCAAGAATGCCCAATCCCAAAACCACCTGTTCAAGCTCCTGCACCGGGGCTACACGGGGACGATCAATTCCGGCGACAGCTACGAAGGTCTGCAAGAGTGCCCCTACGACTTCTACCGTAACTGGGTTCTCAATCCCCAGAAGGAGAAGGAGCAGGTGGAAGAAATCACCCGCGCCACCGTTGGCACGAAGGAGTGCCCGATCGAAGGGTTGCCCGTTGAGAAGCTTGCAGGGACTCCTATCAGTTTGAAGGAAAAGGAAAAAGTTTCTATCAGTCCAAATTAGTTTGAGTTTAATTGATTTGCAGAACAGGCAGTATTTAGTAGTAAATGTGATTACTCAAGTAATTGATATCTGCCTGTTCTGCAAATCTTTTTGATGATTTGCCAATCCAATATCAATCTTCAACAACTTTCCATCCTTTGGTTTCAATAACATTTGTTAGTTCAGTTTCCAGAGCTTGGAAAGCAGTTAA
>JANRKG010000038.1:0-9751 GCA_033763635.1 Leptolyngbyaceae cyanobacterium bins.59
CCGGAAGGTCCGAACGCAGGGCTGATTGGTTCTCTGGCAACCCATGCCCGTGTGAATGCCTATGGTTTTATCGAAACGCCCTTCTACCCGGTTGACACGGGGCGAGTGCTGAAGGATCGGCCTCCCCTCTATATGACAGCGGATGAAGAGGACGATCTGCGGGTGGCTCCTGGGGATGTCTCGATGGATGAGAATGGTTACATCCAGGGAGAATCGGTTCCCGTTCGCTATCGGCAGGACTTTACAACCACGACCCCTGATCAGGTGGACTACGTGGCTGTCTCTCCAGTACAAATCATTTCGGTTGCGGCCTCTCTGATTCCATTCCTGGAGCACGATGACGCGAACCGGGCACTCATGGGATCAAACATGCAACGGCAGGCAGTTCCCCTTCTGAGGCCAGAACGCCCCCTGGTAGGAACGGGTCTCGAAGCTCAAGCGGCTCGTGACTCTGGGATGGTCATCGTGAGCCGTACGGATGGGGAAGTTACCTATGTCTCGGCGGACAAGATCCGAGTGCGCGATGCGCGTGGACAGGAGATCGAGTACCTCATCCAGAAGTATCAGCGCTCTAACCAAGATACGTGCTTAAATCAGCGTCCGATCGTGTTTGTGGGCGATCGGGTCGTGGCAGGGCAGGTGCTTGCCGATGGTTCTGCAACGGAAGGGGGCGAACTGGCACTGGGGCAGAATATTCTCGTGGTTTACATGCCCTGGGAAGGTTACAACTACGAAGATGCCATTCTGATCAGTGAGCGTCTGGTTTACGACGATATTTATACTTCGATTCACATTGAGAAGTACGAAATTGAAGCCCGCCAAACCAAACTTGGACCCGAAGAAATCACGCGGGAAATCCCAAACGTCGGGGAAGATGCTTTGCGTCAACTCGATGAGAACGGGATTATTCGGGTGGGAGCCTGGGTAGAATCGGGCGACATTCTGGTTGGGAAAGTCACCCCGAAAGGGGAGTCGGACCAACCCCCTGAAGAAAAGCTACTCCGGGCGATCTTCGGGGAGAAAGCCCGTGACGTACGGGACAATTCCCTGCGAGTTCCAAACGGTGAGAAGGGCCGGGTTGTGGATGTCCGGGTGTTCACTCGTGAACAAGGGGATGAACTGCCCCCTGGTGCCAACATGGTTGTGCGGGTCTACGTCGCTCAAAAGCGGAAGATCCAAGTAGGCGACAAGATGGCAGGTCGTCACGGAAATAAGGGAATTATTTCCAAGATTCTGCCGATCGAAGACATGCCCTACTTACCCGATGGCACCCCCGTTGACATCGTTCTGAATCCTCTAGGGGTGCCCAGCCGGATGAATGTAGGCCAGGTATTTGAGTGCCTTCTGGCCTGGGCTGGGGAGAACCTGGGAGTGCGGTTCAAAATCGTGCCTTTCGATGAAATGCACGGGGCTGAGAAATCCCGCGAAACGGTTCACGGCAAACTGATGGAAGCGCAGCAAAAACGTAACCAGGAAACCAATGGGCGTTCCTACTGGCTCTTCGATCCGGATAACCCAGGCAAGATTCAGGTGTTTGATGGACGCACTGGGGAACCCTTCGATCGCGCCGTTACGGTTGGGAAGGCGTACATGCTGAAGTTGGTTCACCTCGTCGATGATAAGATCCATGCTCGGTCCACGGGACCCTACTCTCTGGTGACGCAGCAACCTCTGGGTGGTAAGGCGCAGCAGGGTGGGCAACGATTCGGAGAGATGGAAGTGTGGGCACTGGAAGCCTTCGGGGCTGCTTACACCTTGCAGGAGTTGTTGACTGTAAAGTCCGATGACATGCAGGGACGGAATGAAGCGCTGAATGCGATCGTCAAAGGAAAAGCGATCCCCCGACCGGGCACTCCTGAATCCTTCAAGGTGTTGATGCGAGAGTTGCAATCCCTCTGTCTGGATGTGGCAGTGCATAAGGTTGAAACTCGCGACGATGGGACAAGCCGAGATGTGGAAGTGGACTTGATGGCAGATGTCAGCGGTCGCCGTGCCCCCTCTCGACCCACCTACGAATCCATCTCCCGTGAAGAGTTCATCGAAGACGAAGACTAGAGGACCGGGGAAGTGGGAATCACCCATTTCCCCTTTCGCCTCCAACATGGATCGCTACATCATCGCTACATAATAAAGGAACGATACGATGCCGAAGCTAGAGCAGCGATTTGACTACGTCAAAATTGGTCTGGCATCTCCAGAGCGGATTCGCCAATGGGGGGAGCGGACTCTGCCGAATAACCAGGTCGTTGGGGAAGTCACCAAACCGGAGACGATTAACTACCGAACCCTGAAACCAGAGATGGATGGGTTGTTCTGTGAACGTATCTTTGGTCCGGCAAAAGATTGGGAGTGCCACTGCGGGAAGTACAAGCGAGTCCGGCACCGAGGAATTGTTTGTGAACGCTGCGGGGTAGAAGTCACAGAATCGCGCGTTCGTCGCCATCGGATGGGGTATATCAAGCTGGCGGCCCCTGTCGCCCACGTCTGGTATCTCAAAGGGATTCCTAGCTATATGGCAATTTTGCTCGATATGCCCTTGCGGGATGTGGAGCAGATTGTTTACTTCAATGCCTATGTCGTTTTGAACCCTGGTAATGCTGACAACCTGACCTATAAGCAACTTCTCACGGAAGATCAGTGGATTGAGATTGAGGATCAGATTTATAGCGAAGACTCCCAACTGACAGGGGTTGAGGTGGGCATTGGAGCCGAAGCGCTTCAGAGTCTGTTGCAAGACATTAATCTGGAAACTGAAGCGGAACAACTCCGGGAAGAAATTGCTAATTCCAAAGGTCAGAAGCGGGCCAAGCTCATTAAGCGGCTGCGGGTAATTGACAACTTTATTGCAACCGGGGCCAAGCCTGATTGGATGGTGCTGAGTTACATTCCCGTCATTCCCCCCGATTTGCGCCCAATGGTGCAGTTGGATGGGGGCCGCTTTGCCACCTCTGACTTAAATGACCTGTATCGTCGCGTCATTAACCGGAATAACCGTCTGGCAAGATTGCAGGAGATTTTGGCTCCTGAAATCATCGTTCGGAATGAGAAGCGGATGCTGCAAGAAGCGGTAGACGCGCTCATTGATAATGGTCGTCGAGGCCGCACGGTGGTAGGAGCCAATAACCGTCCTCTAAAGTCCCTCTCAGACATTATTGAAGGGAAACAGGGTCGTTTCCGGCAAAACCTGCTGGGCAAACGGGTTGACTACTCCGGTCGTTCCGTGATTGTGGTTGGTCCCAAACTCAAGATCCACCAGTGCGGGCTACCTCGTGAGATGGCGATCGAACTCTTCCAACCGTTCGTGATCCATCGCCTGATCCGTCAGGGATTGGTCAACAACATCAAAGCCGCTAAGAAGCTGATCCAGCGAGGAGATTCTAGCGTTTGGGATGTCCTTGAGGAAGTGATTGATGGGCACCCCGTCATGCTGAACCGCGCTCCGACCCTGCACCGTTTGGGGATTCAAGCCTTTGAACCCATTCTGGTGGACGGTCGTGCGATTCAACTTCATCCCCTGGTCTGCCCCGCCTTTAACGCTGACTTTGACGGGGACCAAATGGCGGTTCACGTTCCCCTTTCCCTGGAATCTCAGGCAGAGGCCCGCTTGTTAATGCTGGCTTCTAACAACATCCTCTCGCCTGCAACGGGTCGTCCCATTATTACCCCTAGCCAGGATATGGTGTTGGGTTGCTACTACCTGACTGCTGAAAACCCCCTGCAACAGGAAGGGGCAGGACGTTACTTCTCCAATCTCGAAGATGCCATCATTGCCTATCAGCAGAAGGAGGTAGACCTGCACTCCTATGTGTGGCTACGGTTTGACGGAGCTGTGGAGGATGATGAACCCGAAGGCGACATCCTGGTCATGAGCGATAATTTGCAAACCCTTGATACTCAGGGCAAAGAATTGTTGGTTGTAAAGGGGGATGTGCTCTTGGAAGGCAAAGAATTTGCAGAAGGCTTAACCTGTGAACACACAGGTCAGATCGTGCAAATTACCCGTTCCCAAATTACGGTGCGGATTGGCACTTTATATGCCGTTCAAGATGTCCCTTCTGGAAAGGAAATGACCAAGATTTACCTGGGTAAGAAAACCAGGAAACCTCTTCGAAGTGTGCGGGAAGATGAAGCGGGCAACCCTATTTCCCAATATGTTCGGACCACACCGGGGCGAATTATCTACAACAAAACGGTTCAAGAAGCACTGCTTTGATCGGTGCAGGCCATCTTAAGGGGAAAGGATCGCACCGGAAATCTGTTCTTCAGGCATCGTGTGTGATCCGGAACCCTGCAACTTCTTACACATGGGGCAGAGAGCAACAATGGCAGACCAAACTTCAATGCAAAAGCCGAAAGCTGAGGTTTTTCGCAATCGGGTGATGGATAAGGGACAGCTTAAAAAGCTGATTGCCTGGGCATTTACCAATTATGGGACCGCACGAACCGCCCAGATGGCAGACATGTTGAAGGATCTGGGCTTTCGGTATGCCACTAAAGCGGGAGTCTCAATTAGCGTCGATGATTTGCAAGTTCCTCCAGAGAAGCGGGAACTTCTGGAGGCAGCGGAGGAAGAAATCCGCACCACAGAAACTCGCTACATGAGAGGGGAAATTACAGAAGTCGAGCGTTTCCAGAAAGTAATTGATACCTGGAATGGAACGAATGAGGACTTGAAGGATGCGGTGGTAAAACACTTCCGCTCTAACAATCCCCTGAATTCCGTTTACATGATGGCCTTCTCTGGTGCTCGCGGAAATATCTCCCAGGTTCGTCAGTTGGTGGGGATGCGGGGTCTGATGGCGAATCCCCAGGGGGAAATCATTGACCTGCCCATTAAAACAAACTTCCGGGAAGGGCTGACGGTTACGGAGTACATCATCTCTTCCTACGGTGCCCGAAAGGGATTGGTGGATACGGCATTGCGAACGGCAGACTCTGGGTATCTGACCCGGCGTTTGGTGGACGTATCCCAGGATGTCATCATTCGGGAAATTGACTGTGGCACTTCACGAGGCATTCCGCTCCGGAGTATGGTAGATGGCGATCGTATCCTGATTCCCCTGCGCGATCGGCTCTTAGGGCGCGTCCTAGCAGAGGATGTCCTCCATCCAGAAACAGGTGAGTTGATTGCTCCTCGCAACCAGGACATCTCGGATGATCTGGCTCATGTGATTGGTGCAGCTGGGGTTGAACAGCTTGTGGTTCGGTCTCCTCTGACTTGCGAAGCAACCCGATCGGTCTGTCAGCACTGCTATGGCTGGAGTCTTGCCCATGCCCATAAGGTAGACATGGGAGAAGCCGTTGGGATTATCGCCGCCCAGTCGATCGGAGAACCGGGAACTCAGTTAACCATGCGAACCTTTCACACAGGAGGGGTGTTTACTGGGGAAGTGGCTCGTCAGGTGAAGGCTTCCTTTGATGGGGTTGTTCGATTTCCAAAGAAGGGGTTACGGGTCCGTCCGCTGCGAACTCGGCACGGGGAAGATGCCCAGTTGGTGGAATCCAACGTGGAATTGAGTCTGGAAGCTGGCGATCGGAAGGAAACTGTCGCTGTGAGCCAGGGTTCTACTCTGTTCGTGATGAAGGATGGTGCTTCGGTGAAGAAGGGCCAAATTCTTGCAGAAGTGCCGATCGCAGGTCGGACCCGAAGAACCACTGAAAAAGCCACGAAGGACGTAGCTTCCGATCTGGCAGGGGAAGTCAAATTTGCCGAAATCGTACCCGAAGAGAAAAAAGACCGTCAGGGTAACACAACCCGGATTGCTCAACGGGGCGGTCTAGTTTGGGTTCTTTCTGGTGAAGTTTATAACCTGCCCCCTGGTGCAGAACCCATTGTTAAGAACGGGGATCAAATCCAGAGCAACGATGTTCTGGCGGAAACCAAGCTAGTGACCGAGCATGGCGGGGTCGTTCGCTTACCTCAGGAAACGGAGGGCAAGGGAGGCCGTGAGGTAGAAATTATTACCGCATCCGTCCTGCTTGACCAGGCGCGGGTGATGGTTGAAAGTCACCAAAACCGTGATCAATACCTGATTGAAACCGACTACAATCAGCGCTTTCTGCTCAAGACAACTCCCGGAACCCAGGTACGGAACGGGGAAGTGGTCGCGGAATTGATTGATGATCGCTACCATACCCAAACGGGTGGGATCATCAAGTATTCCGGCGTAGAAGTTGCTAAACGGGGTAAAGCCAAGCAGGGGTATGAAGTTGTTCAGGGAGGAACCCTTCTCTGGATTCCTGAGGAAGCCCACGAGGTCAATAAAGACATCTCCTTACTGTTGGTGGAAGACGGTCAGTACGTTGAAGCGGGTACAGAAGTGGTGAAAGACATCTTCTGTCAAAGCAGTGGCGTTGTGGAAGTCATCCAGAAAAATGACATTTTGCGGGAGATCGTTATCAAACCCGGTGACATCCATATGGTGGATAACCCGAACGACATTGCCGATCGGGAAGGGGCAATCTACACCCCAGGCCAGGAAGTGATTCCAGGGCTGACAGTGGATGAACTTCGCTATGCCGAGTATGTGGAAACTCCAGAAGGCCCAGCCGTATTGCTGCGTCCTGTGACTGAGTTTCCCGTTCCTGACGAACCTTCGGTCCCCAGCCAGGAATCTGCGAATGAGTCGGGCCGTTCGATTCGGTTACGGGCTGTGCAACGGTTGCCATTTAAAGATGGGGAACGGGTGAAATCCGTTGAAAGTCTCGATCTGCTCCGCACCCAATTGGTTTTGGAAATCGATAAGGATGCCCCCCAACTAGCAGCAGATATCGAGTTGGTTGCGGACGAAACCAATCCAGAGGTGATGCGTCTGCAACTGGTGATCCTCGAATCCCTGGTGATTCGTCGCGATGTGGCAGCAGACCAAACTCAGGGCAGCACCAACACTCGGATTTTGGTCAAGGATGGCGATCAGATTGCCCCTGGAGCCGTGGTTGCTCGTACCGAAATTCAATGTAAGGAAGCGGGAGAAGTGCGCGGAATTCGGGAAGGTAGTGAGGCCATCCGTCGGGTGCTGGTAGTGCGATCGGCTGATCAAATGGTGGTGGATACGGGAGCCAAAACCCCTTCCGTGAAACCAGGTGCTTTGATTGTCGCAGGGAAAGACTTCCTCGCGCCCGATCTCATTGCATCCGAATCGGGCCAAGTGATCCAGGTGGATGGCTCTGAGGTGACATTCCGCATTGCCCGTCCTTACCGCGTTTCTCCGGGAGCCGTCCTCCATATTGATGATGGGGATCTGGTGCAACGGGGAGACAACCTGGTGTTGCTGGTCTTTGAACGCACGAAGACCGGAGACATTATTCAAGGTCTGCCCAGGATTGAGGAATTGCTGGAAGCCCGGAAACCGAAAGAAGCCTGTGTTCTCGCAAAACGGGGTGGCATTGCCCGCGTCTCCTACAGTGATGACGATGTGGTTGAAGTCACCGTTGAGGAACAGGATGGGGAAGTCCGGAAGTATGACCTGTTACCGGGGCAGAACCCGATCGTCAGCGATGGTCAGCAGGTCGATGCCTCGGAAGCACTGACGGACGGTCCTTCCAATCCCCATGAAATCCTGGAGATCTTCTTTGATGTCAACCGGGAATCCTTAGGAAACTATGAAGCCGCGTTGATCAGCTTCCAGAAGGTTCAAACTTTCCTGGTGAACGAAGTTCAGTCAGTGTATCAATCTCAAGGGATTGATATTGCGGACAAACACATTGAAGTGATTGTGCGTCAGATGACTTCTAAGGTGCGGGTCGATGATGGGGGTGATACGACCATGTTGCCCGGAGAACTCGTAGAACTGTACCAGATCCAGCAGGTCAATGAAGCGATGTCCATTACCGGAGGTGCCCCAGCGGAATACACCCCAGTTTTATTAGGGATTACCAAAGCATCTCTGAATACTGACAGTTTCATCTCTGCTGCTAGCTTCCAGGAAACGACCCGTGTTCTGACAGAAGCAGCGATCGAAGGGAAGTCAGATTGGTTGCGTGGTTTGAAGGAAAACGTCATCATCGGTCGTCTGATTCCTGCTGGAACGGGCTTTAATGCCTATGAAGAAGTGGGCAGCACTGATATTGACCTGTCCTACGACACCGCAGGCATCTTTGACGAAGATGTGGATCTGAAGGATGTGGTCCTCGACGATCGCACTGCCCGGTCCTATGGGCTGGATGGTGCCTTTGACGAACGGCCCAACTTTAGCTTCGATCGCTTAGGCGATACTGAGGCTCCTGCGCTTTTGGACGATGAATTGATTGATGATCAGTATCTACGAAGTTCTGAACCAGACGACGACTTTGAGGATGACGAGGACGAAGAGTAATTTCTACTGCGGGTCTCAAATCCTTTAGTGCAACTTGCCCCCTGATGGAATCAGGGGGTTTTCTTTTATTGTGAGAGGCAGAAGGCAGAGGGCAGAAGGGGGAAATGCACACAACACAACTTTTAACCTGTCCTAACCTGAATAAGTTTTGCTATAACCTATCAACCTATCCCAAATGGGTACTGGGATAGCCTGACTACCGCAAAATAAAGGATCAAAAAATTGCAACTTTTTAATGCTTTATGCTAAATTAGTATTCCTTGAGGACGCATAGCTCAGTTGGTTAGAGCACTACCTTGACATGGTAGGGGTCACAGGTTCGAGTCCTGTTGTGTCCATACCTTCTTTTTGGCGATTCTTTTTGGCGATTCTTTTTGGCTTTGTACCAGCTAGTGTTCAGTCAATCAATGATTGATGGGTAGCCAAAATTCAGGTTGATGATTGGGGTTAAATTTTGCGGGTCTTCGACCCGTCAAAATTTTCCTGACGGAACACTAGTTTGTATCAACTAAGTTGATTGATAAGCCCCAAAACTTTTCACGATTTACGGCTAACCCCGTGGTTTGAGCAAAGTTGAAACCTACGGGTTCTTAAACAAGTTTTGGATTCAAATCTGTGGCTTTAAAGACTGCGTTTTTTAATCTGGGGAAGCTGCTTGACATCATCTCCCACCCGAATTGTCAGGTCAGACTCCAAATCGCCCGTTGAGTTTGCCTCAACCTGCCCCTGCTGCAAGAGTTGTTTGAGAGATTTCGCTGCGTCCAGATCGCCCTGCTGGGCAATAATCTGAGTTCGTTGCTGCCGATCGCCCCAATCTTCAATGACATAAACATTGGAAAACCCCTGATTCTTCAGGTAGTTTGCCATCTCACTGGCTGCATGGGGACGTGTCGATGCATTCTGGACCGCAATTCGTGCTTGATAGATATCAGCGTTACCCGCCAGCGCAACCCCAGAAGTCGCGTCCGTAGGCACGACCTCAAAATACTTTTGTAAGACCCGATCGCGCCCTGTTTCGTCCATAATCCAGAAGCTTGCAGCATACTCCCCAGGCTGGCTAAATCGCCCCGGCAGCATCACCATTCGGAAGTTAGTCTGATCCAGTTTCAAGCCCAGATTAGCCAGGGCCAGCATTTCTTCCAGGCTGAGATTTGTATCGATGTACTTCCACATCAAACGGACAATCTCAGGAATGCGAGGTAAAACAGTTGGATTACTGAGCCGTTCCCGCAGTGCTTTGAGGAGTACCTGCTGTCGTTGCACCCGACCGATATCTCCATACGCATCATGGCGGAAGCGGGCAAACTGTTCTGCCTGATCCCCGTTGAGGGTTTGCCAACCCTGAGCCAGGTCAATCTTCAGCTTTTGAGTGTAGTCCACGTAAGACATGGGTTTGGGAACATAGACTTCCACCCCCCCCAGCAAATCCACTAATT
>JANRKG010000039.1:0-9375 GCA_033763635.1 Leptolyngbyaceae cyanobacterium bins.59
CTATAACAGCCGCCTGGTACTGGTTCAGGTGATAGTAGGCCAGCCCTCGATTCAGATAGGCTTCCCGATCGCTCGGATTGTACTCAAGCGCCTGAGAGCAATCTGCAACCGCTGCTGAATAAGCTTCGAGGTGGAGATGAATGAGACACCGATTGCTGTAGGCGGTTGCAGATTTGGGATCAAGTTGAAGCAGTTGGGTGAAGGCTGAGAGTGCTTTGGGATACTCACCAGACTGAAAGTGATCGATCCCAATGTGTAAAAGTGCCTGGGTTGCATCTAGATTCAGAGAAGTGGCTTGAGCCACGGGCGCGGGGAACAACAGAAGCAACCCAACCAGGATGAGAGCGATTAAGAGATTTTGTCGTTGTTTCATCACTTTCCCTGCTGGTGAGATGGACTCAAATCTTCAAAATTTTCCTGACTAACTCCATCCTTTCTCCGCTTGAGACAACACATAGGCTGAAACCGCTTCAATTTCTTCTGAGGTGAGCCGTCCTTTAAACGCGGGCATCGCTCCCTTGCCTTTGGTTACTTGAGCTTGAATCGCTTCCAGAGAATCCATGCCAAACTGTTTTAAGGCATCCATTTTTAAGGTTTTTGGTGCAACCACCAGGTTTTTGCCACCGAGATGACAAGCTGCACAATTACTGGTGAAAATTTTGGCTCCCGATGCCAGATCCGCAGCGAAGACAGGACGATCGAACGCGACAGCAAATAAGGCGATCATTAAGACGATCGCAACCCAAACTTTCCTGATCATGATTTCCCTTGAGATAAAAGTTCTGGCTCAATCCTGAAGCGAGTCTTGAGAGATGTCAAAAGACACCCTGTAAAACTTGCAATCGATATTACAATTCTCCAGAGAGACCAATCGCCCCATTCTTTCTAAAATCCTATGGCGGCCCTTCCCCGTTATCGTCCGAAACAGCTTTCCCTTGGCCCACTAGAAACCGAGATTCTGCAAATTATCTGGGATCTGGGTGCGGGAACGGCAAAGGAAATTCACGAACGTATCCTGAGTGATCCCGATCGCGAATTGGCCTATGCCTCTGTCACCACCATCTTGAATCGTTTGGTGAAAAAAGGTTGGTTGAGTTGCGATCGAGAAGAACGTAGCTTTGTCTGGCATCCCCTGGTTTCTCAGGAACAGGCGCGGGCCTGGTGGGCCTATGAGCAACTGAACCAATTTTTGGCAGTTGGCAATCCTGACATCGTAGCTGCCTTTGCCGATCATCTCGATCAGGCCAGTGTAGAACAACTGGATGCTATTGCCGAACGCTTAAAAGCTGCCCGCAAAGCCAGGGAGGGACAATAAATGCATTTTGTTATGATTCTGACTGGCCTGGTCATTGCCTGGTGCTGGCGATGGCAACCTCTCACACGAGAGCAATCCTGGAATCAGCGATGGGCACAAACCCTGTCCCTGTTCCTCCTGCCCCCCTGCCTGTTGCTCACGACCGCGATCGCCGTTCTCTGGATGGGACCGCATGGCTGGATGGTCTGGCACTGGGAAGGATGGGTCAGTTATGGGGCCGCGATCGGCTTCCTGTTTCTCATCGGGTTGCTGGGACTCGGGCTACTCTGGCAGGGAAAACAAACTTTGAAGCAGATCCAGGCGTATCCAACCCTGGAGTTGCAGGGGACGATCGCCCACCTGCTGGAGATCCCTACGCCTTACATTGCTCAGGTCGGCTTCTGGCACCCCCGTCTGGTCGTCACTCAGGGGCTATTACACACCCTGGAACCGGAACACTTGCAAGCTGTTTTAGCCCATGAGCAGGTCCATGCCCGTCATCACGATACCTTCTGGTTCTTTGCATTGGGATGGGTCCGTCGCTGGACTTGCTGGCTTCCGCAAACGGATACCCTCTGGCAAGAACTCCTGGTGCTGCGGGAACTGAGAGCCGATCGGGAAGCATCTCAGCTAACCGATCCCCTCCTGTTAGCAGAGTCTCTGTTAAAGGTGGTCAGTGACGCAGCCCTGCCCACAGAGTTGAGTGCTGCTTTTGGGGGGCCAATGCTGCGCGATCGGCTTGAGGAGAGGATTAATGCCCTATTAGACGATGGGATGTGGGAAGAAGGGGATCGCCTTTCTCCCCTCTGGGTCTGGCTCCCAATGGCCTTGCTGCCGTTTGCCGTCGTTCCGTTCCACGCTTAAAGCCAGCTTACAGATTTCTCTTTTGCTGGCGATCGGGGCATTATGAAGGATGCCCCGATTTTTGATCATTTCTAACCCTTAAACTTTTCGGTAATGCGTCGCATCGCTTCTTCCACATTCTCGCGGCTATTGAATGCTGAGATGCGGAAGTACCCTTCTCCAGCAGCCCCAAACCCGGAACCGGGAGTGCCGACCACATTTACCGTTTGCAAGAGCTTATCAAAGAAATCCCAACTAGAAAGCCCATTGGGAGTCTTCACCCACACATAGGGAGCGTTTACGCCTCCGTAAACTGCTAACCCCGCTGAGGTTAATTGTTCACGAATGATGCGGGCATTTTCCATATAGAAAGTGATCAGAGCTTGCGTCTGGGCCTTTCCTTCAGGAGAATAGACCGCTTCTGCCCCTCGTTGCACTGGGTAGGAAACCCCATTGAATTTCGTGGATTGGCGACGATTCCACAGCTTCCACAGTTCCACAGCAGACCCATCAGAAGCTTTCGCAGTCAGGGTTTTGGGAACAACAGTGAACGCACAACGAGTTCCCGTGAAGCCCGCGTTTTTGGAAAAAGACCGGAATTCGATCGCACAATCCCGCGCCCCTTCAATCTCATAAATTGAGTGAGGCAGGGAGTCATCCGTAATGAATGCTTCGTAGGCTGCATCAAAGAAAATGATGGAATCGTTGGCGCGGGCATACTCCACCCAGGCTTGCAGATGTTCCTTCGTGGCAGTGGCTCCCGTCGGGTTGTTGGGGAAACAGAGGTAAATCAGGTCTACCTTCTGGGAAGGGAGGGGAGCCGTAAAGTTGTTCTCGGCAGTGATTGGGAGGTACACCAGCCCCCCGTATTCCCCCTTCTCAGTGGCAGGTCCGGTATGCCCTGCCATCACGTTGGTATCTACATACACGGGGTAAACGGGGTCCGTAACGGCGATCGTGTTCTGATTCCCAAAGATATCCAGAATATTGCCCGTGTCACACTTAGAACCATCGGACACAAAAATTTCAGAAGCGTCAATCTCACATCCCCGCGACTGAAAATCGTGAGCCGCGATCTTCTCCCGTAACCAGGGGTAGCCCTGTTCTGGCCCATAGCCCTTAAACGTCACCCGATCGCCCAGTTCTTCTACCGCTTTGATCATCGCCGTGCGGCAGGCTTCCGGTAGGGGTTCGGTAACATCGCCAATGCCCAGACGAATCATCTTCGCCTCTGGATTTGCTTCTGCAAAAGCATTCACCCGACGGGCAATTTCCGGGAATAAGTAGCCCGCCTTTAGTTTGAGATAATTATCGTTGACAGTTGCCATAGAGGATGGTTACGCGCTTCAGACACATCCTCCTAGAATACAGCGATCAGGGGGGGCATGGTCCATTACTGATTTTCCGGTTGGGGATGGGATTCAGTAGTAAAATATACTCATGAGCATTATCGACGATATCCTAACTCGCTATACCGCTGGAGAACGGGATTTCCAGCGATTCGACCTTAAAGAAGCGGAATTTGTGAACCTTTCCCTCCAGGGCGCAGATTTCAGCCGAGCCGACTTGCGACAGGCCCGCTTAGGGAAGACCGATTTTTCTAAAGCTGTGTTGCGATCGGTCAACTTAAGCGAAGCCATTCTCTGGGGAACGGACTTGAGCGAAGCCAATCTGTTCCAGGCAATTCTTCGGGAAGCAGATCTGAGCGGAGCTAAATTGGTCCGTGCCCAACTGATTGAAGCAAATCTCTGTAAAGCCAGTTTGTCGGGCGCGAATTTATCCCATGCGAATTTGAGCCGATCGGTTCTCTATGAGGCGGATTTACGTCCCAGTTCTGACCTGCGAACGGACTTGAGCCATGCCATCCTGGTGGACGCTGACCTGAGCTATGCCGATTTGGGAGCCGCTTCTTTCTACCGCGCTACGCTCGATGGGGCAAAGCTCTGCCGTGCCAATTTGAGCAGCCGTATCCAATGGGGTTTCCTGGCAACGGATTTGCGGGAGGCCAGTTTGCAGGGAGCCGACTTAAGTTACGCGGATTTATCAGGGGTGGATCTTAAAAACGCCAACTTAGAAGGGGCGGATTTAACAGGGGCGATTCTCACAGATGCGAATTTCCAGGGAGCGACGATGCCGAATGGAAGAGTATTTGAGGTTTGAGGGTTGATCCTTCATCCCCCTGCTTTTGGCTCTTGGTGAGGCTCAAATGGATTGACGACCTCTAGAAAATCTTTAGGAGGACCAAGAACGGCCTCAGAATTTGGGGCTGGTTGGGTTGGGCGGGCTTCTCCCATCCCCAATTCTCCTTTTTCCAGGGTTCCTACAACCAGAGAACCTACATAGTCAGCACTGGCATAGGTAGTTTCAATGCACTGCCGAACATTCTCTAAATCGGTTTCATCCACGATTCCGTTGCTGGTGGCTTTGTAAAACTGAACCGTGACCCGAATGGGATAGCGATCGTCCCGTTCCAGTTTATGCCCTCCCAATTCAAAATGTTCGCCCTCATCTTGCCCGTGCCCAATGGCTGCATCTTCGACATCACTCACCCCCATCCCCATCCCCGCAAATCGCGGAACTGCACCCGGAGAGGCCATTGCAAGGGGGACACAGGGCATTGCCATTGAACGGGATTCTAGCGTTTTCTGCTTTAGGGGAACTTGTATCACCATCACGAGATTGATGTCTTTAGCGACAATAACTTGCGATCGAGCCTCTTCCAGGGAAATACCCCGCTGGTCTACGATTTCCTGGGCCTGATTTTCTTTGTAGTCGCTGAGTCGTTCTCCCGTGAGGCAGGTTTTCTGACCGTTATGGTTGAAATACACATTCTGCCCCCACTCCGCCCGATCGTGAGCGTTATCAATCACCGTTGCACTGGTGCCTTCCGTGGAAATCAAAATCGCCAGAACCGCCGGACTATCCGAACGGGATTGGTAGTTGAACAACACGGGATTGAATTGGCACTGACCCTGGGGGGGAATGGGAAGAAAACAAGCCTGGGCACTCACTAAAACATGGGTATCTTTTTCAGTGACAAGCGGCTGATTTTGAGAATTGAACTTGGCAGGATAGCTAATGGTTTGGGAGAGGTTATTCAGGTACTCTCGCAACGTTGTAATAGATAACTCAGATCCCTTCTCATTCCCAACTTTGATTTTGAGCAAATCGAGAGGCACGTCCCCTGTTTTGTCCGTGAAGTTCGGGTAACGGATCACGGGCAGGAGATACCTGTGGCTGGCTTGTTCTGGATCACGCACCTGCAATGTCATATCCGTGATGTTCGGTCCCCAAACTGAACCCGGAGTTCGGGCGGTGTCTTCCCACATCACATTGACGACATTCAACCCCAACACCTGAAGCCGATCGCGCAAAGCTGGATCTTGGGGCATCCCTGCAACGCGATCGATAGCAGTCCGAAAAGCATCATGACGATTCACTGGCATAGGAATTTTTCCAAAAAGAGAGGGGTCTGATATTGCTGCTCATCCCAGTTCTACCTACGAAAGGGTAAAACTCCAGGGGAAATTTTGGAGTTCACAGAAAAGATTTGATAGGAAATTTAACTTGGCAAAGTTTCCTATCAAATCTTTTCTATTAGTATGTTCCTTAAGGCAGTATGTTCCTTAAGGCAGTATGTTCTTTAAGGGCGAATGAGGGGACTCGAACCCCCGAATGGTGGAACCACAATCCACTGCCTTAACCACTTGGCTACACTCGCCATGACCTAAGTTTTATTTTAATACAAAGGGTGCATCAAATGAAAAGAGGGTTCTGAAAAATTTTCGACCCCCCGGATGTCTCCCAGTTACAGAGGCGCTTGGGTTAAAGTAGGAACCTAGAGAACTCTACCCTGTCTACTGTTATGGGAATCAGTCTTGCGTTAAGCCTCATTGCACTGACGATCGCTCCCTTCTCCCTGCCCCCAAACCATTCCTTTCCCGTTGAAGTGGCGCAGGGCAATGCAGCAGATTTGGTGCAGCAGGGAATCACGCAGCTCAACCGGGGAGATTATCCAGGGGCGATCGGTCTGTTCGATCGAGCGCTAAAACTGAATCCCAAGGATGCCAGGGCTTACTATCAGCGGGGATTGGCTCGAACGACAATGGGGGAGTATAACAAGGCCATCCAGGACTATACTCAGGCTGTTCGGTTGGACGGTAACAATGCAGAAATTTACTACAACCGGGGATTTGCCTACTACCAAGCAGCAAACGTAACAGCCGCCCTGGGGGACTTTGAAAGAGCGCTCAAATTGAATCCCAGCTATGCAGAAGCCTACGCTGCTCGTGGCATCCTCCGGCACTATGCTGACAATCCGAAAGCAGCCCTGGAGGATCTCAACCGAGCCATTCAACTGAATCCAAATTTAGGGGAAGCGTACTATCATCGCGCAATGGTTCGCCAGCGCGCAAAGGATATTCAGGGAGCCATTGCCGACTATACAGAAGCCATGCGTATCACCCCAGAGGATCTCTCCCTGTACTTTGCGCGGGGAATGGCATTCCATCAGGCCAGGGAGTTTCAGAAGGCGATCACTGACTACAACAGGGTTCTGAAAACCGATTCCCAGGGTGCCAGCGTTTATAACCAGCGAGGCCGCAGCCGCTTTGAATTGGGAGATACATCGGGCGCGATTCAAGACTATAACCAGGCTATCAAACTCTCTTCTGGACTGGCGGATGCTTACTACAATCGGGGCATCGCCCATCAGAAATTGGGAAAGAAGCGGGAGGCCCTCGCTGACTACCAGACAGCCATCAAGTTATTCAGCCGCATGGCCGATCGGGACATGGTACGAAGAATCCAAACTCAGATGAATCAGCTACGATGAGGGAGAATACAAAGACTCCCTGAGATGCCGTCGAAAAAGTATCTGCAAGACAACCCCCCACCGATTCGCTACGGGATCTCCCCCTCAAATCTGGGATGGATTTTGGTTGCTGCGACGGATCAGGGTGTTTGTGCAATTCATTTGCAGGATTCTCGCGAAGGGGCGATCGAGCAACTCCAGGCCCGCTTTCCTGCAACCCCGTTTCGACCGGAAGACCCGGACTGCGATCGATGGGCAGCAGAAGTGGCTGCTTTTGTAGAAATGCCTCAACACACTTTGGATTTTCCTCTGGATCTGCAAGGCACTGCATTTCAGAAACAAGTGTGGCAGGCGTTACGAGCGATTCCCTGTGGCACCACCCTCACATATCTCGCCCTTTCTGAACATCTGGGCAATCCCAAAGCCGTGAGGGCAGTTGCTCGTGCCTGTGCCCTGAACGAAATCGCTGTTGCAATTCCCTGTCATCGCGTGGTGGGAAGCAATGGGGCACTGACGGGCTATCGCTGGGGACTCGATCGGAAACGAATCCTGCTGCAACGGGAGGCAAACTGTTTCGCCCAACCGGAAGTTGAGCAGCTAACTTTATCTCTTCTTTAAGTAGAGGCTTCTTTTGATAAAGAATAGGGGAAGAAAATTTCGCTTCCTGAGACTTATGTAAGCATTTTCACGGTGGCCTACAACGCTTATTGCAATTTTTAAGGGTGTAATTTAGAAATAAGTGCTCTACAACTCAGTAGACATACTGAAAATATTTTTGTGCCTGTGCCAGTTTTGAAAGCAATCGGGTCTACCCTTCCTAGAAGTTTATCTGGAGAAGCCGATGCCAGGTCCGATTCACAAGCTATCGCGATCGCACTTCACGTGTCCCATTTAGGAAAATCCTATGTTCGATCGCATGCAATTTTTTCATTTTTTCCATCAACAATCTGTAGCCTCAAAGTCAGTCATTGATCCTTTGAGTATCAAATCCACGTCTAAAACTTCCACACAAATCATTGCAGGTTTCATCTTGGGGTTGGGAGTTCCGTTCCTTACACCAGAAAGAGTCCAGGCTGCCAGTTTTACGATTACCCCGATCGCAACCACAGGCAACGAATTCACCAACCTGTATCCTGGGATTGCCATCAACGATCAGGGAGTTGTGTCTTTCACGGGTGTTACACCGATTGATAGTCGGGTGTTTACGGGCAATGGGAACAGTATTACTTCTATCTTTAGTAGTGAAAGTCTTTCCCCCCTTGTGTTTCAAGGTTCGAGTTCCGGCTTTCCACCACCTCCCCTGCGTTACTTCTTAGGAAATGACACGGCAATTAACAATCGGGGCAGCATTCTGTTTACTGCCACTCAGCAATCTCAGTTCATTCAAGCGGGGATGCCCACTTTCCGGGGATTATTCAAGATTGAGAATGGTGCCGTAACCCAAATTGGGAATTCCCTCCAAAACTTTTTCTTCAGTTTTTTTAGGCAATCTCAAAACTTCACGAGCTTTCATCTCAATGATCAAGGATCAGTGGTTGCGGCGGTCTCTGGGGTGACGGAAACCCCTCGCAGCATTAGCCAAACTCAAGTGCTTCTAAATGGGTCGATCATTGACTCTGGCGCGAGCGGCAGCAATTTTCCACCCAGTAGCGTTGGCCCACCTGATATCAACAATCAGGGTCGCGTTTTCTATGGTGTTTCTCGATCGTCCTTTTTTCCCTTCCCACCTCTGGAGTTGAACAACGTCATTGAGTACAACAATGGCACAAGAACGCCAGTGGTCAATCAACCTGTTTCGGCTGGCTTTCTCGCTGTCAATGACCAGGAACAGGTGATTTTTTCGGGTAACGTTAATTCTCAATCCGGCATTTTCTTAGTGAACAATGGTGTTGCAACTCGCATCTTTAATGGAACAGGCCCGGTCGATATTAATAATGCGGGAACAATGGTCTTCCAAGCCTCAGAAGGGATTTTTATGCGATCAGATCACAATCTCGATCGCATCATTGCCTTAGGGGATTCCCTATTTGGCTCTACTGTGACGAGACTGGCTTTTCCGAATGCGAAAGGGCTAAACAACCAGGGGCAGGTTGCATTTTATGCCGAATTCGCGGATGGCAGCAGGGGAATCTTCCGGGCTGATCCAGGAGCCGCCCAAGTCCCGGAACCCGCCCTGATTCTGGGGTTAGTAACCCTGGCAGGGGTTGGGCTTCGGACTCGGCGTAAAAACCGTTCTTCCTTGCGATCGAATCTACCGTACTTGCCGAGTTCCGGGGGCACAGACTAAGGTTTGCTGTTGTACCAGTGGAGCGGGAGGGAACGCGCCTTCCTGGGTTTTCGCTTCGCAAAGAACCGCTTCAATCCGCTCCACTGGTTTTCCTGGCGGGGGAGAAGCCAATAATACGGCTCCCACAAAGCTTTTCCG
>JANRKG010000040.1:0-7489 GCA_033763635.1 Leptolyngbyaceae cyanobacterium bins.59
CTCCCCACTTTGCTCCAACCACTTTGGGTTGCAACAAAATGTGGCCTGCGATCGCCGTCAAATCCTGGTCTGTCAGGTTCCGCATCTTGGGGAAGATGTCCGTACTCTTCAGGCTGGGATGAACTTCTGCGATCGATTCAGCACCGTCATAGGTGGTGGGGTCTTTCATGTAGTCCACCAGGGCTTCAATGTTATTGCGAGGGGGGGTCGCCAGGTCCAGGGTTTCGGGATCAAGACCGATGTTTGGATCTGTCTTGGTAACACCACCCACATGGCAGGTGCCACAGGCGTAGTTAAACAAGCGCTTCCCTTCCGATACCTGCTTCAGGCTCAGAACAACCGTATCTCCCTGATTATTTAAGGGAACGGTGCGGGTCGCTTCATCCAGTTCAGCGGCATTGACGGACCCCACCAGCATTTGAAAGGCGAAAAATACAGTGGCTAGGGCAAGCCAAATGTATCTCTTAACCATGATTCTCCTCTAAGTTGCTAAGTGTGACTCAGTTATCAAGTAAAGATTTTGACGAGAGGCCACCCAATCAACACCCACCCTCGCTACCAACTGGACCCAACCCTGAAGGGATGGGTTTTAGAGGTTACTCCAGTGAGGTATCAAACCAGTTTGTTCCAGCAAAAACGCTGAGATAAACAAACCTGTAAGGCTGATCGAATGATCCGCTTGCCGATAAAAGTTGATTGAGCCGTTTTATCAATATCATGACACTGACTGTCACCTTTCCAAACATTCATTTTTGGATGAGGAATGCTGGCATCCACGCCAGGGATCAAGTAAGAGGAATAGATTAAGTCAATCTTTTGAAAGATTCAGGCTTTCCTCATTTAGCCGGAGGTCGTACTCAAAGTTCGATGATCCAGCAAGGGCACCAGGGGAGGAGTCGAATCCAGGGGTTGGTGTAGACGAATCAGTTGAGCCAGGGTTCTTTTCAGCTCCGTGCGCGGCACGATCGCATCCACAAAGCCATGCGCCAGTAAATACTCTGCCGTCTGGAAGTTCTCAGGCAGTTTTTCCCGCAGGGTTTGTTCGACAACCCGACGACCTGCAAACCCGATCGTCGCCTTCGGTTCCGCCAAAATAATGTCCCCCAGCATAGCGAAGCTGGCCGTCACCCCCCCAGTGGTTGGGTGAGTCAGAACGGGGATGTAGAGCAGACGAGCTTCCCGATGGCGTTCTAAAGCACCGGAGATTTTCGCCATTTGCATCAGGCTCAACATCCCTTCCTGCATTCGTGCCCCCCCAGAAGCACAAACGATGATCACGGGAAGCCGCTGGCTCGTGCCGTACTCAATCAGGCGAGTTAGCTTTTCGCCAACCACCGATCCCATACTGCCCCCCATAAACCGGAAATCCATGACCCCCAGTGCAATGGGCAGCCCATCTAAACGACCAATGCCCGTCTGGACGGCATCTGCCAGTCCCGTTTTTTCCTGGGCTTCTTTGATCCGATCGCTGTAGGACTTTCGATCACGGAACTTCAGGGGATCGACGGGCCGCAGCGTTTCGTCCAACTTCACCCAGGTATTACTATCAGTGAGTTGCTGAATGCGCTCTTCACTATAAACCCGGACATGGTGGTCACATTCTGGGCAGACCATCTGGTTCGATCGCAAATCCTTAGCGTAGGTTAAAACCCCGCAGGCTTCGCACTTTGTCCACAGTCCATCGGCAATTTCCCGTTCTTGACGTTCTCGGCTGATTGGGCCTTGTTTCGGTCGATTCGCAAACCAATCAAATAAAGACATGGAGAAACCTTGGCTCCTTCTGGATGCGAGATATGCAACAGGGGACTCTGATTGTTGCCTGGAACCTGATCAAGACCGGAATTCAAGCCTGACATAACAAGAAATCGGAAAGAACCGGGCAGAAACAGAGTCACCACAACTTTGACTCTTAGCTTCTAATTATTGAAAGCCTCATCCTACAAGAATGTCACAAAAGTTGACACTATGTATCAAGTCTTAACGGTTCGGATCTCCCTCCCTCACCGGGACCCTGGTAAACTATATGGGATAGAAAATCCCGTTAGTGCCTTGGCCTACTCAGAGATTTAGCCTGTTAATCATTCGATTTTCTGGCTTTACGAAAGTTCTTAATTTTCAGGTTCCTGACTGTTTAGAGGCGATCGTAAAGTTAGATAACGGGATTAACTTCCTGAGTCTCGGTCTGAAATCATCAAATGTAAGTCATCAAATGTAAGTCATCAAATGTAAGCAGTCATTTAAGCTGTAAGCAGTCATTTAAGCGGCAACTAAGCGATAGTCATTTAAGCGAAGCAATTCTAAGCGAAACAAGCGAAAGTGTAAGCGACATGGTAGATTCCCTCAAGAAACCTCAATTTGAAGAGTTAAGGCCAGGGATCAAAGTTCCCGCCAAGGAAAACATCCTCACCCCTCGGTTCTATACAACCGATTTTGATGAGATGGCAAGAATGGACATCTCTGTCAACGAAGACGAGTTGCGCGCCATTCTGGAAGAGTTTCGTACAGATTACAATCGGCACCACTTTGTCCGGGATACGGAATTTGCCCAGTCCTGGGACCACATTGATGGAGAAACTCGTCAACTGTTCATCGAGTTTCTGGAGCGGTCCTGTACGGCTGAGTTTTCCGGTTTCCTGCTGTACAAAGAACTGTCTCGCAAGCTGAAGGATAAAAGCCCCCTGTTGGCTGAGTGCTTCTCCCTCATGTCCCGCGACGAAGCCCGTCATGCTGGCTTCCTCAACAAAGCGATGTCTGACTTCGGGCTATCCCTGGATTTGGGCTTCCTGACTCAAAGCCGGAAGTACACCTTCTTCAAACCCAAGTTTATTTTCTACGCGACCTACCTTTCAGAAAAGATTGGCTACTGGCGATATATCACTATCTATCGCCACCTGGAGTCGCACCCCGAAAATCGCATCTACCCCATCTTCCGCTTCTTTGAAAACTGGTGTCAGGACGAGAACCGTCACGGGGATTTCTTCGATGCCATCATGCGGGCGCAGCCCAGCTTCTTGAATGATTGGAAAGCGAAACTGTGGTGTCGGTTCTTCCTGCTATCTGTGTTCGCGACGATGTTCCTCAATGACATTCAGCGGAAAGACTTTTATGCATCACTGGGCCTGGATGCACGGGACTACGACATCTACGTTATTCAAAAGACCAATGAAACCGCAGGTCGTGTTTTCCCCGTGATTCTGGATGTGGACAATCCAGAGTTCTTCCAGCGGTTAGACAAGTGTACTCAGAATAACGAGAAGTTGACGGCGATCGCGAACTCGAACGCCCCCGCCCCCGTGAAGTTCCTCCAGAAGTTGCCCCTCTATCTCTCGAATGTTTGGCAACTGGCTAGCCTGTACTTCATGAAGCCGATTCAAATGTCTCAGCTTGCAGGAACCGTTCGGTAAGCTTTTGTCTTACGGTATCCTCTGGTAAATTTTCTGCTCTAGCGGCTCTACCCCTGGTAGGGCTGCTTTTTTTCGAATTGCTTTTTTTCGACTAACATTGCAAGATTGCGACAACGAGGGAGAGGGGGAGAACGGGAGTGGTTTGTCAACTTATCAGGTGTTGGTTCAGGCGCGGGAAGCAGAGATGGCTGCCAGTAGCGGCAGTCGGGTGGATGGGAGGATGGGCGATCGGCCTCCTATTGCCCATCCTCCCGGTCCTGGCCCACGATCCCGTCTTCCCTCATGTCGTTCCCTCCATGCCTGATCGGTCCTCCGTCAAAGCACAGGATTCTTCGACAACGATCGCGCAACAGCCTCCCTCCCCGTCTGTTGAAATCAACCCCCAAATCATTGAAAACAGCCCGGTGCTTCAGCGCTGGTTGAAGGAAGTACCGGATGTGCTGTTTGAGATTGAAAACGATCCCAGCTTTCGCACTCGGTTTCGGTTGGGATATTCCCAGTTTCCCTCCACCAACCAAATCAGCGGCGTGAATGTGGGAGTGGAAGACCTGTTCATCGCCCAGACTGGCTTTACCATCAGTGCCGATTACCAGACCAGTTTCACGCCCCGATCGGTGACGGGAGGGAACGATCGCGTCAACTGGGGTGCAGGTCTTCAATACTATCTGCGTCCCCTCGGAAGCTACATCAATGTCGCCCCTGTGATTGGCTACCGCCGCATCGAAACCAGCCTCTACACCAGTGAGGGGCTGAACGTTGGAGCGAAATTATTTCTGGTGCTGTCTCGTGGTGGGGGAGCAGATCTCGCGATCACACAGACTTGGCTGGCTCCAGGGACGGGGAATGAGGTAGGAATGACCACCCTCTCCGCAGGGTATGCCCTCACCTATAACCTGCGCCTATCGACCGATATCCAGTTTCAGAACAGCCGTCAGCGTCAGGATAGTCGCGTGGGAATTGTGTTGGAGTGGATGCCGTAAGGGGAATGGGTAATAGATCATTGGATTTTCCCTATTACCCATTGACCCATCCCCCATTACCCACTACCCATTTTTCTGCTTGAGATACGCCTCGATCGCCTCATTCGTCAACTGCCCGATCGTGCGGCCCTGTTGCATCGCGACTTCCCGGAGTTGGGTGTACAGGTCATCCCGCACATCAATACGACGACGGAGCTTGCCCCCTGGCTTGACCACCGCTTCCAGTTCGGTGACAGCCTGATCCAGGGCAGTGCTGACAGTAGCAGCAAAAGCACTGACCATCACAGGTTGTTCCGGTTGGTAGGTGGTTGCAAATTCCCGAATGGACTCCATGCCGACGCGATCGCAGAAATCCCCGAACCGTTCCCCAGGCTGCCGCTCTTTTTGGAAGTAGACGAAGATTGGTTCTAAGCCTGTTTCCAGATCGTTAATATGGAGCTTATCAACGTAGATTTGCGCCAAACGGGTTTGATTGGGGGCCGCGCCTAACCAGACCTGATAATGATCCGGGGCACTTCCTACGAAGGCCAATTCCGCCAGATAGGGACGGGCGCATCCGTTCGGGCAACCCGTACTGCGAATAATGAAGTATTCCTCAGGCAAGCCCACCTTATCGAGTAAGGCGCGAATCCGTTCCAGAATGCCAGGAAGGGCACGCTCAGATTCGGTGATTGCTAGTCCGCAGGTCGGGAGGGCAGGGCAGGCCATCGAATAGCGAAGGAGCGGATCGATCTCGGTTTCCTTCAAAATTCCAGCATTGCTGAGAATCGTTTCAATTTCAGGGCGTTGCTCCGGCGCAATATCGTACAGAATCACATTCTGGCTGGGGGTCAGGAGCATGGGCAGATTAAAGCGCTGCACCAGATCCCGCAGGGCCGTTTTTAACTGCAAGCCTTCCCGATCGAGCACCCGACCGTTGACGATCGAAATCCCGACAAATAATTTGCCATCTCCCTGCTCATGCCATCCCAGGAAATCCAGATACTCGAATTCGGGGAGGGGTTTGAAGGGCTGGAGAGGCTTACCGAAATAGGTCTCGACCTTTTCCCGAAATCGATCGACTCCCCAATCTTCGATCAGGTACTTCATCCGGGCATGGCGACGATCGCTCCGGTCTCCATAATCCCGCTGAGTGGCGACGATCGCCTTCACCAACTCATACACATCCGCTTTGTCTACATAGGCGATCGGGTCTGCGATGCGGGGGAAAGTTTCTTCCTTCCCGTGGGTCCGTCCCAGCCCTCCCCCTGCGAACACATTAAAGCCTTGTAATGTGCCACTTTCATCGGTAAGGACAACCAGGCTCAAATCTTGAGAATAGAGATCAACAGAGTTATCCCCTGGCACTGTCACCGAAATCTTGAATTTCCGGGGCATATAATGAGTGCCGTAGATGGGTTCTTCTGCGTCATCCAGCACCGTGCCGTTCGTATTGCGTTGACGGGCCGCGATCACCTCCGGGTCTTCTTCTCCGGTGATCACTTTTTCCCCATCTAGCCAAATCTCGTAATAAGCCCCTGTTTGCGGGGTGAGCAAATCCGCGATCGTGTTGGCGTACTGACGGGCGTACTCGTATTCAGGCCGATTGCGGAAGGGCGCAGGGGGAGCCATCACATTTCGGTTCAGGTCGCCACAGGCTCCCAGGGTAGACCCCATGCTGCGGACAATGGCGGCGATCGTCTGCTTGAGATTCTTCTTCAGGATGCCGTGTAACTGGAACCCCTGGCGAGTGGTTGCCCGTAATGTCCCGTTGCCGTACTCATCCGCCAGCTTGTCAAGGGTGAGATACAGTTGGGGGGGAATGAACCCACCGGGGCTACGGGTCCGCAGCATGAACTGGTAGTCTTTCTCCTGCCCCTTTACCCGGTTGTCGCGATTGTCTTGCTGGTAGGAACCGTGAAACTTCAGAATTTGGATGGCATCTTCTGTGAAAGAGTTAGTGTCTAGTAATAGCTCACTGGCAACAGATTCGCGGAGATGATGACTGCGCTCTTTGAGAACTTCAACTTTCGAGGGCTTGCGGGTAAGAGAATCAACCATTGGACCGTATGTATTAACAGGATATATTTGTGAAGAACTGATCACGAAAGATTGCGAAAGACGGACCGAGCGGGGGCGAAACGCACAAAACGCCCTATCTCCGGTAACTCGGTAGGACTTTGGGCATTGGTCCATTTTATCATCCGATGTTGAGAGGCGGAGCGATTGTCATAAAGATGCAAGCTTCTAGGAAAAAAGGCAGAGGGCAGAGAGCAGGGGCAGAAGGAAATGCCACAAGATAAGGGCTGCAACTCCCTATTGAGAGTTACAGCCCTTGAGTTTAGTCAATGACAGCCATCTAGAGGAATTGAACCTTTAGAAGCGATACCCCACACCAAGTTGGAAGCTCAGAGCATTGGCAGAACTGTTCTGGTATGCATTGATCCCGTACTTGGCATCGCTGTAAACCATCACATTCTTAGCAACTTCCGACTCAACCCCGGTGGTCAATACAACGGAATCTCGGTTCCCCAGGGGAGTTGCCGTTGCCCCCTGATTTTGGACGAAGGAGTAGCCAACTCCAGCGTACAGGTTGGTGTTGCGGGCGATCGGAGCATCGTAGGTCAGGGTGGGAATCACAGTGCTGTTTTTGTCGGTGAACAGGACCGATCCGCGAACAGACACGGGCGCATTAGGAATCGCCACACGGCCCTGAATATTTCCGCCATAAGTAGCAGCATCGTTTGCATTTCCACCACTCGTTGCACCGAAGGACATTCCTGCCCCAACATAGCTGGCATCCGTTCCTTTCGGCTGGGCAGAAGCTGCACCAGCAGAGAGCATCAAAGGTGCAATTACTAACAGGGAAAGGGTGGAAACTGTAGTGACAATCTTCTTAGAAACCTTCATTTCTGCGTCCTCAAATTAATAGCAATTCTTCCGTCTTCCTGAATTAAATGTCGTTTTTTGAATTCGATTTGTTCCAAGTTTTTGTTTTTTTGTTTTGCGTTTTTAGGTTTGCAATATCAAAAAAGCAAGAAATCAAATTCATACATTTCCTTGATCTCCAATTCCAGAGAAATACTTTCAGAATGTTTTTCGGGACATGGCTTTGCTGGAAAGGAG
>JANRKG010000041.1:0-3120 GCA_033763635.1 Leptolyngbyaceae cyanobacterium bins.59
CCATCCCGAACTCAGTTGTGAAACGTTACAGCGGCAACGATAGTTGGACGGCAGCGTCCTGCAACAATCGCTCGATGCCAGGGTAATTTTAAAGAAAAGCCCCTCTTCAAACTTGAAGAGGGGCTTTTCTTTGAGATCCAAAAAATTTCTTCAGGAATGAAGAAGTTTTTTGTTCTTAGATTAAGTTTGGCTAGCTTCTGCTACCTCGATAGATGCGATCGGCCTGTTCTGGAGAGACCCAGGTAGAGAGGGAGATACCGCTATGGGGCAGGGGCAGGGGACAAGCTCCTGTACCGGAGGGAAAGGCAGCACCAGATTCGGCTGAAATGTATGTTTGGGGTGGAACGTACTCATGATGTAATGCATCGTAAGCCAAGACTTCCCCTGTCTCGATGTGGTAGAGCCACGCATGGAGAAAGATTTCCCCGCGATGGAGGCGTGAGTGAATCACTGGATAGGTTCGCAGGTTTTCGATTTGAGTTAAAACATTTTCAGCAGTTGTTACATCCAAAAGTTCTTCTCCGTCCTGATCGTAGTAATTCTCTCGGATTAAACGACGAGTTGCCTCCGCATGCTTGAGCCAGTTATAAACTAAAGGCATTTCCTCTTCTAAACTGCTGACCTTCAACAAACCTTTCATCGCTCCACAGTGGGAGTGCCCACAAACGATGATATGTTGAATACCCAAAGCATGGACCGCATATTCAACGGCTGCCCCTTCGCCTCCATTCGCGGCTCCAAAGGGTGGAATGATATTGCCTGCATTGCGAATTACAAACAACTCACCAACAGCGGCCTGGGTAATTAAGTTGGGGTCAATACGGGAATCAGAGCAGGTAATAAACAAAACTTTGGGTTTCTGCCCATGCGCGAGTTGCTCGAATAAATCCTGATACTTACTGAAGTGTCCAGATTGAAATTCTCGCAGACCTTTGATTAACTTTTTAATCGCCATAATACCCCGCCCCAGGTGAGTCAGTCTTTTATTGTATTACTTTGAGGCTTTGGCTTTATAGAATATTGCGCTGACACTATGTAACGATGGGAAGCTTTACTTGAGAAAGCTCATTGCCTCCGTGATGAATTGTGACGGTAATAACCTGAGCATCCATAAGATGAGCTTTCCCCAAAGGTTTATCAATCCCTGGGTTCACAGCATAGGCAGGAAAGCAAGCCGCACTGAGACTCAGGCGAAGACAGTATCCTTTAGAAATGCAAATGCAGGTAGGTTGGAGTGGAATCAGCAAAGGATGGGATTTTTCAGTGGGGGTAACCCGGCAGTATCCTTGCGTAAAGTTGTAAACACTTCCGTTTGGCCTCACTTCAGAAAGTACGGCACACAGATCGAAACTGGTGCTATCCGCCTCGCAGTACACCTCAACCCAGACTTCCCCAGCCAGGTGTAAATCAGTAGTGAAGGGGGCAGAAGTATAGGTGACAGTATCCGTACGCCCTTCTAAAGTAGAGCGATCGAATGCTCCGGGAGGAATCGCAGCATGACCTCCAAGAGAAGGGAAAGGCCGCCAGGGATCATGCACAAATTTATCTTCATCAGATTGATGGGGCACCGTTTCTATTAATTTTCCCTCTGCTTCTCCCATTGCTGCTAACCCTGTGCTGGAGAGGAAGTAGGGTTGGGCAGAGGATTCAGGCCAGGAGAGAAAGGCTTGCCATTGATTAGAACCCATTTCAAAGAGTTGAACTGGGGCTTCTTCCAATAGTCCAGTATCCTGTTCCTTCAAGAACTGGTCAAACCAACGAATTTGCATGCGATCGATCAGGTTGGCAGCTTCCGGGCCATAGTCGATCGCGCCAACCTTGCGACTCCAGGGTAAATGGGACCAGGGACCAACGACCAGAAATTGGGGGAAATGGCTACGAACGGTCATTGCCTGGTACAGATGCAAAGTTCCACGCATCATGGAATCGAACCAGCCCCCGATATGAAGCATAGGCAGATCGGCTTTTTGAAGATGGTTGCGAGGGGAGATCCGTTGCCAATACTCCGCGTCCGGGTTGGAGTTCGCTAACCAATCGTAGTAAAAGCATTCAGGTGCAAGCTCTTGAAGGATTTGCGGATTCGCTGGAATGGGGTCGTACAAGGGGGGATTGCGGGCGGCGGCATAGAGGGCATGGTAGGTTTCATCATTTCCCTGACGACGAGCTATTTCTGCTGCTAACTGGATTCCCCATAGCAAATTGGTTTGGAGACAGAACGCCCCACCTTCATAGGCCCAGTCTGCATAGAGGTCATAGGCGACCATTGCTGGAGCGATCGCCTTCAACGCTTCTGGACGGGCGGCGGCGGCATACAACTGGGTCATTCCCTGATAGGAAAACCCATACATTCCAACTCGCCCATTGCTGTTTGGAAGGGTTGCAGCCCAGTTGACTGTATCTTCCCCGTCGGCAATCTCATGGGCAAACAAGTTAAACTCCCCCTCCGAAGTGCCCCGACCCCGTACATCCTGAATCACGACAATATAACCGTTGGCGGCATACCAGGAAGGATGGGCATAGACCACTGTGGAAGCGATCGCCCGTCCATAGGGCTGGCGCATCAAGAGGACGGGAAAGGGACCGGGTGCATCCGGGTAGTACACATCCGCATCCAAACGAACTCCATCTCGTGTTTGCATCGAAAGGGTTTTCTTGGGCAAGATTTTTAGCATAAAACGGGTGCGGCCCGCCTTAACACCGTCATATCTTCCTCATCTAGTTCTACGGGAGTACCACTCCGGATCAATTCGGCAAAATCTTCATTTGGGACCATGAAACAAAGGGCATACAAGCGATCAGAACCCGTATTTTCAATCACATGGGTTCCCGTTGGCGGAACCAGAAGGCTGTCTCCGGCACGAATCGAAACTGTTTTACCATCGCAGGTTGCCTGCCCCTCCCCTTTGAGCACAAAAAACATTTCAACTGCCATCTGATGGCGATTGGGCGGGGTTCTGCCACCAATATCAAAAATTTCGACACAGAAAGTCAGGGACATATTCGCGATCGTGGGATCAAAAACGATCGCCAATCGATTTGTATCCTGGGGGCTGATCCGAAATGCCTGGTAATCCTGAGGGGATTTGATAATAGGGATCACGCATTGGCTGGAGTCCATAG
>JANRKG010000042.1:0-3423 GCA_033763635.1 Leptolyngbyaceae cyanobacterium bins.59
TGCGATCGAACTGGGTCAGTACTCGCAACTTCCAGCCCGTCTCAGTTTCAAACTGACTGAGATGCTCGTCTAACCGGGCTTCTTGGATGTCGGTCAAAGCTCTTGCGAGATCAATAATATTGGTGGGGCGATCGGGAAGCAGATCCGGATTATTGTAGGCGTAAGCGACCGATGGGACAGCCCAAACAAAGAACGCCAAAACAAGACTCGCAATCGTAACCAAGACTTTATGGGAGGTGAAACGCTGCATCGTAAGCTGAAACCAGGTTTTCAAAGTTTTCTGAATTGAAAAGGGAAAATGTAACTAATCTACCAGTTCACGGCGATCGTTAAATATTTTTACACTTGTTTACATTTAATCTCATTTTATAGTGATTTTTGTCAGTAGACCAGGCTATAAAACTTCAAAGTGTGAAAAAGTTAAAGTTTTTTTAGGGAGTTCAAAGCCTGACTGTAGCTTGATCTCACCCAGGTAGGATGTGAAATCATGCAATTTCTGCTGAGATATTTTTAGGTGTTAGGGGAAGCAGTCCGTCAGAGTTTGATTAAAAATCTCTGGGAGCAGATTTTATTGGGGCAGCTTATGCTATTCCAATGCTTGCGAATGGGTCGCCGTGTCTCTTTCTGAAAAGAATGGAGATTGTTGTGGCCTTCAAGGCGAAGTCTTATACAAAGAAGGTGCGGAACCCAATGTCTAAGGATGGCCCAGACAGGATACCGAAAGACTGGCTTTTCCAGCAATTTCCCGAAGCTTCACGTCCTCGTTGGGAGTTGCAGCCCCATCCTGGAGGTCAAAAACGGCAAGAGGGGAGATGGCAAGGTAAAGCCAACCATCATTTTCCTGGGCTGTCCTCAGTCTCGTCGAATCATCCTGAGCAATTTTCTTCCAATCGAAATTATCGGCAGTTGCTTGTTGAATGGGACCTGTTGCTGGCAACCCAACCCGAACATTCTGAGATCTGGTACAACCGGGGGGACGCACTGGCAAACCTGGGAGATTGTCAGGCCGCTCTCCTGAGTTTTAATCGTGCCTTAGAACTTCAACCTGATGCCGTAGAAGCTTTAGTTTTCCAGGCTGTTATGCTCATTCAGTTGGAGCGTTATGGGGAAGCTCTCGCAAGTTGCGATCGTGCCCTGCAAATCACGCCGGACCACTCGGAGGCATGGCTGTTTCGGGGAGTCGCCCTGCGCTATCTGGGCCGCTGGCGAGAGGCGTATGCAAGTTACGATCGGGCTTCGGGAAAAAAAAGGCTCTCCTTCAGGCAATGGCTTTTCCAAAAAATTGAAAAAATATCAAGAATCTGGCGGTTCCACGCTTGATCTGGAAAGCAGGTTACTAAAATAGAAACTATTGAGTTTGAGGGCCAGGTTCCTGGTTTCAGCCACCCATCGAGACAATCTACGGTAATCTTCAGGGTCTTAAGGCAAGTCAGCTTAAACAGTTGCAGCGACTTTACCATCAACGTTTGCCAGGTGATCAAATTGTAACTTCTGAGTTTGCCCAGCGACTTGCTGCTATTAGTACAGAAATTAATCAGCCCGTTTGTGCCTACTTAAATCGGCGAGGGCAGGTGATCCGAGTGGGGGTAGGCACTCCCCGTCAAACCCAGATTCCACCGTTAGAACTTCCCCGCTATGGTGCTGAACGGTTAAGCGGGATTCGCTGTTTGTCAACCCAACTGAAAGCAGAACCGCCAGGGGAGGGGGCACTCACGGCGATGGCCCTACAGAGGTTAGATGTGCTTGTAACCCTGGTGCTCTCTGGGCAAGGGTTTGAGCGGAGAGGTGGCGGAGCTACAGGCTATGTTCGAGAATCTTACCTGGCCCATCTCATTCCTTACCCAGAGGAGGCATTGGTTCAAACTCCTGGCCCTTCTGCATCGTCCCTCAAGGAAGACAATGGCTGGACTGTTTCTCCTCCCCTCAGTCTTGAGGTTCTCACCAGTCAGGACTTCATCAATCTTGTAGAGGGACTGGAAGAAGAATTCCGCCGAGAATACGTTGCCCAAAAGGTTGATACTGACCAGGATCAGGTCTTACTGGTAGGGTTGATGACGGATAATGCTGCTCTTCAGCGGTTTTATGATGGGCTGGCAGAACTGGCCCGTCTGGTGGAAACGGCGGGGGGAGAAGTGCTTCAAACCCTTTACCAGAAGCGATCGAAGCCCCATCCCCAAACCGTCGTAGGAGAGGGCAAGGTTCAGGAAATCGCCCTGACTGCCCAAACCCTGGGGGCCACGTTGGTTGTGTTCGATCGCGATCTCTCTCCTGCCCAAATCCGTAACTTGGAAACCCAGATTGGGGTGCGGGTTGTCGATCGCACCGAAGTCATTCTAGACATCTTTGCCCAACGTGCCCGCTCCCAGGCCGGAAAACTTCAGGTTGAGCTAGCTCAATTGGAATACATGATGCCTCGCTTGACGGGACGGGGCCAAACGATGTCCCGGTTAGGGGGAGGAATTGGGACCAGGGGACCGGGGGAAACGAAGTTAGAGACAGAACGCCGAGAAATTCAACGGCGCATTTCCCGCCTTCAGCAAGAAGTGAATCAACTTCAGGCCCACCGCTCCCGTCTACGCCAGAAACGGCAGCACCGGGAAGTGCCTTCGGTGGCGATCGTTGGCTATACCAATGCTGGAAAATCAACATTATTAAATGTATTGACCGGAGCGGAGGTTTATGTCGCTGACCAATTATTCGCCACCCTGGACCCCACAACTCGCCGGATTTCAATGACTGACCCGGATACGCGAGAAGTCCGGCAAATGTTGCTGACGGATACCGTCGGTTTTATTCATGACCTGCCTCCCTCTCTGATGGATGCGTTCCGGGCCACTTTGGAGGAGGTCACGGAGGCGGATGCCCTGCTTCATCTGGTGGACTTGTCCCATCCTGCATGGCAGAGTCATGTTCGCTCGGTAATGACAATTCTAGGGGAGATGCCCATTTCCCCCGGTCCTGCGTTGATTGCCTTCAACAAAATCGATCGCGTGGACCCAGAGACCCTGGCCCTGGCACGAGAGGAGTTTCCCAATGCGGTCTTCATTTCGGCGGGCGATCGGCTGGGGCTGGAAACCCTCCGGTACAAACTGGTGGATCTGATTCGCTATGCAACTCAATTTTTCTGAGCTATCAAGCTTTCAGGAGTCTTTACCGAATCTTTAAGCTTCCTCGGATTCCTGATAAAGAAACACCAGGGATGGCTCATTTCACTAGACATTTCTTTTTGTGAAACCTATCTTGTAGATGTGGCACCTCAAGTAGGTCGCTGCAAGTTGTTCAGAGCGTAGCATAGCTAGAAGAATCCGGTACTCCCTCCCATGCCAAAGTTCCTCTCAAAAGTCACATTTAGTTTCTCCACTGCCTCTTTCGCTTTGATAGCGCTCCTGGCGGGTCACGCCCCTGCGTCGGCCTTTGATTTCA
>JANRKG010000043.1:0-33095 GCA_033763635.1 Leptolyngbyaceae cyanobacterium bins.59
AGAGTAGGACAATTTTATGAATGATTGTTATTAATCAGTTGCAATAACAGGTAATGCAAAACTGAACATGCAAAAGGTACTTTTTATATTAGGAGAGCTAAATGACGAAGATATTGACTGGATGGTCGATATCGCCGCTAGAGATGAGATTCCGGCGGGGCGAGTTCTGATCGAAGAAGGGAAGCCGATCGATGCCCTTTATATCGTCCTCGATGGAACACTCATTGTTTCTGTAGAAGCTTTAGAAGGAAAAGAAGTCGCCCGACTGTCAACAGGTGAGGTCGTCGGGGAGATGTCTTTTGTAGATGCCCGTCCACCTTCTGCGACTGTCAAAGCAGTGGAAGACTCGTTAGTGCTCTCAATCCCCCGCCAACAATTGGCGATCAAGTTACAGCAAGATATGGGATTTGCCTCCCGTTTCTACCGAGCCTTAGCGATTTTTCTCTCTGACCGACTCCGAGGCACCGTAAGCCGATTAGGATATGGCAAAGACGGCTCATTAGAAGGCGGTACAGGACGCGAGACCGATCTTAATCCTCATGTACGAGAGAATTTAATTCTGGCAGGAGCACGATTTGATTGGCTCCTGCGACGCTTGCGTGGGGTCAGTCGGCATCCATAACCCTATGAATACTGCGGAAGCGAGACAGCAATTTAAAGCCGCGATTGATCGACCCGATTGCGACATTAACCTGGCAGAAGCAGCCTTGTGCATTGCTCTGGAAGAGTACCCTTTTCTTCCAGTGACCGACTACTTGCAGCAGATCGATCGCATGGCGGAAGTCGTTCGCGTTCAGCTTCCCGCTGAAAAATACCCTTTACGCATTATCCAGACCATTAACCGTTACCTCTATCAAGAGCAAAAGTTTGTCGGAAACACAGAAAGTTACTACGACCCTCGCAATAGCTTTCTGAATGATGTTCTCGATCGCAAAACCGGAATTCCCATCACCCTGGCCCTGGTCTACCTGGAGATTGCACGACGAATCGACTTTCCGATGGTCGGTATCAACATGCCGGGTCACTTCGTCATTAAGCCAGAGATCGAAGACATGGATGTCTATGTAGATGCCTTTCACGAAGGGCAGATTTTATTTCCCGAAGATTGCCGCGATCGGTTGACGGCAATTTATGGGCAAACCCTGGAAATTTCTCAGATCCCTTCCCTGCTGGAGAAAATCAGCTCCCGCCGCTTTCTCGCCCGGATGCTGACGAATTTGAAATATATTTATCTGAATCAGGGAGTTTTTACCAAAGCCCTGGCAGTGGTCGAACGGCTCCTGCTCTTGTTTCCAGATAACCTGACCGAGGTTCGCGATCGAGGCATTCTCTACTATCAACTGGGACAATCCCCGGAGGCGATTCGGGATCTGGAAACCTATCTGTTGCAACTCCCCCAGGCGGAGGACGCGCTCCCTTTGCAGCAACTGCTCGATCGCCTCAAAAACACCCTCTAAACACTGAGAAAGAGCCATCTGAATTGTTAAGGGGTGTGCTGTTTCCCAGGGTGCGGTTGATGCTAGCCAAAACCCTTGTCATGATGGAAGAAGCGCAACGAGTAGAAGAGTGGATTTGCTAGTGAACAGACAACCCATTCCCCCCGGCCCTGGTCAGGAGTCGGTTTGGGATTATCCCCGGCCTCCCCGCCTTGAAGACTCTCCCAAACATCTCCAAATCTGGTTTGGGGGCGTGTTGATCGCTGAAACTCGTCGCTCTAAAAGGGTTTTAGAAACTAGCCATCCTCCCAACTACTACATTCCACCAGAGGATGTGAAGTTAGAGTACCTGATTCAAGTTCCCGGAGCCGCTTCCTGGTGCGAGTGGAAAGGGCAGGCTGGGTACTATACGATCGCCGTCAACGACCAGCAAGCCCCGAAAGCTGCCTGGTTTTACACCAATCCCACCCCAGCTTTTCAGGACATCAAAGACTATATCGCTTTCTATGTGCAGCCGATGGATGCCTGTTACGTAGACGGAGAAAAGGTGCAACCCCAGCCCGGTGGGTTTTATGGGGGATGGATCACCAGCGACATTGTAGGACCATTTAAAGGTGCTGCGGGCACCTGGGGGTGGTGACATGAAACGATTTGATATGGAAGAGATTAATCCGATTTTGATTGAGCGATCGATCGAGTCGGAGGACGCACGACACCTGGGTTTATTCCTCTACCTGGTCCCCATCTTTGGCTTTTTCCCCGCTTTGTGGACCTTGTATCGCAAACGGGGCACCCGCGAACAAAAGCGAATTAGCCGCTTGGTCGTCACCCTGGCGTTGGGCTGGCTCTTTGCCTATATTTTGCTGGGTCTTGGGGCCGAAAGCTCCGAATCCCTTTCTCTCCCGCTTTTGATCACCAGTAGCTTGCTAACTTCAGGCTATTTCCTGATTAATTTGTGGTTGATGATTAAGCTCTGGCAACGAAAATCCCTACGACTGCCCCTCTTTAGTGCCTTGAGCGATCGGCTTCCCCGCTAGTGACTTTTCTCCTCACAAATCTTCCACCCGTATGATGCCCTGAGCAGTCTTTATTGGGTATACCAAAAGCAGATTTACAACAAACCGCCCTGGATTGCGCCATTTAGCGAAAATCCTGTTAGGATGCTGCTTGAAAATCACACTCAGGTGTGATGCCCTGTGTGAGGAGTGACGCGCTGTGCAAAAAACTCGCAATCCCCATTCTACTGAACCTCGATCCATGCCTAAACCTGCTAGCATCCCCCAACCCCGCTCAAATCCTTTCAAGTTGCAGGGGCTAGCATGGCTCTGGATGCTGTTTGGGCTGACGGGTGTTGCCCTGCTCTCAGCAACGGCAGGGGGATTGTTAGCTCTGTCCCTTTCGAAAACGCCCCTGATGCAGCGTCCCCTGACCGCGAAAGAATCCGCAGTCTTCTCCAAGGGTGACGATCGCATCTCTTCCGGAGGAGCCTTTCAACTCCCTGAATTGACCCGTTCTGTCAATATTCTTGTTCTCGGCATCAAAGTCCTCTCCACCGATGTTGATAACCCACCTCCAGAAGCTCGGAACTTAGGCTATCACGCAACCATTAACTCCTTTGAGGGGCTGTCAGATACCATGCTTCTGGTGCGGTTTAATCCAGATGCTAAAAAGGTCGCTGTTCTATCCATTCCGCGAGATACCCGAACTGCGGTGGAAGGGTTGGGAGTGACGAAAATCAATGCTGCAAATGCGACCGGGGGTCCAGCCATGAGTGCCCAGGCAACGAGTGAGTTGCTGGGAGGCGTTGGGATCGATCGCTATGTCCGTATTAACGTCCTGGGCGTGGAAAAGCTCATTGATGCCCTGGGCGGCGTTACGGTCTACGTTCCCAAAGACATCAAGTATCAGGATGACAGCCAACACTTGTACATCAACCTGAAAGCCGGACGGCAGCATTTAAATGGAAACCAGACTCTTCAGTTATTGCGCTTCCGTTATGACGAGAATGGAGACATCGGGCGCATCCAGAGACAGCAGATGGTCATGCGTGCCCTGACCGAACAGGCTTTAAACCCAGGAACGATCGCCCGTCTTCCCAAAATTCTGTCCGTCATCCAATCCCATATCGATACCAATCTGAGTGTGGAAGAATTGGTGGCTCTTGTGGGATTCGCGGCACGATCGAATCGCTCCAATGTGCAAATGTTGATGCTTCCAGGGACGTTTAGTAGCCCCGGTCAATATGATGCCAGCTATTGGCTTCCGGACTATAATCGCATTGATGCGATGGTTGCCCAGCACTTTGGAAATGGTCTGGCCCGCTCACAAGCCCTCAACCCGGCTTCCCTGAAAATTGCCATTCAGGATAGTACGGGTCGTTCCCAGGCTGTCAATCAGATGGTGGAGGCTTTGAATGAAACGGGTTACTCGAATGTCATGGTCGATCGCCCCTGGACAGAACCCCTTGCCCAAACCCGGATTGTGGCCCAACAGGGAAACGTGGCAGATGCAGAAGCACTCAGGCAATCCCTGGGACTTGGGGAAGTGCGAATCGAAAGTACCGGGAACCTGGAGTCGGATGTGACGATTCAAGTGGGACGAGACTGGTTAAAGCGGTAACTGATCCGGTGGTCAAGAGGAGGCGAATTATGGAAATGGTGCGGTTTGGGTCTATTGTGTCGATTGCAGCACTTTTGACATTGGTGAGCGGAAAAGCACTGGCGTTACCAGGGCAGACCACAGAAGAAGTCACTGCCTGGATTCAAGGACACCCTACCCTAAGGCCAAGTAGTGGGGAAAAGCTTTTAGTGCGAAAAAGCGATACCCCTGCCCAACGGTTTATTTTTCAGGCATCCGTCTTACCCGTTGGCAAAGTTGCCCCTGCGGGCGATCCGGGAGTCATTCGGCACGAACGCCTAGCCCTCTTCGACATGATTAACGGCATCACGATGACGCGGTTGGAAGAGTCCCTGCGGGTGATTTACGGGGTGGATGTTTACCAGGACTATGAACGCGCCCGTGTCGTTTATGCCTATCCCACTCAGGGAGCGATCGCCCAGGCCCAAAACCGAGCGACCCCCTTACTGGCATCCCTGATGGGTGAACTGCGCTTAGGCGATCGTTTTGCCTATTGGGCTGAAATTGCCCAAACTTCAGCAGGGTATGCCTATACGGGTCAAATTACGGTTCTCGTGAAAGAAGACCTGGGGAAGCTAGAAGGTGAATTGCGAAGTCGTGTCCAGGCCAGTCTACCTGCATCCCCAAGATCTGTAAGTCGTTAAAAGACGGGGTGTTGAAGGCAGCACCCTTCTTTCAGAACGAATACCAGGTATCGGCAAAGATACTTTTGACAGCGATCGCAATCCGCACCAGATCCTCATCCAGCAGTGGGGGCCACCGCAACCCTGCTTTCTGCTGGTGGTTGAAGTGCTGGCGGCTTTCCCATGCCAACCCATACAGACAGTGAATCAGTTCGCGATCGAGTTCTGATAACCCTTGAGAAGCTTCAAAGACCACCTTCAGGGCCAGAAGAATCGACGTAACCTGCCCTGGAATCGGTGGTTCACCCTGTTGTAACCGAGCCAAAAATGCATCCGGATTGGCTGTAACCGTTGCAGTCTGACCCATTAAAAATTGGCGTGCCGTTAGATAATCCATCAAAAATGCTGTTGTCTAAGCTTCATCAATTACTTGGGAAGTTTACAAATAATTTACGCTTTTATCCGGGGAAACCCATCACAATAGGGCCGTAACTAAGTTAAGGTTAAATCTGAAAAATTGACGTACTACGTCTAGTTGACGTATTAAGTGTAATTTCCCTATAAGGCTACTTTATCGAAGGTTCTCCCTGTAAAACCCTATATTTTTCCAGTTCCTAGTTAAGACTTGCTTCAGAGAAAGCCTCCATGAATAACGTTCCTGTTCGTGTTTCCTCCTCGAATGCTCCTGCTGTCACAGTGCCATTTGTTGACTTATCTTTTCAACATTCTCCTATTCAAGCCCAAATCAAAGAGGTGATGGAAGGGGTCATGGAGCGGGGAGATTTTGTTCTGGGGCAAGCGGTCGCAGGGTTTGAAGCTGCTTTTGCCGCTGCATGCAATGTTGCCTATGGAGTGGGTGTTGCCTCCGGAACAGATGCGATCGGCCTCGGTCTTCGAGCGTGTGGAATTGGCCCCGGAGATGAGGTGCTTTTACCCACTAATACATTTATTGCCACGCTCATTGGGGTGGTGCAGGCGGGAGCTACCCCCATTCTGGTCGATTGCGATCCCACTACCGGTTTGATCGACCTGGTAGCAGCAGAACAGGCAATTACTGGAAAAAGCCGTGCCATCATCCCCGTTCATCTATATGGGCAAATGGTTTCCCCCAAGCACCTCCTCGATTTAGCTGATGCCCATCAACTTCTGATTTTTGAGGACGCTGCCCAGGCTCATTTGGCAGAACGGGAAGGGTATCGGGCGGGTTCTATTGGCACCGCCGCCGCATTCAGCTTCTACCCTAGTAAAAATTTGGGGGCAATGGGAGATGGTGGCATGGTCGTCACTCAGGATGAAACGATCGCCCAAACCCTCCGATCCCTCCGTAATTACGGCTCCCCCCGGAAGTATTTTCATAGCGACTATGGAATTAACAGTCGCCTGGATACGATGCAGGCGGCAATTTTGCAGGTCAAGCTGCCCCATCTGAATGGATGGAACCAGTCGCGAAATGTGCTTGCACAGCGATATGATGCCCTGTTAAGCCCATTGCAATCGGTTGGGATTCAGCCACTCACCAATCAGGCAGGAACTGGGCATATCTATCATCTGTATGTGATTCGGGTCGATTCCTCCTGTAAGCTAGACCGCACGGGGCTTCAGGAAAAGCTTGCGACTCAGGGAATCCAAACAGGAATTCACTACCCCATTCCATGCCATCTTCAACCTGCATTCCTGCACCTTGGGCACCAGCCTGGGGATTTTCCAGTTGCAGAAGCCCTTTGCAATGAAATTTTGTCGTTGCCCATGTATCCCGGCATGGAAGAAACGCAGGTTGACCAGGTTGTGACATCTATCAAATTTGCTATCGATAGCTGAAGATCGTGCCCTATCAATGCAGGCATTCTCAAGGAGTTTACCAAATCCTCTACTTGTCCCGATTTAGCTTTTCATGCCAAAGCTTTCACAATGATTCACTACCACATTTTGGGGAATCCTGGTTTTGAGGCATAACACTTTTCGGGTTATCCCGTTCCCATCCATGAGGTGAGCTATGCAATTTAGTCGCAAAATTCCCATTGCCATTGAGCGGTATCTATTGGATTTTGCCATTTTTGCAATTTTGGCAGCGCTGTATCTTCCCATTGGAGTTTATTGGGTCGATGGTTGGCTGAAAAAGAGCATTAGTCTGGAGCATGAATACTTCAGTCATGGCCTCATTGGGTTTCCCTTCGCAGCCTATCTTGTTTGGTCGCAGCGCGATCGATGGCGAAAACTCCCTGACCAATCCTCACCTCTGGGGGCCGGATTGCTCGTCCTTGGCTTCCTGTTCTATCTGAGCGGGCTGCACAATCTCCTCAATCTGTCCCTACCGATCGTGCTGGTTGGGTTATGTCTCTGGTTTAAGGGGTTGCCCGGATTGAAACTCCAGGCATTTCCCCTGCTGCTGGTATTTCTGGCAACGCCAACCTCCATGCCCTACTTGATTGCGCCTTACACCCTCCCCTTGCAAAGTTTTATTGCAACAGTCGCGGGGTTCATCTTGACCCAGTTAGGGATGGATGTGCGGGTGGAGGAAATTTCCCTGTTTGTGGGCGATCGTATCGTAGAAGTGGCTCCCCACTGTGCAGGGTTAAAAATGCTGTTCACCACCCTCTATGTGAGTCTGATGCTCCTCTATTGGCGGGATAACCTCTCCTCTCGCAAGCGAACTTTTGTGTTTCTTGCCCTCGCTGTCACCACCAGCGTTACTGCCAATATCATTCGCAACACCCTTCTGACTTTCTTTCACGGCACAGGCCGAGAATTTTGGTTTGAATGGTTGCATGAAGGCCAGGGCGGGGATCTTTACTCAGCTTGTATGTTGGGCCTTCTTATCCCCATCATGATTGGGGTGGAACGGTTGTTGCCCGATCGCCCTGCTTTCGCCAGTCCGGCAGAGAACACAACAGATGAATAGCCTGCAATCAAACCCTCAAAGCCTATGAATTCTATTTCTAAATCTTTGCAGCGCTTTCAACTTGCCCGGATAGTTGCTTTTCTCCTGCTGCTGGTTCTATTGGCAATTGGAGCAATGCCGGGGTATTTCCAGGGGAAGTGGCCCTGGAAGAGAGAACCCAAAGTTCAAACCCTTAAAGAACTGCGAAGCTTACACAAGCAAGGATTTGAGATTACGGGATGGCGGATTGCGAATCATGAGTCTGTTACCCTGGCGAAGCATAAGTGGTTAGTCCAGGAACTGCAACCGCCCAGTGTTAGTTCTTCCGCAGCCGCCGATCGTCCCCCCATTGTCATGTTGGCCCTCGCCCAGCAGAACCAAACTCACCAACCCCAGGTAGAGTGGATGGACCTGAAGGGGAGTCAACAATGGAAAACCGATTCTCTTGAACGGGTACAACTGACGATTCCTCCAGCCAAGGGAATTTCTACCTCGACTCAAGTTACAGCCCAATTTTTAAGAGCCTGGAACGAACGGCAAACTTTTGCGACCTTACAATGGTACGCTTGGCCGGGAGGAGGCGATCCATCCCCCGATCGCTGGTTCTGGCTTGATCAAGCGGCGCAACTCCAAAACCGTCGGCTTCCCTGGGTAGCCGTATCCCTGCTGATTCCGATCGAACCCTTAGGAGAGATTAAAACGGTCTGGCCTACAGCCGAATCCCTGGCCCAGAAAGTTCAACTCAGTCTGATGGCAGGTCCGTTGCGATCGTCTTCCTGAATCAACATATTACTTTTGCTTGACGAGAACTCTATCCATGCTGCAATCACGTCAATCCATTGGTCTTGGTCTTTCGGGTCTTTACTCTATGGCCTACCTATTGAGTGTTGCAGTGTTGCTGGATTTCTCCTTGCCGATGGCTCAAAGTGCAGAGGCACAACCCATTCCGCCAACGGTTCAACCTGCTCCTGCCCCACCGCAGTTTACGCTGCCCCCACCCCCCGCTACTTCTCCTGGAGTTGGCCCAACCCAACGCCCCACCACCCGTCAACTTTTAGAAGAAGCCCGACAACGCTTGCGAGAGCGAGGAGAACTACCCCCCCTAGACCCGCAAACCCAAACTCCCGTTGGACCTGCAACCCTGCAAGACCCCCTCAAAACCCCCCTCTATCTTTATCGCTTAGGGCCAGGGGATGGGGTTGCGATTACGGTACAACGGTTTGCAGATTTGAGTACCCAGGCCGCTCTCGACCCAGAAGGAAAGGTTACGCTCCCTCTTGTGGGTCGTCTTTCCCTGGAAGGGTTAACCTTGGAACAATCTCAAGAGAAGTTGCGAATTGCTTTTAATGAATATGTCATCAATCCGGTTGTACAGGTCAGTGTCGTTCGACCCCGCCCAATTCAGGTGACGATCGTGGGTGAAGTCGCATCCCCAGGCTTTTATGCTTTGGGCGGTGGAGCCAATGCTGGAACTCCACCCCGAATCTCGAATGCGCTGGTGACAGCGGGAGGCAGTACCGATCGCGCCGACCTACGGGCTGTGCGCCTCCGCCGAGTGTTGAATGATGGCTCTTTTATTGAACAGGACATTGATCTATTCACTCCCTTAAAGCGGGGCGATGCCATTCCAGACATCAATTTGCAGGATCGGGATGTGTTGCTTGTGCCCCGCTTACAGGGGGATGGCATTCAAGACTACGATCGCTCCCTGGTGGCTCGCTCGACCCTCTCCCGACCTGTGATTAATGTCCGAGTTCTGAGCTATGCGGGGGGAGGCATCGGTCGAATTCAACTCCCAAATGGGAGTACCTTTATTGATGCCCTGACGGCGATCGGTCCTAACCCCGATGTTGCAAATCTGGGAAATATCGCCCTCATCCGCTTTGACCCGGAACAGGGAAGGGCCGTAACCCGTGAGATCAATGGGGAAAGCGTCCTTCGGGGAGACATTACCCAAAACATTCCCCTGGAAGATAATGATGTGATTGTCGTGGGTCGAAACTTGATTGGGCAGATTACCTACGCTTTGAACGTTGTTACCCAACCCTTCCGGGATGTGTTGGGCTTCTTACTATTTTTTGACTCCCTGGCAGGAAGTGCTGGCAACCTTTTCCGCCCGAGGGGTGCAGATCGATAAAGACTGATTGCAAACTCGAAATTTCTGCCCTCTTTCTCAGCATTGGGCGGAATTTCATGAAGTTTAAGCAATCTTCGGGACGCATTCAAAAGATCTGGAATTATCGTATAGATATTGCAATAGGTTCTGGCCCATGAATCTCCCAATTGTTAAACGCTACCTGATTGCCCTGGAACACTATAAATGGGTCGGTCTAGGGGCGTTTACGCTGGTAGTTGGCGTTGCAGGGATTGTGGCTCTTCAACCAACCGATCCGCCAACCTACGTGGCAGAGGGGGTCATGGCTGCCAATCGCCCAACGGTTTCCTTTTCTACCACCGGGAATCAGATTACCCAACAGGGGCAGGAAATTCTGACCCCAGAAATCTTGTTGGCTGAAAATGTGATTAAACCTGTGGCACAACGGGTCAAAACCACCCCAAAACAGTTGCAAAGAGCGTTGAAAGTAACGGTGCAACAGGCCGCTGCCTTGAGAACCGGAGGCCAGAAACCCTTTCAGATTACCCTCCAGTATCGGAGTGATGAACCCCGACAAGCGGCGACCATTGTTACCCTCTTGATGCAGGGAATGATTGAGCAAAGCCGAATGGTGAACACAACCCGTCTGCGAGCCACCATTCAGGCACTCAATCAGCGCTTACCCCAGATGACGCGCGAATTGCGGGATGCAGAGCAACGCTTGGAACGGTACGATCGCATTGAAGGCCCCGCACTGCTGGCGGCCCAGGATGGTAGTTTGTTAGGAGCGATTACGACCAGTGACCAGCAGGAACGGCAAATCCAGCTAACTTTACAAGGAATTGAAACGCAAATTTCCAGCCTTCAAAATCGGTTAGGGCTGAACCCAACTCAGGCGTATGCGGCTTCTGCCTTGAGTGCCGATCCAATTATTGCCAATCTCAGGTCGCAGATTTATCAAACAGAGACTCAGATGGAGACGCTCCGACGGGATATCCGTCCGAACCATCCCACCATGATTGAACTCGATAAAAAGCGTCTGGCGTATGAGGATCTCTTGCGGCAGCGGGCCAATGAACTGATTGGTGGGGAGAATGGCACCGCTCCTTTATCTGGCGGAGATCAAATTCGCCGTGATAGTAGCCTTGATCCGGCTCGGCAACAACTGGCGAATAATCTGGTTGATTTGCAAACCCAGAAAGAAACGCTGCAACAACAATTGGTGGCCGTCCAACGATCGCGGGTGGAATTACGTCAGGCATACGCCAGTATTCCTAACAAACAATTGGAACGAAGTCGCTTAGAACAGCAAGTCACCTTGAAGCGATCGTTGTATGACAAGATTCAGGCGGCTCTTGTAGACGCACGGGCAGCAGAAGCGGAAACCGTGAGCAGTCTCAGTGTCGCCCGTCCGGCTGAGGTTCAGGCCAATGTTGCAGCCCCGAAAAATATTCCGATAACGTTGGGTCTGGGTATCTTAATGGGATTGGCTGTCGGAGGGGGGCTAGTCTTTGTTCTGAGTGCTTTGGAGGGCAAATTCTATACTCTGGAAGAAATTCGCAGCGCATTACGAGAACGAGAAACTTCCCTGTTGGGGCTGCTTCCCGTGCTGCCCCCTGCACCTGATGCGAAGGCTGGTGATATTCCAGTGATGATCGAGGCGGATTCTCCTTACCTGGAGATTTATGAACGACTGCGAAGCAATTTGAGACGGGTAGAGGGCAAAGCCTTAAAAGTCATCCTGATGACCAGTGTGATCGCTCAGGAAGGAAAAACGGTTGTTGCCTATAATCTGGCGATTGCCTCTGCCCGTGCGGGACGACGTACCCTCTTGTTGGAAGCCGACCTCCGTTCTCCCTCCCAGGCCCGATCTCTGAATGTCCTACCCGATCCTGATAGTCAATCTGAACCCCTACGATACTATGGTCAACTGGGTGACTGTATCCGGCTGGTGCCTGAGGTAGAGAATTTGTACATTGTTCCCAGCCCAGGACCGCAACAGCAAGCGGCGGCAATTCTAGAATCTAGCGAGTTCCGACGGCTTCTAGAAGATGTACGGGGGCGCTTTGACTGGGTAATTCTAGACACTCCTCCCCTCAGTGAATGCAATGATGCTCTTCTCATGGAGCCTTTCGCGGACGGCTTGATTCTTGTCACACGACCCGCCTATACTGAGAACGCTCTTCTATCAGAGTCTCTGGATCAGTTAAATGAATCAGAAGTGCGGTTTTTAGGAGCCGTTATCAATGGGGCTGAAGTTACGGGGCAGCTTCCTCACAAGGGAGACGAACCGCCCAGTGATGATTCCTTTGGGGATGGCTCCTCCGAAACAATGGTAGAAGCTGAAGAGTTAAGAACAGTAGCTATGAGCCTCAAAAATCCCTGAGAAGATTAGGGGAGTAGCCTTTTCAGGCGATTGAATCTCCGTAGAAAAACCGATTCGTCAGTTGCGACAATTAAACATACTGGAGACATAGCGTTACGGAGTCTTTCCGTTGCAGTGCCCACACATCAACTGGGGGCTACGGTAACTCCTATTTGGGAGGTTTTCCACGTGAAGTATCAGGACTCAGAACGACCCAAAATTCTTGTTGTCGATGACCATCCGGCCAGTCGCATGACGGCGGTTGCTCTGCTGACAGTCGAGGGGTATGACGTTTTAGAAGCAGATAGTGGTCCTGCTGCCTTGCATGGGGTTACGGAAGGAAAGCCAGATCTCATCTTGCTGGATGTGATGATGCCAGGGATGGATGGATTTGAGGTTTGCCGTCGCCTGAAGGAAGATGAGCAAACTCGACTCACTCCTGTGATTTTTATTACTGCTTTAAACGATCGTCGTGCCCGCTTGAAGGGAATTGAGGCCGGGGGCGATGATTTTCTCACAAAACCTTTTGATCAGTTGGAGTTATCTGCCCGGGTCAAGTCCCTGGTACGGCAGAAGCGACTCAACGAAGACCTCGACCATGCAGAAAAGGTTTTATTTTCCATTGCACGCACCATTGAAAGCCGTGATCCAAACACAGGGGATCACTGCGAACGCCTGGTGAGGCGAGGCAAAGCCTTTGGCGAATATCTGAATCTATCCCGGACAGAACTGCGAGATCTGATGTGGGGAGGCTACCTGCATGACATCGGCAAGGTTGGAATCCCCGATGCAGTGCTTTTGAAGACAGAAGGCTTCACTCCAGAAGAATGGAGCATTATGAAGCAGCACGTGCTCATCGGGGAACGCATCTGCCAGCCCCTGCGAACCATGCGGGGGGTCTTACCCATCATTCGCCATCACCATGAGCGATGGAATGGATCAGGTTATCCAGATGGGTTGAAAGGAGACGCGATTCCCTATCTGGCTCAAATCTTTCAACTCATCGATATCTATGATGCCCTGACCCACGAACGTCCCTACAAACGGGCCTTTAGTCCTGAAGAAGCCGTGCGAATTCTCCGAGAAGAGACCGCTCAAGGCTGGCGAAATCCTAAACTAGTGGAGCAGTTTGTTGATTTTGTCAATATTTTGGAACCTCAAGGCGCTTTGATGCAAAGTGCATAGCCCTCTGAGGCTTCAGTAGGTCGCTAAGATAGAGAGATTAAGATTCTTGATCCTAGTGCCTTGATTGAACTGGAAACCCTCGACCTCCTAGAATGGCCCCGCCTGTGCCAGCACCTTTCGACCTTTGCCGTGACCAAGCTAGGGACGATCGCATCCCTGCGCGTGAACATTCCAGCCACCCTGGAGGAAAGCCAAACCCTGCTGGCCCAAACTCAGGAAGTGTATGACCTAGAAACCCGTTTACCGACAGGTCTCTCCTTTGAAGGAATTCAGGACATTGGGGATTCCCTGGAACGGGCAGCCCGACAGGGCATCTTACTGGGATCGGAATTGTTGGCCATTGCAACAACCCTGGCAGGGATGCGTGCCCTGCGGCGAGTCATCGATAATCAACCCGATCTCGTCGTTCTGAATCAACTGGTCGCAGAAGTTCGTACCTATCCTGAAATTGAGCAGGAAATCCATCGGTGTATTGACGATCGCGGTCAGGTGATGGACCGGGCCACCCCCAAATTGGCAGGTATTCGCGAACAACAGCGGCAATTACGGGATCGAGTCTACGGGCTGCTTCAGGGCATTTTGCAACGGAAAGCCAATGCCATTCAGGAAGCTGTGATTACTCAACGGGGCGATCGGTTTGTCCTGCCTGTGAAAGCTCCGCAAAAAGATGCGATTCCGGGGATTGTCCATGATACCTCCAGCAGTGGGGCAACCCTTTATGTCGAACCGAATGCGACGGTCCCCCTGAATAATCAACTCCGGCAATTGGTCCGTCAGGAGCAGGTAGAAGAAGAAACTATCCGTCGGACCTTGACGGAGCACATCACTGCCGTCATCGATGACCTGGAGCGGCTCCTGGCAGTCGCAACCACCCTGGATCTCGCGACCGCCCGCGCCCGGTACGGACTCTGGTTAGAAGCCAATCCTCCCCGATTTATTGACTCTGAAGCGGGAGAAAACATCACCCTTCGGCAGTTACGTCATCCCTTGCTTATCTGGCAACAATGCCACGAACAGGGACAAGCGGTGGTCCCGGTCGATCTCGTCATTCAACCTCAGTTACGGGTGATCGCCATTACCGGACCTAACACGGGCGGCAAAACTGTGACCTTGAAGACATTGGGACTGGCTGTACTCATGGCAAAGGCTGGTTTATTTGTCCCAGCACGGGAACCTGTTGAGTTGCCCTGGTTCGATCGCATCCTGGCAGACATTGGCGATGAACAATCTCTGGAACAAAGCCTTTCGACCTTTTCTGGACACATCCGCCGGATTAGCCGCATTTTAGACGCAATCACCCTTCCCCAACTGGAAAACAGCCCCCCGCCCCTTGCGAATTGTCTGGTGTTACTGGACGAAGTGGGAGCCGGAACTGACCCTTCTGAAGGGAGTGCGTTGGCAATCGCTCTCCTGAAGCACCTGGCAGATTATACTCGGTTGACCGTTGCGACCACCCACTTTGGCGAACTCAAAGCCCTCAAGTACCAGGACGATCGCTTTGAAAATGCCTCTGTCGAATTCAATGATGTCACCCTATCCCCAACCTACCGTTTACTGTGGGGCATTCCGGGCCGTTCTAACGCCCTCACCATTGCCCGCCGTTTAGGGATGAATGCAGCCGTCATCGATCAAGCCCAAACTTTGATTGGGGGGCACACAGAGGATGTCAATCAGGTGATTGCGGGATTAGAGGCTCAACGTCGCCGTCAGGAAGAAAAAGCGCGGGAAGCGGCTGAACTATTGCGTCATGCCGAACGACTCCACCAACAACTGGCCGATCGGGCCGCAAACTTGCAGGAACGGGAACGGGCATTGCAAGCATCCCAGGAACGGGCCGTGCAGGAGGCCATCAATCAAGCGCGATCGGAAATTGCCCAGGTCATCCGTCAACTTCAGCAAGGCCCCATGACAGGCCAGAATGCCCAACAGGCAACCAATGCACTGAATGAGATCGCCAGTCAACGTCTACCATCTCGCAAAACCCAACCCCCACCGAAGCCAGAATTTCGCCCTCAAATGGGCGATCGTCTCCGCATTCCCCGACTGGGCCAGGTGGCGGAAGTCCTTAGCGATCCCGATGAGGATGGAGATCTGACGGTCCGGTTTGGGGTAATGAAGATGACGGTCAACCTGACGGATGTGGAGTCATTAGATGGGCAGAAAGCCACACCTGTTGTGAAGGCGAAACCTGCCCCGCCCCCATCTCCGCCAGAATCTACCTCATCTCCGGTCATTCGCACGTCCCGGAATACGATCGACCTGCGGGGAAGTCGCGTTGCAGATGCGGAAATTGTGCTGGATCGGGCGATTGCCTCCGCAGAGGGCCCCCTCTGGATCATTCATGGAATTGGCACTGGGAAACTGCGGCAGGGAGTACATGAATTCTTGCAGCAACATCCCCAGGTCAGTCGGCTTGAACGGGCAGAACCCGCCGATGGTGGGGCCGGAGTGACGATCGCTTATATCAATTAACATGGTGGGATCGGATTCACTCGTCCCCCTGTACCTTTTTGAGGGCTTCTGGTTTATGGGCTGCCTCTTTGCCTGTCTTGTCGCTCTTGACGAGGTATTCAGGATGATCGGAAGAGGCGGCAACGTGATGCTTTTTAATGTCGATGGAATGGGTCAGCTTCTCTTCTACAACCCCCCTAGTCTTGTCTCCCGAAGTGTTCCACTCCACCCGATCGCCTTTCTTAAATTCTTCAGTCATCTTTTCGGCTCCCCGTTGGCTGAGATGATTACTATCCCCCACAATAGGAAAAGGGAGTTTGATGCTCCTCTATCTACCGCTGTAAAGATGTGTATCTTTTGAAAAGTTTGACAAGAGTTTGACAAGAATATATGGTCCTGCAAGTCTATGGCATTCCCAACTGTGGAACCTGTAAAAAGGCGTTCCTGTGGTTGGGTGAACAAAAGATTGAATACGAGTTCATCAATACCAAAGAACTTCCTCCCAGTCGCGAGATGATTCAGACCTGGGTACAAGCTCTGGGATCGAAACTCCTGCGAAATACCTCTGGGCAGTCTTATCGGGCGATCGGGGAGGAAAAAAATAACTGGACAGACGAGCAGTGGACCAACGCTTTTGCCAAAGATGCCATGTTACTCAAACGTCCTCTTTTCGTGAAGGATGGAACTGCCGTAGCTGTGGGATTTAAGGCAGAGGGTTTGAAAGAGAAATTAGGCTTGTAGGTTGATCACCAACTTTTGGAGAATGGAGCACAATGGGTGACGCAAGAAATGTATTGGGAACGCCCCTGGAACTCTGCTGTTCTTCCCCCATGACTGGCTTCTACCGGGATGGATTTTGCAACACGGGGGGTGGGGATTTTGGAGCGCATGTTGTGTGTGCCCAAGTCACGGAAGAGTTCTTAATCTTTAGCCGTGCAAAGGGAAATGACCTGATGACTCCAGTTCCGGCTTTCAACTTTCCGGGCCTGAAACCGGGCGATCGGTGGTGTCTGTGTGCCTCCCGATGGAAGGAAGCTCTGGATGCCGGAAAAGCGCCCCCCATTCTTCTCTCTGCCACCCATGCCTCTGCACTAGAATATGTGTCGCTCAGTGAACTGAAACAATATGCGATCGAGGAAGGGAATTAGTGGGTCATGGGTAATGGGGGCAAGCCCTCACCGACCGATTCCCCATCCACCACCACCTTAAGATTCGCAAAGTCAAATAAGTTCGCGTCTGCCAGGTGCGAAGGCACCACGTTTTGAATGCTGTGAAACAGGTTTTCGATGCGACCGGGGGATTGTTGTTCCCAGGATTGAAGCATTTGCTTGATTTGCGATCGTTGCAAGTTTTCTTGAGAGCCACAGAGCGTACAGGGAATCAGGGGAAACTGCCGCAGGGTGGCATAGTGTTGAATGTCTTGCTCAGAGCAGTAAGCCAGGGGCCGAATCACGATCTGTTCTCCATCATCACTGAGAAGCTTGGGGGGCATGGCCTTGAGCTTTCCCGCATGAAACAGATTGAGAAACAGGGTTTCGACAATATCGTCCCGATGATGGCCTAAGGCAACTTTGGTTGCCCCTTCTTCCTTGGCAATGCGATAGAGAATGGCACGGCGGAGGCGAGAACACAGCCCACACATGGTTTTCCCTTCCGGAATCACCCGTTTCACCACACTGTAGGTATCTTCCTCCACAATGCGATAGGGCACCCCCAACGCATCCAGATACTCCGGCAGAACGTGGGCCGGGAACCCAGGTTGTTTCTGATCGAGATTGACGGCCAGCACCTCAAATTGAATTGGGGCACAGCGCTGCAACTGCAAGAGCAGATCCAGCAGGGTATGGGAATCCTTGCCCCCCGACAGACAGACCATAACCCGATCGCCATCCTCAATCATGCCGTAATCGCGAATGGCACGCCCTACCAGGCTACGCAGGTGGGTTTGCAGTTTAATAAAGGGCTTCGATCGCTCAACCGCTACGTTCATGGGTGATTGGGGGGAATGATACTTGAAAGGCTGTCCTTTGATTTTACACCCCCCCTCCTATGAGCTTCCTAGCGAGATGCCTATTTGGGCAACTTCCGCAACCAGTCGATCATCAGGGGATTCACGACCTCAGGCCGCTCATCATGGGGACAATGGCCCGTTTTGGGGATCGAAACAAACTGGATGGGTGGGATTTGGCTGGGAGTCAGATCATTATGCAGTTGTTGATAGATCTGGGCCGCACGAATTGGAGTCCAGGGGTCATCTTCTCCCCACAGTACGAGCAGGGGACAGGAGATTTGGGGCAACAACTCGGCGGGAGTAGGCCCAGGGGGAGCCGTTAACACGGACGCAAACACCCGTTGGGCACCGGGATCGCAGGAGGGGGCATACAGTAGCTCCACGAGTTCGTCGGTGATAGCCTCAGCGTTACGATAGACCTGGGTCAGGGTCCGTCGAATGCGGTGCTTTTGCCGAATTTGATTAAACAGGAGGGGACCAACGATCGGCGATTTGACTAGGCGAGTAAAGGTTCCCATCACCACTCGCAAAATCGGGTTGAGTTCATCCGGGCGATGGTTTAAGCCCCCTGCACTGTTGAGCAGAATCCCCCCGGCGGCAGTCTCTGGAAACTGGGCGATCGTCATCAAACCGATGAGGGCACCAATGGAATTGCCAACCCATACCGTAGGCTGTTGAATATGAGCCATCCAAAAGTCGTGCAGTAGATCAACCCAGAGATCTAACGTGTAATCCAGAGCGGGTTTATCAGACGCACCAAACCCTAATAAATCCACTGCAAAGACTTGAAACCCTGCTTTTGCCAGGGCAGGAATGTTCTTCCGCCAATGACCAATCGAAGCGCCAAACCCATGCACCAGCAACAAGGGCTGCCCTTGACCTGCAACCGTGTATCGGATCTGGTGTCCATTCCAGTTCCAGATCAGCAGATCGAACGTTGACTGCGGAATCACTTGAGGGCTAACTGTCATAATGAATATAAATTTTTCTTTATATTCTTATCTTAATGTGTCATTCATAAGAAGTATCGTTAAAATTTTCTTTTCTAAATTTTAAGAGCTACCCGTTGTCTCCTTATCCCTTAAGCTCTATCGCTACATCTCCCAAAAGACTTTTTCTCTAAAGAAAGAAGCTCACTCTTTTAATCCATTAGCAATGATCTACCTAAATTTTTATCAGCCTCGTCAATACGCAGGTCGTGTATGTCAAAAACATTACTTATTGAATGGGTGATTTTAGCATCGTAAATATCCCTGAAAGCCTCATGGGGCTTCAAATTAGAGGGATGCATCCCTAATTTGGTAGCACTACGATAGGGATGACCGATGCAGTGGGTGACGGCTTGAATGGTCAATGAATTAAGTAATTTTTTCTTCTCACAAAGTTACATCCCTCATGGACATTGCTATCTGTGGCAACCCAATTTAGTCGGGCTGCATGCCATCTCCGATGCCCTTATTGCCCTGGCCTATTTTTCAATTCCCCTGCTCCTCCTCTATTTTGTGAAGCAGCGCCAGGATCTCCCCCTGCAACAACTTTTCTGGTTGTTTGGAGCCTTTATTATTTCCTGCGGTCTGACCCACCTCTTAGAAATCTGGACCCTGTGGCATCCCACTTACTGGCTTTCGGGAATGATGAAGGCCATTACGGCGATCGTCTCTCTGTTCACGGCCCTCACCATGGTGGTGCTCTTACCCTCAGCCCTCAGACTTCCTGGCCCTCTGGATTGGGAGGCTCGGAATCGGGAATTAGAAAAACAAATTCATGAACGGCAGCAGGTACAGGAGGCGCTGTCAAGCAGTGAAAAAGCCCTACGGAGCTATACGGCCCAACTGCAACAGGCTCTTGAGTTTGATGAAACGCTCAAGCGAATTACAGACAAGGTTCGAGACTCGCTGGATGAAGGGCAGATTTTGCAAACTGCAGTCCGGGAATTGGGCGAAGTTTTGGGTGTTCGCGGGTGTAACGCGGCGGTGTATGACCTGGAGACCCAAACTTCGCAGATTTGTTATGAATACACCACCTCTTTATTTTCTGATCAGGGTCGCGTCATGCAGATGGCAGCTTACCCAGAGTTGTACCACCAGTTAATCCAGGGCCAGACCTTACAGTTTTGTTCCATCAAGTACCATCCAGTAAGAGGACGGGTCGTAATGTTAGCCTCTCCTCTCTTTGATGGAGAGGGAGTGCTTGGGGATCTCTGGCTGATTAATGACAAGGACTATTGTTTTCGGGAAACGGAAGTGCGTCTGGTCCAACAAGTGGCAAACCAGTGTGCGATCGCAATTCGCCAGGCCCGCCTCTACCAGACTGCCCAAGCTCAGGTAGAGGAACTGGAGCGGATGAACCGACTCAAGGATGACTTTTTGAGTACGGTTTCCCATGAATTACGAACCCCAATGGCAAACATCAAAATGGCAATCCGCATGTTGAATCTTTCCATGCAACAGACACAGGAGAAGCCCCATCCCTTGCCAGATCACAATAATAAAGTTGCCCGTTACTTAAAAATTCTTCAGGACGAATGCGATCGTGAAATTACGCTCATTAACGATCTGCTAGACCTGCAACGGCTAGAAGCTCAGCAGCAGCCAATCTTCTTAGAGGTCATCGACCTGCAAAGCTGGATATCCCGTGTTATTGAGCCATTTCAAGAGCGAATGACCGTCGCTCAACAGACCCTTCAGGTAGAATTGGACCCCGCTACACCCATCTTTGTGTCCGATATCTCCTGTCTGGAACGAATCCTGGCAGAACTGTTGAATAATGCCTGTAAGTACACCCCTGCCACAGAAACGATTCAAGTAGCCATTCGGCATATTCAGGGCCAGTTAGAATTGAAGGTACAAAATTCAGGGGTAGAAATTCCCCCCAATGAACTCCCTCGGATTTTCGAAAAGTTTTATCGTGTCCCGACCCCTGACCCCTGGAAAAAAAGCGGTACAGGTCTGGGGCTAACCTTAGTACAAAAACTGGTTCAGGCACTGGGAGGACAAATCACGGTCAGCAGTCAGTCCCAAATCACCTGCTTCACTGTCCTACTGCCCGATCGCCCTGACCTTGCTCTTGAAGTGTCAGCAACGTTACTTCCCACACGAGCCGAGGTTGAGCATAGCTGAGGAGTTGCTGACGAGTTTTCTCCAGGGTTTGCAGGATGAGCAGAGGCATTGTAGAAACTTGAGCCGATCGCCAGTACCGTTGTTGCAAGTAATCGACGAACCACAGTTGGGCTTCTGTATCCAGGGTTGTGCTAATCTGTCGTGCCAGTTCCAGAGCCACTTTAAGGGAGGAAGGAGGTTGCTCCAGGGCAGCCAGCAGATCGGGTGAAATTGCCTGAAGCTGTTGCCAGTGAACGATCGCCGCACCAGGACTTCCTTCCGCTAAAGCCAGCACTTCTGAAGACGCTAGGATGGCACCCTGTCCCATTTGCTGTAGCACCTGAGCCATTGCATCAGAACTCAAGCGATAAAAGGGGATTCGCTGACAGCGGGAAATCAGGGTGGGTAGAAGCGCTTCTACCGTGGGAGCGATCAAAATCAAGGTGCCCCGACCTGGTTCTTCCAGGGTTTTCAGGAGACCATTCGCGGCTCCCTCCGCCATCGTTTCAGCCTGATCCAACACGACAACTGCCCGATCGGCTTTGAGGGGCGGACGGCTGAGAAACTGCCCAATCTCCCGCACCTGTTCCAGGCGAATTTGGGGGGGCGATCGGCGTTTGAGTCCCTGGGCCTCTGCCTCCGCAGCCGTTAACCGTTTTCCCTGATGGAGATAGGTGGGTTCAATCCACAGCAAGTCCGGGGCAACGGGAGGAGTCCCCGTTGAAGCGCGAAACTGCGCGTCTCCTCCCCCAGAGGGCGACAGTAACAGCTCCACAAAACACCGAGCCGCCAGACTGCGCCCCACTCCAGGCGGACCCGCAAACAGATAGGCCGGAGCAATGCGATTGCACTCCATCGCCTGGGTCAGCAATTCCTTCGCCTGTTCCTGCCCAATCAGGGGGGCAAATGCCGCAGCTACCATTGGCGCAAGTATTCTTTCAAAGTTGCTTGAATCTGTTGAGCCACGATCGATGGGCCTGGACTGGCATCAATCGCAACCCGACGATCGGGAGATGCCTGGGCCAGCGCCCTGTACCCCTGCCGCACCCGTTGATGAAAACTTAGATCCGCCTGTTCAATCCGATCCAAATCTCCCCGTTGGCGAGTTCGGGTCAATCCCTGCTCCACTTCTAGATCCAACCACAGAGTCAGGTCACTCTGTAACCCCCCCGTTGCAATTCCATTCAGTTGATGAATCAGATCCAGGTCCAATCCGCGACCATATCCCTGATAAGCCACTGTGGAATCGATATAACGATCGCACAAAATCCAGGTGCCTTGCTGCAAGAGGGGCTTCAGAAACCCTTCTACATGCTGAGCACGATCGGCGGCATACAGTAACAACTCGGTTCGGTCCTGAATCGCTTCCTCGGTGCCCATCCCAGTGAGTAGCAGTTGCCGGAGATGTTGCCCGATCGCCGTTCCTCCTGGTTCTCGCGTGACAACCACCTGCGGGATCATGGCTTCCTGGGAGAGGATCTCCAATCCCTCTCCTGCACGCAACCACTCCTGCAAGGACTGAATTTGGGTGGTTTTCCCAGACCCCTCAATACCTTCAAAAACGATAAGTTTTCCTAACATCAGTTCTGGGATCTAACTTCTGAATTATCGGTCGTTGCTAACAGGCTCCGTTATGATAGGAGGGTTACAAATCCTGGTATGCTTATGGCTCGTTATACCTGCTTATTTACCGTTGCAGTTCCCCTTCAAAACTTGCAAGGCTTTCTAGCAGAAGTGCTGCAATCTTGCAGTCTAGATATTATTTACCATACAGCCGACTACATGATGGCAAGGGAAATACCGGGGCGGGTGTCTTTTGCTAAACTGGTCACGGTAGAAGTGTTAATTGACAGAACGACGGCTTCTGATTCCGCAACCCGGATGAGTTTTGTCATTAAAAATGAAGAGTTACCCTTACAAATTGATAACCACTGCCGCCAAATGTTCCAGGTTGTTACCCGTGCAGTAACAGAAAGCGGTCATTGGAATCTCATTGAAAGTGTTGCCGGATAAGGAACAGATACTCCGTAATACAGAAGATGACTAGTACAGCAGATTAATATAAAGTGGGCGGTTTTGAGCCGTTTTGTTCAAAATTCGGGTGGGTTTTGCCCACCCATCTAATGCAGCTATCTAATGCAGCTATCTAATGCAGCTAATGATAGGAATTATTAATCAAAATCTTGCTGAATTCTCTTAACTCTTTTAATGCTGGTGTTCTATTCTCAATTTTTATTTTTCTGTTTTTATTCTTCTGTATTCTCAAACAAAATTCTTAAACAAAATTCTCAAACAAAATTCTTAAACAAAATTCTTAAACAAACTGGAAACGCAAAAGATAAAAGACTGAAAGTAAGTTCATCAAAATTTTTTTGTGAAGAAAATTCACAAAAATGAAAGGATTTAAGCAGAAATTCTGTTCAGACCATCCAACTTTTTATATCAGAAAATCTAATCTTCTGGATCACCTACCATGTTAGGACTGATCAGAGTGATGTCAAACTCGTCTGGAGGCACTGTAGAAATGGCTTGTTGATCGAGTAGATAGTAAATTGCTCGTACCTGAGGACCAAACACAATTTCATCCTCATTTTGCAAGTTATGAGCTTGCAACTTACGACCATTAATCAATAACCCATTCGCACTGGGCTTCCCCTTCAAATTTCCGTCCACAATTCGGTAGTAGTAACTTCCATCTTCATGGGGAAGCTGAACTAGCGTTGCGTGCCTACGAGAGACGAACTGAGACACCAGACGAATATCACATTTGGGGTCTCTGCCAATCGAATAGACTGGGCTGTTTAAGATAAACTCCCGTCGCCCTTTGTCATCTTCGATTATTAACAAGTGATTTTGGTGAAGTTCTGAAGCCATTGAAGAGCAAATGGTCCAATTAAAAACGGTCTAATAAAAACGGCCTAACTAAGAAACGATCCAACTAATCGCGAATCTTAGCAGCAAAAGAAGCAGACGTGAAAACGACAATGAACATTATCTTCATCATGACTGCTGCCGATTTACTCTAACATTTATTCTGACATTGTGTAGATTCCGGGAAAAGCCCTGTCAGGGCTGAAGCAGCTTTCTTCTTTCAAAATGTTACAAATTCGGCTAAGAAATAAACGCTCCTGCTTTGTCCAGTCCTCAGGAGGCAAAGGGCAGAGGGCGGCGGAAAAATGCCGATACCAGGGGCGGTCATTGAGAGGCGTGATTGGGGAACTCTGAAGCTACGTCCTCTTGAGCATTTCCTGGAGACTTTATTATGTATGGTCTGGTAAATCGCGCCCTTCAAGACATGGTATGCGATCGATTTGGGCCGGAAATCTGGCAGGTGATTTGCCAGAAAGCAACGGTAGAAACGGATCAGTTTCTCAGGTTGAGCTTTCCCAGACTGTGCCCCCCTTCTGTTGAGTGCAGCGATTCTGAATCCGAGTTCCTCACCCTGCATTACCACTCAGAACAGAAAGGGTTAGCGTCGATGGTGATTGGGTTACTGAAAGGGGCGGGAACTTCCCCATGATGCCCTGTTCCCTCGGTTTACCTCCCCAATTATTCGCGAAAGCCTTTCCATTCCATCTGGTTTTGAACGATCGCAATGAGATCATTCAGGTGGGGGAGGTATTACAGCGAGTCCACAGCGTTCTCCTGGTCGGTGAGTTGTTAGGGGATCATTTTTACCTCCGCCGTCCCCGGATTGCCTGTGACGTGGCTGCAATTCGTAAACAACCCCAGGCGCTCTTTTTACTGGAGTCTCGCCAGAATGGGATGCAACTTCGGGGGCAAATGTTGGGAGGTGAGTCTCCCGAACCCGTGTTCTTCCTCGGCTCACCCTGGGCAGTGGATGCAACCTCTCTACATCAGTATGGGCTGGACCTCAAGGATTTTGCGATTCATGACCCGATCGCAAACTACCTGATGTTAGAGGATGGGGCTGACCATGCCACGCCCCCCCTTTCAAATGCGATGACGGGGCGAGTACAATCTGATTTAGCAGAACAATGTCCCCTCAAAATTCTGCTGGCTGAAGATATGGCAGTCAACCAGAAGGTCGCCCTGCATGTGCTGCAACAGATGGGATATCGGGCGGATGTGGCAGGAAATGGGTTAGAAGTTCTTCAGGCGCTTCATCGCCAGCCCTACGATGTGGTGTTGATGGACCTTCACATGCCCGAAATGGATGGGCTGGAAGCGACACGTCTTCTGCGAGAACAGAAGTTTGGGAGCGATCGTCTCCAGATTATTGCCCTGACCGCTGATGTCATGCAGGGCGCTCGGGAAGCCTGCCTGAAAGCAGGGATGGATGCCTACTTAACCAAACCCATTCGAACACAAGATCTGCTTCATGCCCTGGCAGAAGTGTACCAAAACCTGGCAGCCCACCGGGAACAGGATAGGTCTCCTGATGCTCCACCCCAGATGGACAGTGCTGGGGTCGTGGAAGAACCTATCCTGGATCACAAAGTATTACAAGATCTCCAGGACCTTGCTGGACCCCAGATAGAAATCGTAATCGACATTATCAACAGTTATCTTGATGATCTGCCCAATTTACTCCAGGCCATTCATCAGGCGATTGAACGATCGGATGCCCCGGCGCTGCGGAAGGCAGCCCATGCCCTCCGATCGACCAGCGCGACGGTGGGAGCGGTGTCTTTGGCGGAACGGGTCAAACCCGTTGAAGAGTTGGGGCGAACGGGAACGACGATCGGGGCAAAATCCCGGATGGCCTCGATTCATTCGGAAACTGAGCGAGTTCGAAAAGCACTCCAACACCATTTCCAGGATTTTCAGGATTGAATGCAATGAGTCACTCTACATCTCCCTCCCCCACCGCTTCTGCTGCTCCCTTCCCTCCCCTGATCCTGGTTGTGGATGATGATAGGTCAATGCGGATGTTATTGGGACTAGCAATGGAGCGAGAAGGCTATCAGGTTGCTCAGGCCCAGGATGGGGAGCAATGCCTATCGATGGTTCGGCAACTCCAGCCCAATATGATTTTGCTGGATGCAGTCATGCCGGGAATGGATGGCTTTGTCTGCTGTCAGCAATTACAAACCCTACCGGGGGGCGATCGAACTCCCGTTCTCATGATCACCGTCCTGGACGATCAAGACTCGGTAGACCAGGCATTTGCCGCAGGGGCCACAGACTACATTACCAAGCCGATTCACTGGGCTGTTCTACGCCAACGAGTCCGTCGCCTGATTGAGCAGACCCAACTACGCCAGCAACTCGAACAGGCTAATCGGGAACTAGAGCGGTTAGCAAACCTGGACGGCCTGACCCAACTCGCCAATCGCCGTTACTTCGATGAGTATTTCCAGCAAGAGTGGCGACGGTTAGCCCGCGAACAATTGTGTTTGTCCCTGATGATGGTGGATGTGGACTTTTTCAAGCTCTATAACGATACCTACGGACATCAAGCAGGGGATGCCTGTTTGCAGCGCGTTGCCCAAACCTTCCGCGAAACCCTGAAACGCCCTGCGGATCTCGTGGCTCGGTATGGGGGCGAAGAATTTATTGTGTTACTGCCCAGTACGGCTCTTGAGGGTGCCATGCATGTAGCGAATAAGCTGCGATCGGCGGTGAAAGCCCTCCAAATCCCCCACCTGCGATCCCCTTTAGAACAGCAAGTTACCATCAGCCTGGGAGTTTCTTGCACCGTCCCCACACAGGATGAAGCCCCCGCCACCCTGATCGCCGCTGCCGATAGAGCCGTGTACCGCGCCAAAGCGGAAGGTCGAGATCGTTGTTTTTATGCCTAAAACTCTGTGATTTTGCCCGTCGTTAACCTGCACCTGTTACAACAGTCAAAAGATCGCTAAAAATCCTGTGTATTAAGAAACAAATCAACACTCTTCTCGAAGGATGGTACAGTGGCGCGACGTAACTTTTGGGTCGGGGGACTCGTAGGGCTAGCACTCATGGGATTAGGAGCGTGCGATCGAACCTCCCCTCCCGCCTCGAATACTCCTCAGCCTGCTGGGTTTGAGGTAAAGGTGCTGGTTGGCAGTGCCCTCGCACAACTCTGCGAACAATCTGCCGAGCGCTTTAATCAACAACAGCCCAAATTAGACGGGGGACAGGCATTTTATGTGCGCTGTCAGGCGATGGGGAGCGGCGATGTTGTCGCGACCTTAACCACTCTAACCCAGCAGTTGAAAGGAGGAACGCTCAAGGCAGACGCACCGGACTTTCCCACGATCGTCTCTGTGGATGGCGAAATCTATCAGAGCCAACTGATCTATCAGGTCAATCAAATTTATCCGGGGCAGAATTATATTCCGGCGATTACAGATGCCCCTCTCCTGGCGAGTAGCCCACTGGTCTTCATGACCTCTCGTTCGCTGGCACCGGGAGTTCGAAAGGTTCCAGACCTGTTTAAAGCATTGGTGACGGCTAAAACCCATCGAGATCTCGATCCTGCCAGCCCACCGACCACCATTCACTATGTCCATACGGCACCCACTCGCTCTAATTCAGGCTTACAAACCCTGGTCGCTCAATACGTTTCTCTCACTGGGAAACGCCCAGAACAATTAACCGTTGCCGATATTCAGACCTTGCAACCTCAAATCAAAGCAATTCAAACGAAAGTCACTCGATACGGGATCTCTACCAGTGCTTTAGCAAAAGCGATGGTTCAAAACGGTTCCTTCTGGGCTTCGATCGGCTCTGTCTATGAATCATCGGTCATTGCAGCCAATGCAAGTTTGCAACCTGGTCAGGAGCGGTACGAAGCGATCTACCCCAAAGCGACTTTTTCTTCCAATATGAGAGCGATCGTTGCGAATAGCCCCTGGGTGAGTGCAGAGGAGAAAGCAGCCGCAGACCAGTTTATTACCTATTTGCGATCGCCTGAGATTCAGGCCGTTGCCGCAGACCTGGGCTTGAGACCGGGGGTGCCGGGGGTGCCCCTTGGGCCTAAGTTTACGGCCCAGTTCGGGGTCGATCCCCAGGCTCGCTATGACTCCTACCGTCCGCCCCAACCTGAAGTAGTATCGGCAATGCTGCAATCCTGGCAGGTTGCCACAAAGAAGCCGTCTAAGGTCGTCGTTGTCGTGGATTCTTCAGGTTCGATGAGTGGCAATAAGATGCCAGCGGTTCAGAATACGCTCCAGTCTTATATCAACAGTCTGGGGCCGCAGGATCAACTCGCCCTGATCGACTTTGATTCGCAAATTCAAGAACCTATTTTAATTGATGGCACCCCTGCCGGAAAGGACCGGGGATTAGAGTTTATCAGTGGGCTGAAAGTGGATGGGGGCACGAAGTTATATGATGCAGCCCTCTATGCCCGCAATTGGCTCCAGCAAAACCTGCGACCGGACGCAATTAATGCAGTGCTAATTTTAACGGATGGGGAAGATTCCGGCTCTCGCATCCAACTCAATCAATTGTCGGAAGAATTGAAAAAGAGCGGGTTTGAAACGGATCAACGGATTGCGTTCTTTACGGTGGGATATGGCGATGAAGGGGAGTTTAACCCGGAGGCATTAAAACAAATTGCTGACTTGAATGGGGGCTACTACTCCAAGGGTGATCCTGCGACGATCGCCCGCTTAATGGCGGATCTACAGGTGGAGTTTTAGAGCATGAAACTGGCAAATCCGTTTTACTACCCGATCGCAATCTTGGTGGGAGGAATCGTCCTGGTCCTGGGGGTGCGCGTCGCCCAGCTTTCCGGCGTAGTCATGATCCCAGTAGCAGCAGGAGTTGCGACCCTGGGGGCAGCGGTGTTGCGATCCCGTCAACCCACCGCTTTGAAGCTGGACAATCCAGCCCTGGAGCGAGAGTTGCAATCCGTGCAGCAACAGGCTCAACTTCTGGCACGCCAATCGGAAGTGCTACGGACAGAAGCCACTCGCTTGCTCACTGACGCGGTGCAAATGGAATTATTGGGAATTGTGCAGTACGCCTGCGATCGGGCTAGCGAGCTTCCCGACAGAATCGATGCCCTGGCCCATCGGCTTCAGGGGTCTGATTCCCTCCTGTCCGTTCATGATTTACAACGGCAACTTGGGGAGGCAGAGGCTCGTCTGCGGAATAGTACAGGTGTAGCTCAGGAGCAATTAAATCAATTGGTCCTGGGCCTCAGACGAAATATCCAATTAGCACAGCAGGGGCAGGATGCACGGCAAGCCCAGGTGCTCAGTCTTTCTACTTTGATTCTGGATGCGGCGGGAGTGCTGCAAGCCCTCCAAAATAAGTTGCGAACTGCCAACCTAAAGAATGCTGAAGAAACGCTGGAATTACGCTCCCTGAGCGAAGAGTTGAACTCATTTCAAGAAAATGTCGATCTCCTGGTTAGCTAATGAAGCCTCAGCACCGTTCTCTTATCACCTCGATCGCCCTGACCCTGGCTTCCCTGGGACTTGCCTTTGCCCCGATTCCGGGAACTCAGCAAACCATTATTGTTGTCGCTGGAACTGAACTTCAGGAACCCCTACAAGTCCTGGAGGCAAAGTTTGAGCAAGAATACCCCAATCTCCGTGTGGAGCTTAAGTTTCAAGGGTCACAAGATCTCGTAAACCGCTATATTGACAATAAAAATGATTTCAATCCTACGATCCTCATCCCAGCAGGGGCAGGGTTCATTGAGGAACTGGGCGATCGGTGGCGAACCCAGCACAACTCAGACCCCTTTTACGAAACCCCCCGCCCCATTGCCAAGACTCTGTTAGTGGCGATTGCATGGCCCGAACGCGGAAAGATCTTGTTTCCAGATGGTCAGTTTCGGTGGGAGCGGGTTGAACGGGCCATGCAAGCCGGAAACTGGAGTGACATTCAGGGTCCAGCGAATTGGGGCAGCTTTGATTTTGTGACGACCGACCCGACCCGATCGAACAGTGGTCAATTAACCCTGAGTCTCTGGTCCCAAGCAAAGTTGGGAGGAAATTCTTTAAAGGGAAACCAACTCAGTGATCCGGCAATTCCACCGTTGTTTAAGTTAGTGAAGCGATCGGTCTACCAACCGCCCCGATCGACCGATGTCTTGCTCCAGGAATTTATCGCTCGGGGACCCAATGATGCAGATTTGGCAACGGTTTATGAGAGCATTGCGCTCTACCGTTGGCAACAGGCAGGGGCCAGCCAGGGCCAGCCTTATCAGATTTATTATCTCAATCCCACCATTGAGACAGTTTCAACCGCTGCGATCGTGCGTCAAAATGTTGATCCCCGAATGGCTAAAGCTGCGAACCAGTTTCTTGACTTTCTCACCCAGCCTGCCCAGCAAACCGTCTTTGTTCAGCATGGCTTTAGACCTGTCAGCAACTCCGTCGATTTAAAGACTGCTCCCCAAAGCCCCTGGAATCAGCAAGTTCCTGGTGCAAAAACAGATCCCGCTGTTCAGATCACCCAATCCCCCGATCGGAACACCCTCACGGAAATCATTCGAGTGTGGGAACGCGCCCAATAAGGTCAAGGACGATTAGACTGACCATTCGGATTGGGTGCTGATGGATTGGTTTTCGGTTGATTCAACCAGCACCGAATGTTTGCGCCCTCAACCACCACTTCCCCAACGGCTGTCTGAATATGTAGACGACCTTGCTGAACTCGCATCACCTGACTGAGGACCGCCCGTGCAGGGTTGTTCGCCGGGGCCGCCGTCGGAAGCGGGGGAGTTGCTGCCGTCGGAAGCGGCGGGCTTGTTGGGGGAGGGGTGACTGCCAGGGTTGGATCGGGGGGAGTGCGCCGGAGAGCCGCCGCCGCCACTCGCTGACGAATCGCGGCAGCCTGGGCGCGGGTAGCAGTAGGGACGGGTGAGGGGGAAATCGGTTGGGTTGGGTCGATCGAACGCTTGCTATCTCCCAAAGGCCGTTTCCCTGCAACCGGAGAGTGCCCTTCCATTCGGGTCAACCAGGCCACACAATCCGTACTGGAGAGGGTTACATCTCCCACCAGGGTTGTGACATAAAGGGTTCCTTCATTGGAGATCAAATCCCGCACTGGAAACCACCGTCCCCGCGCCAGGATTAGCAAATCCATCTGAATCGTCTGGCTGTTGTACTGCCGCTTGCGAATCCACCAGTCTTTCCACAGCAAACGGGCTTCATCGTAGTTCAATTGATAGCCTGCTGGGATTTCTTGATGACGGTACTCCACGAATCCCTGACGATCGGGATAGCTAATCGGGACAAAATTCTCTGCGACCAGGGCTTGATGGACCAGTTGCCAATAATCTGACTTATGCCGCACCATCACAACCCGTTGACCGTCAGCCTGTTTTAAAGCTGCGACAACTCCCTCTCGCCGAGAGAGCAGTTGGGTTGCATCAAAAGTTGACTCAAGCCGCAATTGTTGATTCGCTAGAAGCGCTGTTTGACCCGCAGCGAATTGCTGAATCAAATCCTGGTCATCAAGTTTGCGGAACGGAACCGCATCATCAAGTACACTCATGGTAGAACGTCCCTCAGGGCAGCAACATCGAAACAGCAGCACTCGTACAAGTTTTTAAGAAATCAAGTTTTTAAGAAATAAAGGTTAACCTTAAAAGATTTCTTCACAGAATTCACACCTTGCATTCAGGTGGAAATCCTCACAAAACTTTACACAAGACTGGACTGATGATGAAAGCAATGGTGGTAGATAGAACTAGAAGAAGAATTAGAAATAGCAGAGAAATCAAGCGAAGTAACAGTAAAGGCAGAATAGCTAAAGAGTCAACCTGATCATCAATCGTTAAATCTGGTCGTTAAATCTTGTCAAATTTAAAGATTGGAAATAACGATTAAATAAATCTCCTGTAAATCTGAAGCGGATCTGAAACAGATTTGTCGGGTAGATTAGGTCAATTCAAGCAATTGCCGTCAGTCAATCTAGAGATCAGTAAATCAAAGAAAAGTGAAAGAACAGTGAAAAGGTAGCAAGATAGAGGGCACCCCTTCTAGTGGTCATTATTCTAGCGGTCATTATTTAGAGTGTACCCTCTCCCTTGTAATAGTTGTTAGTGTGGATACTGAACACCCTGTAAAGCTTTAAAGAAAGTTCTGAAACTGTAAAGCCTCCATTCTTCTAGAGCAAGCGAATTTAGGAGATTTTTAGAAAAGAGTTTACCTGGGGGTTGCCCTTCGACTTCACTCAGGGCGCGGGTGCTGGTTGAGCGCAGCCGAAACCAGCGGGGAGAGGTTTTTCAGAAATCTCCTTAATAGGGTCACTCAGCCAATTCCCAAGGGATCAACGTCGATCGTCAGATTCACCGATGCAGAACACAGGGACCGTAAGGTTTCAAGACTGGGAAGTTGGGCCTCTGGCATCATACCTTTTAGCAAAATTTGCCAGCGATATCGCTGAGCAACCCGCAGAATGGTTGCAGGTACAGGGCCAAGAACTTCATAGGAAGGGTTAGCCTGGTTTTCCTGAAGGAGGCTTGCAACGCGATGGGCGGCAGCTTGAACAGCCGATGGGTCAGGACTACTCAGCCGTAGCAAAACGAGCCGACCGTAAGGGGGGTAGCGCAAGGCCGCTCGATGCTGTAATTCAGTTTCGGTAAAGGGCTGGTACTGGTGTTGAGCCACCGCTTGAATCACCGGATGGGAGGGATTATAGGTTTGCAAAATCACCCGCCCTGGCTCGTCACCCCGTCCTGCCCGCCCTGCCACCTGAGTCAGGGTTTGAAACGCCCGCTCACTGGCACAGTAATCTGACAGATACAATAGCCCATCGGCAACCACGACCCCTACCAGCGTCACCTGAGGCAGATCAATGCCTTTCGTTAACATCTGAGTGCCGACCAACAGGTCTACTCCTCCATTCGCAAACTGACTCAAGAGCGATCGATGGGCACCTTTCGTCCGCGTCGTGTCACTGTCAAATCGCAGACAGCGTAAAGTCGGCAGTTCACGGGCCAGTTCTTGCACCACCCGCTGGGTGCCACTGCCGAAAAACTTCAGATAGGGTGAAGCACAGGCAGGACAGGCGGGGGGATGGAGTTGGGTGTAGTTGCAATAGTGACACCGCAACCATTGGGTGGCTTCCTCATGGGTATGGTGATAGGTGAGAGAGACATCACAGTAGGGACAACTCATCACAAAGCCGCAACTCCGGCAGGACACAAAAGTACTGTGCCCCCGTCGATGAATAAACAAAATGCCCTGTTTTCCCCGCTCCTGCATCTCCAGAAGCGCCTGTTTCAGAGGGCGACTAAAAAGAGAACGGTTTCCCTGGTGCAATTCCTGTCGCATATCCACCACTTCGATCGGCGGTAAGGGGCGGGCATGGACGCGCTGGGGCAGGGAGAGATAAAGCGAAGCCTGGGAAATCAGAAATGGGTCCTCAAAGCTCGCAGAAATATTTCCTTCTGCCCTCTGCC
>JANRKG010000044.1:0-16583 GCA_033763635.1 Leptolyngbyaceae cyanobacterium bins.59
GCGATGGAAATCGTTTACTCGGATGAGGAACTGGAACGCTACATGGTCTATGCGGTTCAGGTGGAGCCAGATCACCCGATTTTGATTGATAAGTTTTTGGAAAATGCGGTGGAAGTAGATGTGGATGCCATCACAGACCAGACAGGTCAAGTCGTGATTGGCGGAATTATGGAACATATTGAACAGGCAGGAATCCACTCTGGAGACTCGGCCTGCTCGATTCCCACCGTCACCCTGCCTGCTAAAGTCCTGGACACAATTCGGAACTGGACTGTTTGCTTGGCGAAGGAATTAAAGGTGATTGGGCTAATGAACATTCAGTTCGCGGTCCAAGGGGAGCAAGTTTACATTCTAGAAGCAAACCCCCGCGCTTCCCGCACTGTTCCTTTTGTGTCTAAGGCGATCGGGGTGCCTTTAGCGAAATTAGCAGCCCGGATCATGTCGGGCCAGAGCCTGGAACAGTTGAACTTTACAAAAGAAATCATTCCGTCTCATATTTCAGTGAAAGAAGCGGTGCTTCCCTTTGAGAAGTTCCCTGGCACCGATACAATCCTGGGGCCAGAGATGCGATCGACGGGGGAAGTGATGGGGATCGACATGGACTTCGGCAAGTCCTTTGCAAAGGCAGAACTGGCAGCCAGTCAGCGGCTTCCCTTATCGGGAACGGTGTTTGTATCGATGAACGATCGCGAAAAAGCAGCCGTTGTCCCTGCGATCAAGGAATTGATAGATTTGGGATTTAAAGTGATTGCAACGGATGGAACTCGTGCCGTCTTACAAGAACATGGACTGAATGTAGATTTGGTTCTCAAACTTCATGAGGGCCGTCCCAACGTTCTGGATGCAATTAAAAATGAGAAAGTGCAACTGATCATTAACACGCCTTCCGGAGGGGAAGCCCAGACGGATGCCCGGTTGATTCGGCGCACTGCCTTGACCTACAAAATTCCGATTGTGACAACGATCGCTGGAGCCAAGGCTACCGCCGCTGCAATTCGGACCCTGCAATCTCAACCCCTGGAAGTGCGCTCTCTGCAAGAACATTTGGCCTAACTCTGCAAATCATTAGCTTCTTGCTCCCTGCTGGAGATCTCTAAACGGAATGCCCTAGCAGGGATTGTTGCCATACTCAATTAAGAATCTAAACAAAAGCTTAAGAACGAATCGATGATCACTACTTTGTACGACCGCGAAATCATGCAAATTCTGTTTTACAGGATGCATCCTGAAGCAGAATTTCTGGGTAATCTATCGATTACAGCAAAGGGGATTATCCAGAAATTCAGGTGACAGAAGCTATACAATCTTCTCTCAGTAATGTTACACTTGTTTACATAAGAGGCAACATTAAAGAGGGTATATGACAATAGAATTTTTTGGATTGTTTTTCGGATTAACTGAACTTTCCTTGCTATTGGGAATGGTAGGGTCTGTCCTGGTTATTGCAAAACCAAAATCCTCTGCATACTCCGTAGTTCCCATTGTGGTTCCCGTCAGGAACCCTCTCCTCCCTCGCCGTTTCTAAGTCTTTCTGAGTCCGATCTTTAAAGATTGTGTCGTTGAAGCGCTTAGTTTATATCCTTCCTGAAAGTTAACAGGGAGGATATTCGCATCAGTTTTGAGTTGTTCTCAGAATTCTGCTATAATCGCCTGTTTATTATTATGAAAGTATCCCAAGCCTCTACAGATCTGGTTCGTACTTACTTACGTGAAATTGGGCGTGTTCCACTCCTGACCCATGAACAGGAAATTCTTTACGGAAAGCAGGTGCAGCGTGTCGCCCTGTTGTATGAAGTGAGAGATACGCTTCAAGAAAAGATAGGCCGTTTACCTGAAGTAGAAGAATGGGCGCGACACGTTGGCCTTTCCCTGGGGGAATTAGAGCAGGCGGTTGAAGAAGGGGAATACGCCAAACGCAAAATGGTAGAGGCCAACCTTCGATTGGTGGTTTCCGTTGCCAAGAAATATATCAAGCGTAATGTTGATCTGCTTGACCTTATTCAGGAAGGAACGATCGGTATGCAGCGGGGGGTTGAGAAGTTTGACCCCACGAAGGGATATCGATTTTCGACCTACGCCTACTGGTGGATTCGGCAGGCAATTACACGGGCCATCGCAGAGAAAGGTCGGACGATTCGCCTCCCGATTCACATTACAGAGAAGCTGAACAAGATTAAAAAGGCCCAGCGACAATTGGCCCAACAATTGGGAAGGGCGGCAACGGTAGGTGAATTGGCGGAAGCGCTGGAACTTACCCCCAAGCAAGTTCGTGAGTATCTGGAGCGTGCCCGACTGCCTCTGTCTCTCGATTTGAAGGTTGGGGACAACCAGGACACGGAATTGGGAGAACTGTTGGAGGACACTGGTGCTTCCCCTGAGGATTTTGTGTCTCAGTCTTCACTTCGCTCGGATTTAGAAAAACTCATGGCGGATTTGACTCCTCAACAGCAGCAGGTGTTGGCCCTGCGTTTTGGGTTGGAGGATGGCAAGGCGATGACGCTGGCGAAGATTGGCGATCGTCTAAACATCAGCCGCGAGCGGGTGCGCCAAATTGAGCGGGAAGCCCTGACAAAGTTACGGAAGCGGAAAGCCGATATGCGTGAGTACCTGGCAAGTTAGAGACCGGGATGGGAAACCCCTCCCGCTTTGAGTTCGGTTTTTCTCACCTGCTTGCTTAAAGCTCCTTGTTACATTAAACATATTGAAACGTTACAGCCCTTTTAACCAAGAGGGTTGCGCTTAAGGAGATTCAAGGTGAATAACCAGCCCAACCAAATTTCAGGACTTTTTGGAGGCCCCTCAGAACAGCCCGATTCGCTGTGGCACTATGTCCAATCCCTTAGCCCCGAAGCGATCGCCCAACTATCACGCCCGACATCCCCTGAAGTGTTTCAGGTGATGGAACGGAATATTATTGGCTTATTGGGTGGCTTGCCCGCTGAACATTTTGATATCACTATCACAACAAACCGTGAACAACTGGGTCGTTTGTTGGCATCTGCGATGATGAGTGGTTATTTCCTCCGGAATGCCGAGCAACGGATGAGCTTTGAACAAGCTTTCGAGATGACCCAATCTCCCTCCAATGCTGAGTAATGACGGCTGATATTCGTGAGTGAGGGTTCCCATTCGCAGAAACAAGAGTCCCCGGTTGGGCAATCCCATGCCCTATCGGGGACTCTTGTTTCACAGTTACGCGCTTCCCTCTTAGACTGGTATCGTGATCAGGGGCGTGAGCTCCCCTGGCGACATGATCGTGATCCTTACAAAATCTGGGTTTCTGAGATTATGCTTCAGCAAACCCAGGTGAAGACAGTCATTCCCTACTTTCAGCGCTGGTTGATGCGTTTTCCGACGATCGCGACTCTGGCCCATGCTCCCCAGCAGGAAGTCCTCAAAGCCTGGGAGGGACTGGGTTACTATGCACGGGCCAGAAATTTGCATCGAGCGGCTCAAGAAATTGTGGCTCACCATCAGGGCCAGTTTCCTGCTGACCTGAAAACTGTTTTAGGGTTGCCGGGGATCGGTCGCACCACAGCGGGAGGAATTCTCAGTGCTGCTTTTAATCAACCTATCCCAATTTTGGATGGTAATGTTAAACGAGTGTTGGCCCGGTTGATTGCGTTATCCGTTCCGCCGACCCGATCCCTTCCCCTGCTCTGGCAGGTGTCTGAAGCGATCCTGGACCCAGCCCAACCCAGAGATTTTAATCAAGCATTGATGGATCTGGGAGCGACTCTGTGTACTCCCCAAAAACCCGCCTGTTTGTTGTGTCCCTGGAACCCATTCTGCCAAGCCTATTCTCAAAACTTACAAACTCAAATTCCCATGACAGAAGCTCGTTCTCCTATCCCCCACAAGTCGATCGGTGTTGCTGTGATCTGGAATGATCAGGGCCAGATTCTGATCGATCGCCGCAAACAAAAAGGACTGCTGGGAGGATTGTGGGAGTTTCCGGGAGGCAAAGTAGAACCTGAGGAAACGGTGCCTGACTGTATTGTGCGGGAGATTCGAGAAGAATTGGGGATCGGGATTGAGGTGGGTGAATCGCTGATTACAGTGGATCACACCTATACCCATTTTCGGGTGACTCTGAATGTGTATGAGTGCCGTTATGTAGAAGGGGAACCTCAACCGATCGAGTGTGATGAAGTGCGGTGGGTGAACCCAGAGGATCTCTCACAATATCCGTTCCCGAAAGCGAATATTCACATCATTGAGGCGATTCAAAAGAAATTGGCTTCTCTCAAACCTGGAGAGTAGGAAGAGATTTCCAGAAAACAGTTCCCTGCTGGTTTCGACTTCGCTCAACCAGCAACCGTGCCCTGAGCAAAGTCGAAGGGCACCCACAGGTAAATTCTGTTCAAAAAACGCTCAGTACAGACAAAAATCAGAAAACGGGCAGCCTTTTAGGATGCCCGTTGCGATTACACTGAACCTAATCTTGTTTACACGTCTAGAGAAAAGAGACCTTAGACGGTAACAGCTTTCTTAGCAACTTGAGCCAGTTCACCCTTCGCATACTTCGCAGCGTATTCTTCCAGGGAAATTTGCTTGATCTTGCTGGCGTTTCCAGCGGCCCAGAATTGCTGATAGCGATCGGCACACACTTTTTGCATGTACTTGATGGAGGGCTTCAGGAAATGACGGGGATCAAATTCCTTCGCATCCTTGGTCAGGGCTTCCCGAACCGCAGCGGTAATCGCCAAACGGTTGTCGGTGTCGATGTTCACCTTACGAACCCCACTCTTGATTCCTTTTTGAATTTCTTCAACAGGCACCCCGTAGGTTTCAGGAATCGCTCCACCGTGTTGGTTGATCAGAGCAATCAGGTCTTCGGGAACAGAAGAAGAACCGTGCATCACCAAGTGGGTATTTGGCAGACGGCTATGGATTTCTTCAATGCGGCTGATTGCCAGAATTTCGCCTGTGGGCTTCCGGGTGAACTTGTAAGCACCGTGGCTGGTTCCAATCGCAACCGCCAGAGCATCCACCTGGGTCCGCTCAACGAAGTCTACCGCTTCATCGGGATCGGTCAACAGCATGGAGTGGTCCAATTCACCCTCAAAGCCGTGGCCGTCTTCGGCTTCACCTTTGCCCGTTTCCAGAGAACCCAAGCAACCCAGTTCACCTTCAACAGAAGCACCAATGGCGTGAGCGACCTTCACAACTTCGCTGGTGACAGCAACATTGTAGTCATAGCTCGCGGGGGTCTTGGCATCAGCTTCCAAGGAACCGTCCATCATCACACTGGTAAAACCGTTCTTAATGGCGGAGTAGCAGGTTGCAGGCTCATTCCCGTGATCCTGGTGCATCACGATGGGGATGTGGGGATAGGTTTCGACCGCAGCCAGAATCAGGTGACGGAGGAAATTTTCACCGGCATACTTACGAGCACCCCGAGAAGCTTGTAGGATAACGGGGCTGTCAGTTTCATGGGCAGCTTGCATGATCGCCTGGATCTGCTCCATGTTGTTGACGTTAAATGCAGGAATGCCGTAACCGTTCTCAGCCGCGTGATCCAACAACAGCCGCATAGGTACGAGCGCCATAGATGATCCTCCTAAAATTTGTCGTTAAATCAGCCAATTTGCCTTACTGCCCTTCAGAAACTCCCTGTCTTCGTACCTGAAACCTCTAATAAAAGTCCAGGTGGTTTGTACCAGGGTCTTCAGAAAAATTTATGGACAAGCTTGTTTCTTAGGATAATCTTAAGATACTTTCGGAATCTGGTATAGAAAATCCCTTTCATCAGTTATTTTCTTTCGCAGACAATAGAGAAATTTTCTAGTGAACGGCTGATCCCATTGAGAAATACGCGAAACCACTTTAGAGAAAGCACTCTAGAAGTTCTTATGCGCAGTTCTGTCCGGCCTTCCTAAGCCATCTTTTGAGTTGGTAAGCCCTCAAAATTCTTAGGAGATTTCTCGAAAACAATTTCTCTGCTAGTTTCAGCTACGCTCAACCAGCACCCGCGCCCTGAGCATAGCCGAAGAGCAACCCACAGATAAACTCTTTTCTGAAAATCTCCTTATATATTTTCTAAAATTTATGTCTTAAAAAATGGGTCGCCTGGGATTCGAACCCAGAACTATTCGGTTAAAAGCCGAGTACTCTACCGTTGAGTTAGCGACCCCTGATGAACAACTAGACGACAGAAATCTAGAATAGAGAGTCTAGAAACTAATTTTTTTAACCAGTTATATTTTTGGCTGGTCTTACTTTTAACTAGACTTTTTAACTAGACTTTTTCGCTTGAATATTTTCAAGCACTTTCATAAAGATAGCACAAAAAGAGATGTTTCTCGTAAATCTATATCAAATCTAAAAAAATCAAAAAGTTCCTATGCCAAGCAATGCAAGATAGTTCTGTTTTTGTCAAGCCTTATCTATTTGAGATGATTTTTGAATCAACCACCCAAACGAAGTTGCGACAAATCCCTCTAATGCAAGCCGCAAGTGAATATCTTGTTTGTAGGGAAGCTGATCGACTTCACGATCGGCCCACCCTGTATTGTGGGTAAAATCAAGCTGAACGTGGTGTCCCGCCTGCCGAAGTTGCTTGGCCAAGCCTTGAATATCCCGTTTCCGGTAGATCACATTCGCACCCGCCACCACAGTTTGGCGATTAGACGACAGATTGTATTCAGTGGTGTGAACCGCAATACCACCCGCTTTTAAGTGGTGTAGGGAATCAAAAATAAATTTTTCGCCCAATTCCAGAGTTCCTAAATGTTCCAGGGCACAAGAAGACCAGATGAAATCAAACTGGCCTAAATCAGGAGGAATGGCACGCATATCGACAAAGCGAAAGCTGACTCGCTCCCGGAATTCTGCCTCTGGGCAAATCCCTTGCTGATTAAGATCCGCTAATTCTTGAGCATGTTGATTAGAATTGACCCAATCGACTAAACCACCAGATTGAGCTTTTTCCGTATCCAGGTCAGTTGCCAGAATTTGACATCCTAAACTGGCGAACAGGGAAACCAGAGGTTCCTGCCCGACTGCAAATCCAAGCCCCTGCTTCCCAGGACGCAACAAATCCCTCTCGTAAAGTGCTTGGGTAATAAAGCAATATTCCCAGATCTTACGGTGCAGGTGGAGTTTACCTAACCCCATTCGTACCGCCCAATTTTGAAAGCATTCAGATTCCAGTTGGGCTTGTGTACAGAGGGATGACTTCAAGAAACCGGGCTGTGTTGCTTGAAAAGGGCGTAATCTAAAGGGATTCCAGAATTGCATAGAACTTTGAGAAGACGCTTTCAACTGTAAATTTTCTCCTTATTAAAAGGGATGAACGGTTATTTATGTACCCCTCAAGATGAAATCTCAATGCAACAGTTGTGCAGGGCAGTGCGTCTCTCAGAATGAGTTCATGCCTCTTCAGTCCCCATCATCTTCAAGAGCATGCGATCGAGTGCCCGCTGACCGCCCCAATTCTCCACAATCTCATCATCATATTCATCGGCAATTCGAACAACAGACATGACGGACATCCTGAGTTCTTCCTTTTCACAGGTAGAGCCGATCAGATTATGTTCAAAAATAATGTCGTCATCGCTATCAAGGCCAAAGGCTCCAAATAAAAGACTTTCATTTAGATGAAGTAAGTAGTACATTAAATCCGAGTTGATTGTGATATCTGTGACCACAAAGGATCTCGTAATAATAATTGCGTCATCAAAGTCCCAGGGCGCTACTTTGGTATAGGCGATTGCTGAACCAAGATTGATGCTAAAAACGGGTTCCATTTCGTAAGGAATCAGCGAATCCCCAAACAACTCCTCCATCCAGGGCGCAATTTTTTCATAACAAGCCTGTTGGCCTGATGTCTCGAACTCCATGAATACTCCTCAAACGTTACCCGTTTTATTGCAGACCTAATCTATTCGGTCTCAATATCCATTGTGTTACCAGGTATTTCAGAAATAATCATAAAACGATGACAGGAGATCCCCAACAATTGCCAACTCGCTTGCCAACTCACACCGCTCGGCAGGTGCGTCATAAGGGCGGTTATTATTTTGTGAATGAGCAGGGCGATCGTCTACCCAGTGTGACCACGATCTTGAATGCCACCAAACCCGCCGAGGATTGGGACAGGCTCTTGCAATGGCGACAACGGGTAGGGCCAGCGGAAGCCCAACGCATCTCTAGCACTGCCAGTCGTCGGGGCATGGGAACCCATCGTTATATTCAGAAGTACCTGGAGGGCGATCGACAGCCCTGTTCTCCTGCCGTCCAACCCTACTGGGAGAGCCTGGAACCTGTGCTTCAGGAGATACAATATGTGCGGCTCATCGAAGGCACGGTGTTTCACCAGGATGTAGGGTATGCGGGAAAGGTGGATTGTGTTGCTAGCTATCGTGGGGTGCCCTGTGTGTGCGAGTGGAAAACGGCTGATAAACCTCGCCGGAAACTGGAATATTTGTACGACTACCCTCTGCAAGTGGTGGCCTATTGTGGGGCTGTCAACCATGTTTACCAGGACTATGGAGTTTACCTGAACTATGCGTTACTTGTGATTGCGGTTCCCGGAATGGCTGCTGAGGTGTTTTGGTTAGAACCCGAAACGATCGTGGCTTACTGGAATCAGTGGCAAGCACGGGTGGAGCAATATGGGCAACAACAGGGATGGGATTAAAAGTTACCTTGTGTAGCAATAAAGCTATAGCGTTTTTCATTCTCGTGAGGTGCAGACAAGGGCTTAAGCCCCTTGTTCATTAACATGGGCGTACTTCACTAGGGTAGAAAAGGCTGTAAAACTCCCTATATTCTTTTATTTAAGGAATTCTATTTTGTTAGAAACTTTTAATTTTTTAATTACAAAACATTTTTTGAATGTGGGTTTCTTTACATAAATAGCTGTGATCGACATGATTCTATTTCTTTAGAATTAGTAATACTTTAAAACAGCCTTTCATCTTCTAGAAAGTCTAAAAAATATGGAAAGCTCAGGATGGTCATCGATTTCCTGAAAAGCAGATAGATAAAGACTTACATAAGCCTTTTATATCTAAAGAACTGGAATTTAGGAAGGCTATAGTTAGCTATCCATTCCTCTTAATCCAGCCAGACCAATGCAAAAGGATGTTCTGCTACTCAGTCGTCGGACTCGTAACCTACAAGGTCTGGAATCTATGCTGAAACGCATGGAATATTCAGTAACGATTACCAGTTCAGCGGAACAGGCGGTTGCAAGAGTTTTTGAGGCAAATCCTTGCCTCATTATTCTGGAATGCAATCATCAATGCTGGTCCCCTGGATTAGTGCAAGATCTTAGAAGTAATACTTCTGCTTGTCGGGCGATGATCTTTGCCCTCACGGAAAGTTATGCGCCTAGCTGGGTTAACCAAGAAGAAAACCCTGGATTTGATGGATTTTTGGTCAAGCCGATTAGCGATGAAGTGATGGCATCCTTAATTCAATCTGCATGGGTTCGTCAAGTTTGTTTGGCAGTCAATTGAAGCATGTTAGTTGCCTCCTTTCTACCTGCTGTTGCGCGCGTTTTACAAACCTTGTTTCCTGATTGCCTGTGGGCACTTGATCCCAAGGTTGCCATTTCCCCAACGACGGGATCTCCCCAAATTGCCCTCACCTTTGATGATGGTCCTCATCCCGTTTATACACCTCAATTGTTGTCTATTCTTGAGCGATATCAGGTTCAAGCAAGTTTCTTCTGGCTAGGAGCCTGTGTCGATCGCAATCCCACGATCGCTAGGGCTGTCTACGAAGCGGGTCACTGGATTGGGTTACATGGATATGACCATCAATCTTTTCCCCTGCTGTCACCGTCAGATGTCCAGGCCCAACTGGAGCAAACACGAACCAGTATTGTCCAGGCTTGCCAGATCGATGCGGGATGGCTACGGGATGTTCGGCCTCCAAATGGCCTGTTTACCCCAAATACGTTACGACATTTGCGTCAGGGTGGGTATCGGCCTGTCATGTGGAGCGTTGTGCCTATCGACTGGACCTGTCCTGGTCCTGCGGTGGTCGTTGATCGGGTGCTGCGGCAGACGAAGGCAGGTTCCCATATTGTTCTCCATGATGGCGCTTATGGAGGACGGGATGTGGCCCAGGTTGTTGATCGGTTAGTCCCTACTCTCTTAGCGAAAAATTTTGAATTTGTGACGATTGCTAAGTTTTGGCAGTTAAAGCACAATCAATAGAAATTCTTTTACAAGAGAATTAGCTTGTTTATCAGGGTGTCTTGAGATGGGGTTAGCCTTGGGCGAATTAGCTCAGGTAAAAAATGCATCTTGAAGCAGGTTGCTTCCCGGAGTTGGAAATCCTGAATGTAATAAATCTCAATGAACCTTTTGCCCTCAGAATCTCCAAGCTACAATCAAATTCTTAAGGGCTAATCAATCTACATAAGGGATTCTGAATCGTTCGAGTGATTGAATTTTATAACCCTATAACACTGGCTATCATCTGTGTTACCTCTGCTTATCGACGAAGCTAAAATTTTTCCATTCAAGTTCTGGCTGAATGACAATATTCAGGATGGAATGTGCTACCGCAATGAACTTTTTTGTCGGTTACGATCGTTTGATGTTCAACTGAGACCCCAGGTTTATCATTTAGGATGCAGGTTAGCGCAAGGCTATAAACTCATTGTCCTTACCTCATCCAAGGAGTCTTGTAGTTTGTGGGGAAGCTTACGCGACCCGAATATTCAAGATATGTTGTTAAAAGTTGCTGACATTCAGCTTCCTACAGTGAAATTTTCCCAGCCGGAAGAAAAGTTTGGAAACGAGAGTGATCCTCATTTGGGAAAGGAAGGCTAAGGTAAATGAGTATTTTGTGAATGGGTGGCGATTGAATGGATTTATCCATCCTTCATGAGACCTCTCAACTTTAAAGTTCATTCATGGGTTCAATCGTAAACTTAGAGAAAAGACGTGCAACTTTTGTGAGAAAAGCTACAATCGGAGAGACCTAGCAATTCAGTTACCTGGTTTGATATCAGGGCTTCGTTCAACATTAGATCGAGAAAGGCTCAGTTTGAGAAAGACTCGTTCAAGAAAGACTCGTTCAAGAAAGGATTCTGAATCACCTCTCCCTTGTCTGAATTTGCTTAGATAAGGGAAAAAAGTCTCCCCCTGAAAAAGCGTTACTTTATGAGCATGTTGATAAACATATTGGTCAGCCATACTGGTCAGCCATATTTGTCAGCGTGGCTGCCATCATAATTGATCATGCATTGTTGAGGATTACCTGGTTAATTACACCTGGTTAATTACATGTTGATTAGGGCATCATTGAATGGTGAATTTTTCAGGCATCAATCCTTTCAAGTATTAATGTTGCAATTATTGTTTCAATAGTGCTTGAGTAGTATTTGGTGTTGATGAATGATCTAAAAGGGATGCTCTGAAAGCCAATGATGTGAAAGTCAATGATGTGAAAGCCAATGAATTGATTACTGTAATCAGTGAATCTCTGATCGATGGGTGCAGTAATTGAATTCAGGGAAAATTCATCTGATGGATACTGTCTAGTTCTGGTTATCTAGTTCTGACTATCCAATTCTGATTGTTTGATTACTTGTCTGATTACTACCGAAGATTTTACTACCGAAGATTACGCCTGTAAGTTACTGTTGTAATGAGTGATTTTACTTATTCAGGGTTCCAGGCAGGTTTAAGCTCTGAAATACCTTTGGTAGTTTTTGTTAAACCGTTATTGATTTAAGGAGCATGAGGAACGCGGCATGACCCAGGCTAATGACCTACTCGAAGAAGAACTCGAGTTTTCCTCTGAGGCTCTTCGTGAGCAAGACACCGAAGTTGATCAGCCTGATCTCGATCTAGACGGTCCTTTTCTGGATGATGATGAGGACGATCGAGATGATCTGCTAGATGTTCAGCCCGACGCAGACGATGGGAAGTCTGAAAAGGGTCGATCTGGTCGTAAGCGGGCGCAAACGAAAAAGAAACACTACACAGAGGACTCGATTCGCCTCTACTTGCAGGAAATCGGTCGTATTCGACTCCTGCGGGCTGATGAAGAAATTGAATTAGCTCGTAAGATTGCCGATCTTTTGGAACTAGAGCGGATTCGGGAAAATCTCTGCGATCGACTAGCACGGGAACCTCATGATGGAGAGTGGGCTGAGGAAGTCAAGATGCCTCTTCCTGCATTCCGGCATCGATTGTATGTAGGACGCAAAGCCAAAGAGAAAATGGTTCAATCCAACCTGCGGCTTGTCGTTTCCATTGCCAAGAAATACATGAATCGGGGTCTTTCCTTCCAGGATCTGATTCAGGAAGGCAGTTTGGGTCTGATTCGAGCGGCTGAAAAGTTTGACCATGAAAAAGGTTACAAGTTTTCAACCTACGCGACTTGGTGGATTCGTCAGGCAATTACACGGGCGATTGCGGATCAATCTCGGACCATTCGCCTACCTGTTCACCTGTACGAAACCATTTCTCGGATTAAGAAGACAACAAAACTGTTGTCTCAAGAAATGGGCCGCAAGCCTACGGAAGAAGAAATCGCAACTCGCATGGAAATTACCATCGAGAAACTACGATTCATTGCCAAGTCTGCCCAGTTACCCATCTCCCTGGAGACTCCGATTGGGAAAGAAGAAGATTCTCGCTTAGGAGACTTCATTGAGTCCGATGGCGAAACGCCGGAAGACCAGGTTTCCAAGAATCTACTCCGAGAAGATCTGGAAGGCGTTTTAGGAACCCTCAGCCCTCGTGAACGGGATGTGCTGCGGTTACGTTATGGGCTGGATGATGGGCGGATGAAGACCCTGGAAGAAATCGGGCAAATCTTCAACGTCACACGGGAACGAATCCGTCAAATTGAGGCGAAGGCGCTCCGTAAACTTCGTCACCCAAACCGAAATAGTGTTCTTAAGGAATACATCCGGTAAACAGGGTGGGTTGAGATGGGGAGTCAACTGATTCCCTCCTTGTATGGCAAGAGGCAAGATGTAGAAGGGAAGGCTCACGAAACAGCCGTTTTTACCCGTCAACCTGTCCTAAGCTGAATGGCTGCTATACAAAATCTGATAAGGCGAAATAAAACAAAGCAAAATAAAAGGTCTGTCACTCTAAGAGTGACAGACCTTTTTGTGATTAGTCTCTGAAGTTTAGTCTACAGAACTATTCAGTTTTCTGTAGACAAAGGCGGACTGATTTAGATCAGACCCCAGAAGTGCAGAACACCTTGACCAGAAGTCAGTTCAATAATCAGAGCGGCAGCGAAGCCAATCATCGCTAGGCGACCGTTCCAAATCTCTGCTTGGGGAGTGAAACCAAATTTCCAAGCGTTCCGATCTTCTACAACAGTTGCTTTGGTAGCATCTTGCATGGTTTGAACTCCAACTCACTAGGGATTTCATTAATTAATGTAACAAATTTACAAAGAAATGTAACTAAAATCGAAGTTTCTTTAATTGAGGTTTCTTATCGATCGTATCCATATCATTTTAGACTCCCTCAAAAGCAGGAGGATAGACAACAATTCCCTTGTAATCCTCGCTGTAGCGGAGCAGGGGGCGCACCAGAAACGCTTCATCGGGAACGGAGAGAGAACAGGCGATCCGATATTGAAGGGCAGGCTCAAAGCCAAGACGGGCATAGAATTCTGGATGCCCCAGAACGTTGATTAAGGGTTCCCCTGAAGTTTCTGCTAGTTCGATCCCTGCCTCGATCAGGGCACTGCCGATCCCCTGGCGCTGGTAGTCAGGATGGACCGCGATCGGAGCCAGAGCCAGTACCCAGGAGCGAGAAGGGCCAACCAGATCCACGTAGCTGAACAGGCCATGACCTACGATCGCCCCTTCTTTCTCCGCGACTAACGATAATTCAGGGACATAGCGATCGGAATGGCGGATGCGCTCTACCAGTTGGGCCTCATTTTCTCGACCAAAAGCCTGTTGATGGAGGGTGGCGATCGTAGGCTGGTCCTCAGCTTGCTCAGGACGAATCTGAAATTTCATCATGCACTCAACCAGAAACAGTAGAAGGGCATCAACCCTTCTTGGTTTTAGCGAAAAAGCTGCTTTAGAACCTCTAACCGGGAGCAGTCCCAGTAGTCAATATGGGAAATAATGAGGTCTTTTTCGTTCAGTTTTAACTCACTCCGCCCTGGAATGGAGACACGGGGTTTCCAGGGAAGGGGAGTGGTCCAACTGAGGGTCCAGCGGGTGTCGATGCGATCGGCCTGTCGCTCGATCGCATGGAGATCCAGCCGAGGATCGAGAAACCAGGTGCGGATAAAGCCGATCATCTGTTGGTAGCGATCGACCCCTCGAAATCGATTCAACGGATCTTCAAAGTACACATCCGGGGCATAGATGCTGTAGGTTTGCTCCTGGGGAAAACGAGCATAATCTTCCCTCAAAATCTGAATCAGATCGGTCAAGGCCCTGGCTCCTGAAGTAGCTGACTGGCATTGACTTGATTTTGCCATGCCTCCAGGGTAATACCGAGCGCCTGATCCAGGGTGGTTAGAGCGTTAAATAGATCAATGCGAGCGTTCAACTCTTCTTGCTGAGCCGTAATGACCTGATTTTGCAGTTGCAGTAACTCAAAAATGTCACGTCCTCGGCCCCGTTGAGATTGTTCCTGGGCGTTGGCGGCCCGTTGTTCTGCTAACTGACGAGCCAGTTCCGTTGCCGAGATGCGAACAATTGCTGAATTCACATCCCGGAGCCGATCGCCCACTTCCAGTCGAATGGTTTCCGTCAACCGAGCGCGATCGTTCTGCCGTTGCTGAAGACTAATCCGCGATCGTTGGGAGGCCGTTTCCAGACCTTGATCATCAAACACACGGCTGAGTACCAGGGCCGCTGACATTTGCGAGATTGGGCCTGTACTGGCATTGCCCTGTAAATCCAGCCCCCATTCCTGGTTATTACGAGCTATCAGCAAAGTGAGTTTTGCTGTCCGAATTTCATTATCTGTTTGAAGATAATCGGGGCGATTCTGATAAGCCGTTTGAACCAAAGTTTCCAGATTCAATTGGCGGACTCGCTGCAAGGTGTTGCTGTCTGTTTGGCGGAAGGCGGCAATTTCTCTCTCAGGAATCACAAGCTGTACCGTCTCAGGCAGTTCCAGGGTTTTCAGGAGTTCCGACTGGGCCTGGGCTAACTGGTTTTGAAGGACAATCTTTTGGGCTTCTTGCGTCGCTAAGTTCGCTTGTATGTCCACCAGTTCTACCCTTGCCCTGCGGCCCGCATCTACAAGAACTTGGAACAGTTCTAACAGACGGCGTTGATTCGCGATGGAAATTTCCTGAATTCTCAGGGCTTCCTGCGCTCGTATCAGTGCACGGTAGGCAGTTGCCGTATTTGTGATGCGATCGATCAGCGTTCTGCGTAACTCCAACCTCCCCCTGGATTCACTCAGGCGTGCCACTTGAACCGGGGCTTCATTGACAGCAGTTCCGGCTCCTCGGAGTAAGGGTTGGGTCACGGTGACAAGTGCAGGATCTTGACGGAACGGGTCTAAGCTGAGGGTTAGGGTGGTACCCAAAGAACTGCGGAGTCGCCCGACTACCTGGGTACTGCGGGTGTAAGTCGTTTCGGGAGGAAGCAAGACTGTCCCTCCAGAGGCCGAACTACCAAAACCCGGTACCGTCAAAGACCCCAGACCGATAGAATTTGGTAACGTCCCCACGCTGGGCTGGGACAGTAGACGGCTGACCCCGATCCCGAATAAGGGTTGTACTTGCCAGTCAAAGGTACTCTCTGCCTCGCGCAGTTGTTGTCGTTGTACGAGCCTTTCTAAAGAAGCGTTTTTGAGTTCCCGATTGTTTTGCAGGAGAAGGGAAATTGCTTCTTCCAGGCTTAATTCAAGGATGCGTTGTGGGCCAGGAATTACAGGAACAAGAGGAGAGACCTGGGCGATCGTTGGGGGAAGGGCCGTCGTTGTGATGGAAGCGAAAGTTAGGATAGCGGTCGCTCCCATCCCAACTCGCCAACCTCGGAAGGCACGATCGTGCGGCATGAAGGGATTAATCACCGCGTAATGCCTCCACAATATCAACATGGGTGGCACGGAGGGCCGGAAAAAAGCTGGACCCGACTCCAACTAAGATGGCAGAGGCCATTGCCCATCCTGCATTCGAGACAGAGAACTCGTAGGGAGCCTCTACGATCGTCGTGGTGACAATGTGAGTCAAGCCATGCACCGTGCCGATTGCCGCAGTACCTCCCAAAACGCTCAACAAAACCGCCTCCAGGATAAATTGGAGCATAATATCGAATTCTGTTGCACCGATCGCCCGCCGCAGTCCGATCTCTTTGGTTCGTTCCAGGACAGAGGCGATCGTAATATTCGCAATACCGACCCCACCGATAGCTAGCGCAATCAGGCCCACAACAGTCAGAGATCGGGATGCGATTTCCAGGGTTTCTTTTTCCTTCAGTAAATTTTTAGCGTTACCATCCCAAATATAGACCTCAGCCCCTGGAAATTGCTTTTCTAAAAACTTTTCTAGTTTACGCTCCAGATTGCGGATATCTTCTAGACGATGGGTGCCGATCCGTAGAACAGTCCAGCTTCCTTCACTCTGAAGCACCTTACTCATACTCTGGGTAATCCAGAGGGTGCCCC
>JANRKG010000045.1:0-12403 GCA_033763635.1 Leptolyngbyaceae cyanobacterium bins.59
ATCACAGAAAACACTCCTATCAGAAGCCCTGGAGGAACTTCAGGCAGTTTTAGAAGAATTACAGGCATCTGAGGCAGAACTGCATCATCAAAATGAAGCGTTAGTCAACACTCGTCAAGCGGTAGAGTCAGAACGCCAGCGTTACAAAGAACTGTTTGAGTTTGCACCCGATGGCTATCTGGTTACAGATGCCAATGGCAGAATTCTAGAAGCCAATCATGCGATCGTAACCCTACTCAATGTTTCCCAGGAGTTTCTGGGTCGTGCAACAAGGAAGTGTGGGTTTGGTAAAATGGGAGCCTAACCATCAGGAAGTTGGCCTATGAAATGTCCCTTCTGTGATCATCCTCAAGTACACAATCAACAGGTGCAAGCCGTTGAGACAGGGGCGATCGGGGGTGATGAATTGTGGTCGTTTGTCAAAAAAAGCAGAAGTACTGTCAGGTAGATGAAACGATTGTGGGTGATTGTTGGATTGCTGTGAGTTTGGCGCAAACGGGTGGCAGCGAGGGGAGCGCACGAATGGAACGGTGCGTCAACAGACGGGACGGTGGCATCGACGGCAAAACAAGTTTGGCAAGGTATGGCAGCAAACGGTCGTCACGACTCGATTAGTGGTCAGCTATTTCAACTGGATCTGGTGTCATTCCAGATTACAAACAACGGCAGCTCAAAGGGCAGGATTAGCAACTCACCGTTGGTCTTGGGACGAGCTTGTTTCTTACCCCACACTTCTCTGAAACACAACCCAGCGATTAGTAGTTAGTCATGATTGCCAACCAACGTAAACGCCGCCCAAGCTTTCGGATCAGGGTATTCCTTCAAGGTTTTCAGCATTGCCTGTCTCAATGCCTGCCCGGTGTTATGGTTCTGCTGCCAAGTCTGGTAAAACTGGCCCATGAGAAATGCAGTGGGTGCATCCGGAACCTGCCAGAGGGAAACAATCACACTGGAGGCTCCTGCGGTGATCAACGATCGCGACAACCCAATCACCCCATCCCCTGTAATCCGTCCCCTTCCTGTATCACAGGCACTCAGAACCACCAAGTCCGCATTCAGCTTGAGACCCAGTAACTCCGCTGCTGTGAGTAACCCATCTCGCTGTGCATCAGGAGCCAGAGCGATTGCCCCTGGAATCCCTGTTCCACCAAAGTCGTCTAGTAACCCGTGGGTTGCCAGGTGGATCAACCGAGACTGGGGCATTTTTTGGAGAACTGCTGATTCGGTGGCTTGGGCACCCAGGAGAGGTTGCGATTTTAGAAGGGTCGCAATTGTCTTCGCTTCTTTCTCCGCACCCGGTAGGGATGGCAACTGGGCAATCTCTTGGGGATTGAAACGTACTTTGGGCATGGTCGGGTTGCCGACGATTAATGATTCTTTTGGTCTCGATGGTCCTGTTCTTTTTGAAATGAGTTGGAGCACTTGGATGGATGGAGAAATGAGAATCGTATGACGCTCAATCAGGTACTTCCCAGACGGATCTTGCAGGGCTGCGAAGGGAATCAAAAACAGTTCTCCCTGCGGAACGAAAATGACTGGGGCCTCTGGATTTTGTGGGAGCAGGTCAGCGATCGGAGCAATGAGAAGGGCATGGAGTTCTTGCAGGGATGAATTCTTGACATTTGCTGCTGTAATCAGGGGAGGAGATGTTTCCTTAAATTGCAGACCTCGGACTCCAATTGATCCCCGGCTTTCGGTTACGAGGCTAATCAAAGTTCCTTGTTTTTGCTGAAGAGGTTTTAAATCAACCTGCCGAAAGATAACCTCTCCAGAAGGTTTCACAACCCAAATAAAGAGTTGATCGCCAGCCGTTAAGGAATTAGTCACAGAATATTCAACGAGGGTCGCCTGTCGCGTGCGAGCAAGTTGCTGAATATCAGAGATCCGAATGGGTTGTACTGCCGCTTGTCGATTGGCGGCGGTTATCTGTCCTCTGGCTGCTAATAATTCTACAAACGCACGGGTCCGGCTTCGTTCAGAAACTTCCAGGGCGGATTCTACCTTTTGTCGAGCGACCAAAACTGCCTGTAAGGTGCTGTAGGGATTGCGCTGAATGTCGGCGATCGAAATCCGATCGGAATCCTTTAATCCTTCCCGCAACGTCTCATATACCTCAATTGACTTTTGCAACCATTCCTCGGCTTGATCGAGTCGGCCTAACTGAGCCAGGGCAATCGCCGCATTATTGAGGGCAACCGCTTCAACTTTTCGGTTCTGAATCGACCGGGCGATTCTGATCGCTGTCTGCGAAACCTCAACGGCTGGCTCGTATTCTTGTAAATAGAAGTGAATCTGACCCAGATTTCCTAATGCTTCAGCTTCACCCTGGCGGTCTTGCAGTTCCCGCGTGATGCGTAGCCGTTGCTGTTGATAGTCAAGCGCTTTCCGATATTCACCTAAATTTGTGTAAACGAAGCCTAAATTGCCAAGAACCGTCGCTTCACTCAATCGGTTATTCACTTCCCGAAAGAGGGTCAGGCTTTGTTGATACAACTCGATCGCCCTGGAATTATTTTTCAATTGACTCTCGACCGATCCTAAATTGCTCAGAGCCGATGCTTCTGTATCTCGGTCTTTCAGTGATTGGGCCAACGTGAGTTGTTGCTGATGGAATTCCTTTGATCGAGGATAATCTCCCAGATTCTCGTAAACCAGACCTAAGTTGCCCAAAGCATTTGCTTCTGTAGGGCGATCCTGCATCTCACGAGCGATCGTCAAACTTTGTTGATAGTAGGTGATAGATTCTGCATATTTTCCTTGCCCCAGAGCGATCGACCCTAAGTTACCCAACGTTTTTCCTTCATTCGCCCGATCGCCAATCTGCTTAGAAATGCTAATAGACTGCTGATAGTAGTCGATTGCTTTTGGGTAATTAGCCTGGATGTAATAAACATTACCAATCAGCCGTAATGCCCTAGCTTCCCCCTTCTGGTATTTCAACTCTCGGCAGCGTTGGAGAGCCTGTTGGGCAGATTGGAACGCTGCCTCAAACTGACTGGTCCTGAACTGCTGGGTTGCCTGCTCCAGGAGGCGATCGGCTTCCCTTTGTCGAACATCCCCAGTTTGGGAAAATACAGGAGTTGCAAATGGAGTCAGGGGCAGTATGGTAAAGGCAGAGCAGAAAGAGATCAGTACCCCCAGAACTAGCCTATTTCCCGGTTCCCGTCTCTTGCGTTTCACTTCCATTTCCTTAGACCTGATTTTTTTTCACTGCTTCTTATTCTAAAAGTCGAGACAGGGCTGAACTTTCCGGAAACAAGCGATTTCCCTTGTGTAGCAAGGAGTTAAGCTAATTCACTGGCAGAGGAAAAGATGTTTTTGAACCTTACATTGCTCCTGACGATCGCCCTCAACCGATCGCGCTTCTTCCTGCTTGGCTTCCTGATAAACCCTGGTTTCCTGTAAGCGAATGCTCAACATCTGTTCAACCTCTTGCCGATGTCTTATGGGTTAGTAGTCGAACCTGAAAAAACAATTGGTCCCAACTGCTTTTCCAGATAGCCTGCCATCATCTGTTTCATATCAGAAATCATACTATCCACATTCCCACCCGCTTTTTCAATCTCTGGTTCCTGTTGAATGAGATAACTCATCCCCTTGTAAATCGCCTTTGTGACCCGCGCAATGTGCCATCCCTGAGTAGGGGCAAGGGCAGGATGAACCCGAAGCAGTAACTCGTAGATGGTTGCCAGGATTTCCTGATCCACCCGGTTTGCTCCTTCCGCAAGGCTGCCTTCCCCTTCCTGCCCAGCACTGAGCTGTCGGAAGGCAGGGTGCTGACGCTCGAAGGCAATCATGGGGTCAATCACCCGATCGACCATTGCAGCGAAATCGAGACCTGCAACATCCTGTTGGAGCGCCGCGATCGTATTGTTGCCCAACTGATGCAGGTATCGCTCCCCCAAGGCTGCCAGGATGGCTTCTTTGTTTGAGAAATACTGATACACCGAGCCAACAGAGATATTAGCCCGTTCCGCTAAGGCATTGGTGTTAATGGCTTCGGGACCAAGGGTTGCCAGCAACTCAGCAGCGGTATCGAGGATCAACTCTCGCCGTCGCTGACCCCGCTCTCCGGAGGGACTCCGACGGGGTTTTGCAGCAGGTGAGGGAGCCTCGGAAACAGGGGACTTTTCTGTGGGTTCATCCGGGGGTTGACGGTGTGAGCTTTTGCTCATATCTTTGAATTATGATGTGAGTAATAGCTCATGTTATCGAAGTTCGGGCTGAAACTCCAGGCAATTCTATCAACAGGAAATCAATCGTATGAGTGGCAAACTTGCATTTGTAACCGGAGCAACAGGTCTGTTGGGTAGTAATCTGTGCTGATCGCTTCTCTTGCAGTGTGATAGAGGGAATCGTGCGGCGATGATACAGGGTGTCGAAGGTATCGGTGAACGTTTGCTGACAGTTCGGACAACGATAGCGCTGGCTACCGTTACTGGTTTTGCCTTTGCAGCAAGGATGCTTGGAGCAACACTACTTTATACCTATTTCAAATAGGGGGTAATTGTAATCGGAGTGAGAAAAAAATGTTGCTTCCTGAAAAAGACGAATTGGAATGATTCGCCGAGTGTAAGGGAATGCCAAAGTCTACTCTGGCAAAGAAATAGGGATCTAATTGCCAGCGCAACCCCAAACCTGTACTCGCTAATAGCGTAGGAGCAATTCCCGCATCACGATGATTCCAGGTGGTACCAATATCGATAAATGGCACCAATTGAATCGTTCCAATTCCGTCAGGTGCGGTTGTGATGGGAAAACGGACTTCCACCGAACCCACAATTCCACTGTCCCCCACTTGTTGATTTGGGCGGTAGCCACGAACCGTATCAATCCCACCCACACTAAACTGTTCCAGGGGAAGCAATGCATCTCCTGTGAGTTGGGACGCGATGCGAACCACAGACGTTGTGTTATTCCCAATCGCCTGTACCCATTGAAATTGCCCAATCCAACTTAAAAACAGTCCGTCTACTCCGGTGTTGTTGACCGTTGCACCCAGCGCATTTAAGCCAATGTTAAATTGAGAGCGAGCCGCCAGCACTTGACTGGGCGATCGATTGATCCAGTCCTGGCTAAATCGGAGAACGGTGACTTGCGATCGCCCCTTCTCTGCTCCTACAGAAAACGAAAAAGGCGTACTGCCGAATAAAAATGTTTGACTTTGACGCAGATCTAACGACAGCCCTAAAGAGAATTCATCGGTTATTGTGCGGATGAGCGGTTGACGAATGCCCAGGGAGAAAGTCTCGTTATTACTTCGAATATCCAGCGCATCAAAAGCAGGCTCTACAATTCGGGTTTTGTTATTGAGATAGCGAAAGACTAATGTGCCATCTCTTGCATTGATGGGAACGCTGTAACTAAATTCATAGTTCAGACTTCCTTCCGTCGTACCAACTTGGGCATAGAGTTGATCTCCTAAACCAGACACATTGCGATAACTTGCTTCTAATGAAGGCCCCAAAGAACCGACATTCGGCGAGTTGCGATTCTCCACAAAAGTGGCAATTGACAGTGGGGCGGATTCCTGTAATGTCACAGCTAAAATACTCTGACCGGGAGCGGTGCCACTCCTTAACTCTGCTTGAACAGAACGAAACAGGGGGTTCAACTGTAATAATTGCAGGGCAGACTCTAAGCGTTGCAGATTGAGAGGCGTGCCCCCTGCTATTTCCAGGCGTTCTTTAACGTAGCCAGAATTGAGCCGAGTTAACCCCTGTACATCGATTTCTTCCAGACGGCCTTCGATCACCTGAAGGGTGATGATCCCAGAAGACACATCTTGAGGGGGTAAAAAAGCGCCTGATGTGACGTATCCCTCTCGAATATAGCGATCGGTTATTGCAGTGCGAATCGTCAGGAGTTCCTCAAAGGCAAGCTCTTTCCCAATAAACGGGGCAACGACTTCTGCAAACTGAGTATCAGAGAAAACGGTACTGCCCAATACGCGAATTTCTTGAACTTTGACCTTGAGGGGTTCTGCCGGATCACGGGTCGGGGAGGACGGGGGAATGGGGGGAAGAATCGGTACGGGAGAAGAAGGTAACTGATCCGGCAGGGTAGGCAGTTGAGGAGTATTCGGGGGAGGCGCAATTGCCTGACTGATAATTGCCTGACTGACCGGATCAGAGAATGCAGCGTGATTGGGGAGGGCATGCGTGGCGTTTGGCATACCTCCAGCACCATATAGCCAAGTTGCGAACAACTTCAGCAGATGAGACTTCATTCACTCACACAGGGCAAAAGCAGTGAAGTCAGTATAGCGGTTCTTGGGGACGCAATCTGGATGTCAAGAGAACACTCAAATTTGCTTGAGGTGGCAATGCTCTTGTCGCCATGCTTTGGGAGTCATGGCATTATAGTGGCGAAATTGGCGACTGAAGTAACTGGGATCTTCGTAGCCAACCGCAAGAGCAATCTGCTCAACAGGTTGATCGGTATCGCGCAGCAAATGCCGCGCCTCTTGCATCCTGCGTTCAACGAGCCAAGTATGTAAGGTCTTCCCGGTTTGTCGCCGGACGAGATCGGTCAGGTAAGCAGGGGTATAGCCAACGGCCTGGGCGAGTTCTGGTAAACCGATCGGTTGATGAAAATGGGTTTCTAAGACTTCAAAAAGTTGCGTGAGTAATGCTTGAACTTGAGGAGAGCAGTGATCCAGCGTTGGCAAAATGAGTTGAGTTTTAATGGTGCTTTGACGGGTTTGAGGAAGTGGATTAACGGGTTTTACAGGTGCAGAATGGCTTTCGTAACGCTGTTGCCAGAGTTCATGCTTCAGGAGGCGAGTTTCGATCGCACTCAGCAGGTCTTCAGCCGTACAGGGTTTTGTCAGGTAGTCATCAGCCCCCAATACCATTCCCTGCCGTAAATCAGCTTTCGTTTGTTTTGCTGTCAGAAAAATAAAGGGAATGAGGGCTGTAGCAGCCTCTTGCCGTAAAACTGTGAGAACTCCATACCCATCTAATTCTGGCATTGCTACATCACAGACAATGAGATTGGGTAGGTAAAGCTGTGCTTTCTGGACTCCAATCAGGCCATTTTCCGCTGCAATCCCTTCATATCCAGCCGCTTCTAAACAATCCAGGTAATTATCCCGGTCAAACTCCTGATCGTCGATTACAAGAATCTTCTTCATAGGAATTTTCTGCATATAAAGCCGAAGGGATCAGCGGGATCAACACAGTTGCAGTGGTTCCAACTCCAAGTTCACTGTCTATAGATATTGTACCTTGATGCAAATCGACTAATCGCTTGACGATCGCCAGCCCTAATCCGTTCCCACTAATTTCTCCGACATTTTGCCCCCGATAAAAAGGTTCAAATAAATAAGATTGAGCGGTGGCTGGAATGCCAATTCCTTGATCTTTTACTTGAAAAGATATTTCTCTGGGGGTATGACTGATGATTAAATCTATGCCGTCACCAGAGGTGGAATATTTAATCGCATTTGAGAGGAGATTGGTTAAGATGAGCCGGAGCAATCGACTATCTAAACAGATGGGGTGAGTGGGAGCGGTGGGATCTGGAGTGAGGGTAAGGGCGATCGGGCAGGGATGGCGCTGGGTTGCCTGGACTTCTGCAACCAAACTCTGACAAAAGCCCTGTAAGTCCAGGGGAGTGGGTTCGAACGTAAATTTTTCTTCTGTTTTGCTTAACAGTAAGACATCTCTCACGGACTGGCTGAGGTGTTGCACAATTAATTGAATTCGATCCAGATGCTTGATCTGCTTTTCCCTGGACCAGTTGTGACCATGCTGCTTAAGTAGGGAAGTGGAAAATAAAACGGTTCCCAGAGGGGTTAAAAACTCGTGGGACATGGTGGAAACAAAGCGAGATTTCAGTTCATTTAGTTCTCTTTCCTTTGCTAGGGCTTGAGAGATTTGGAAATTTTTCTCCTTAAGCAAATGCTGGGTCGTCTGAAGTTCCTCCAGGGTCGTTGTGAGTTGTTCATTCTTCTCCTGTAACTCGTGAGTTCGAGCAACAACCTTCTTTTCCAGAATTGTGTTCAACTCCTGCAACTTGTTCACATAGATGTAACCTGTGACCCAGAGAACTGAGCTAGTCAGGGCCAGGATGGGCGGGACGATCGGTATCCACCAACTTATGAGAAACGCACCATACCCCCCGACGATCAGCCCAATCCCTGAGAGACAGATCAGGGCAGCCATTTGCTGCGAATACTGAACCGCGTTTTCTTCCTCTCGCCATTTCCAGCAAAGCACTGTCCCAACGAGAGACCACGCAACAATCCAGCCGTATTCCAGGGGGTCGGCCCAGGTGCGAAGATTGGGGCGATCGAACAGAGCCGCATTGAGCAGGTGACTGGCAATATTCGCCTGGATTTCTACCCCTGAAGTCAAAATCGGCTTAGGGGTTAAGTGACCGCTATAGGGAGTCAAAAAGGCATCATTTAGACTGGCTGCTTCTGTTCCCACCAGGACAATGCGATTTCGCATTAACTCAACAGGAATTTGATCGTTCAGCACTTGAGTAAGGGTGACTTTCCGAAAGCTATGGGCTGGTCCCCGGTAATTCAAGAGAATTTGATACCCTCCTGCATCCGTTCGAACATAGCTGCCATCGTTCTCTTCTAAAGGGAAAAAGACCGCAGATCGGAGCTTTAAAGCACCCTGAGCAGCCGTTTCTGGTAATATTTGCTGTCGTTCTAGATGACGCAGAGCCACCGCTAATCCCAGACTGGGAATCTCTTCATTGCCCTCTGGGATGGGAAACAGAATCGCACGACGCACCCGACCATCTGCATCCACAACGATGTCATTGGCACTCACTCTTCCCAATTGTTTTAAGGCAGGGGCCGGATCGATCGCCGCACTATGGGGATCACCGATCGTCTTTTCAATGCCAATTAAATTCGGGGTAGTCTGAAAGACCTGAATTAATGCCTGGTGCCCAGGTTCTACAGGTAAATTACGATACAAGTCTAACCCAATAACACTGGGTTGATGTTGTTTAATTTTCGTAATTAATTGGGCTAGGGTTGCATCGCTAATCGGCCACTTGCCCAATTGGGCGATATCAGATTCTTCAATGCTGACAATAACAATCTGGGGATCAACCGATTCTAACGGACGCAGCCTGAAAAACAAATCTAGCGCCAACCACTCGATCGGCTGTAACCAACCCAGGAGCCGAATGGCACAAACAATTCCCGCCATTGACGGAACTGTGAAGAGAACTCCTCGCCAATTCCAGCTAATTGTTTTCAGCGTTCTCCACATGGATGCGAGGAAATTGCGAATTACTGAGCAGACGAATGGACAATGCTGTTCTGATGAAACCCAATCTGGTTCAGGAGCGAAGAGAGATAGGCAGAAACCTTTTGGTCATCTGGATTTTGCAGGTAAGTGCTGGTAAGCAGCGCGAGGGAATCATACCAGAGGCCAAATCGTGCATAAATGAGGGAGCGATCGGAATGCGACTGACTAGCAGCGAGTTGGGCGGTCAGGTCAGCGGTCGGAGGCACAAGCTCAATCCAGGCATAGGCACTCATATTTTGGGAGGGACGGTCTGCATCACAAACCAGGGAAACCGTCCAGCGATATTCTTTCCCAGGAAGCAGCCCTGGCCCCTCCTGCGGTAACTCAAATCGGACCAGGCCCGGTTTTCGGATCTGTAACTGTTTGACCAGCAATGGTTTTGCCACATCTCTCTCGACTAACGCAAACTCGATCGGGTAGGTGGTCGGGTTAGAGAGATACCAAACAAAAGTAGGGTAAGCAGAAACCGTTTGAGCAACATGATCTGGAGGCACCAGTAAACTCAGGGCTGTTTGTGAAGCCTTCCCTGATGTACTTTGAGACGATGAACACCCCCGTGAACCCCCTCCCCTAGTTCGTTGCAACCGCTTTCTGTCGGAAGGAGGATTGTATTTGGGAGGTGTTTGTGCCAGGGTAAGCGATCGTCCAGAGGAGTCTGCAACTTTCGGCAGCACATTGGGAAAAACGATGGACTGAAGCAGTGTCAACGCAACTGTACTCGCTAACATCATCGCTTGACGTGGGAAAGCCATACCGTTGACCTCAATCAGAGTTCGTTTAGGAGATTTCTGAAAAACAATCTATCTACCCGCTGGTTTCGGCTGCGCTCAACCCGCACCCGCGCCCTGAGCGCAGTCGAAGGGCAACCCACAGGTAAACTCTTTTCTAGAAATTTCCTTAGTCTACAAACAATTTATTACCCGTAACATTAGTAGTACAGTAACTTGTTTAAAACATCCAGGTAAAATTTTTAGATTCAGTAGGATTTCTTTCGGTTTTTAAACTTAATTTTTTCTTCCATTTTTTCAAATTTCATTCAATCAGAGTCGTTAACAGTGAAAGTTTACAGATTGTATTTCGCTCAAAGATTGCTCAAATTGGGAGTTCTTTTCCTGCTGGGACTGGGGCTTTGGCTGGTTCCCCAGATGTTTCTTGCAGGTTGGACCACTCCTGCAAACCCTGATCTCCCAAGCATTGAATCAAGAACAGAGCAGAGTTTTTCTGGACAATCGGCAGATGAACTTTATCAGCAGGGACGCTACCCGGAAGCGATCGATCAGTGGTTACAACTCTTAAACAAATCCACCGATTTACAGGACATTGCTGCTATCCATGCCAATTTAGGAACCACCTACCGTCAAATCGGTCAATTCGAGCAAGCCATTCAACAATGGAAGCAAGCCATCCGGGTTTATCAATCTTTAGAAGCGGCCCGATCGCAGCAAGTTGTGGCCCAGTTACTTACTGACCAGGGGCAAGCCTACACCGCTTTAGGACAGTATCGATTGGCAATTCCGTTATTAGAAACGGCGATTGACCAGGCCCGCCAGCAACAGGATATCCAAATTGAAACTGCGGCAGTGGGAGCCTTGGGCAATGCCTACTTAGCCTCAGGGAAATTAAACAGGGCAATCACAACTCAGGAGACGGCTCTGAAACTTGCGCTCCAGGCTAATCAGTTCGCTTATCAGCCGATCATTTTAAACCATCTGGGGAATGCTTTTTACGCTCGTTCTCAGCGCTATTTACGGCGGGCAAATACCGCAAAACAAGAAGGAAACAAAGCAGAACAAACCACCCTGTTCGCATTGGCACAACAAGATTTGTCGGCTGCTCAGGATGCCTATCGGCGTAGTTTGGCGATCCATTCTCAACCGAGTTTTTCCCAAATCACTGCGTTGCTCAATCTGGTGCACTTGCTGCAACAATCACCGAACTCAGAGATGGCGGCGATCGCGGGTTATCGCAGTCAAGCATCTGCTCTAATTCCCCAATTCCCCAATTCCCGTGCCAAAGTGTATGCACTGATTAACCTGGCTGCAAGTTTAGATCCGAAAACGCCTGAAAAGCGACAAATTCTGGAACAGGCGATCGTCATTGCCAGACAACTTGGGGATGCCCGATCGCTTTCTTTTGGATTGGGAACCTTGGGGAAACTGTATGAATCTCAGGGCAACTTCGAACAAGCTTTTGAACTGACCCGTCAGGCGCAATTTGCTGCCCAACAGGTGCATGCGGGAGACAGCCTATATCGCTGGCAGTGGCAATTGGGACGGCTGTACCAGGCGCTTGGCAAAACAGAATCTGCGCTTCTTTCCTATCAACAGGCTGTGACAACCTTACAAAGTATTCGCAGTGACATTGCAGCCGCCAGTAAAGATTTGCAATTTGATGTCCGGGATTCGGTAGAACCTGTTTATCGAGAATTAATTTACTTGTTGTTAGCAAATCAAAAAACATTAATAACATCAACAAACACTCAATCATCCATTCAAAAAGCCCTTCAGGTAGCAGAATTACTCAAACTCACGGAGTTACAAAACTTTTTTGGGGACGAGTGTTTGGAAGTTGCTCAGAATTCAACTCGCTCCAACACGATTCCGATTGCAAATACTGCTGTGATTCATTCCCTGGTGCTCGATCGTCAGACTTATATTGTGCTACGAAAACCAGATGGAACCTTCTCCAATTACTCGATCGATTTGACAAAAGAACAACTCCAACAAAAAATTTCTCGATTGCGATTCACATTGGAAAACATTGCAACCAATGAATATTTAGATGAAGTTAAAGATGTTTATAACTTGCTAATTCGGCCTCTAGAAGCAGATTTAGCCAGGATCAAACCAGAAACTCTTGTTTTTGTTCAAGATGGAATCTTACGCAATGTCCCGATGGCTGCATTGCATGATGGCAAGCAATTTTTAATTGAAAAGTATCCGATCGCAACTACCCTTGGCCTGAATCTCACCCCAAATCGGCAAAGACCCACTGAATTTAATGCGTCGATCTTTGGGTTAACGGTTGAAGTGCCTCCCTTTCCCGCCTTACCCAATGTCAGTATAGAAGTGCAGGAAGTACAGCGCATTGTAGGGGGAAGTAAGTTTCTGGACAAAGACTTTACC
>JANRKG010000046.1:0-16302 GCA_033763635.1 Leptolyngbyaceae cyanobacterium bins.59
GGTTCCTGACCAGCAGGAGGGGAGGCGATGGGTGGGGCTGGATTGGGGGGGGGAGATTCGTGGGTAGGAGGGGGGGCTCCTGTCCTTCCCGTAACGCGCTCAAAAAATAACCGAGAGATCTTGGGGAAGATCGTCCAGTTATTGGCGTAGCTTGGATGGTTGCCAAACACAACCAGGATGTAAGCATGTTCCCCATCCCGGGTCTTCACATAAGCTGCATCCTGGCGGGATTGGGAGGTCATGCCAACTTTAGAGCCGAAATCTACGGTGGAGGGCAGTCCCTCACCCAAAAATCCTTGAATCGGATTGTTCGGTTTTGGCTTCCAAACTTCCGGGCGCAAGTCCTTCGCCAACAATTCCAACATTTCATCGCTGTAAAGAGAGGAAATGGCCTGACGGTTGACAATCTCGTACAACAGACGGGCGGTTTGTTCTGTAGTTGCTTTGTTCCGACTACGTTTCAGTAATTGACGGTCTCTTCCTTGAGGTTCGCTATATTCATCAAAGGGGAAGTTCTTCTGGCTTAAGGTCAACCCTGTGTACCCCGCATCCTGAAAGAAGCGATTGAGCCATTCGCGCTTTCGTGCCCATTCTGCATAGTCCGCATCGGTTGGAAACGCCTTGCCCGATCGCGTCTTTGTCACGAAATCAATAATGCGGCTAGCGGCTGTGTTATCAGAGTCCTCCATCATGCGATAGAGGTCGTCTTCTGCTGCCAACAACGCCTCCTGATTTTCTCCCTGCGCGATCTGAGCAAAAAACGTGACCATCCAGTACAACTTTGCAACACTGGCAGGATAGCGGAAGGTTTGGGCCTGATACCCTGCGGTGGAATTGGTCTTCAAGTCAATCACACTGATCGAGAGCGATCCGGTGGGTAATCCTTCATTTGCAACTGTTTGTACGACCTGATCGACGATCGCTTGCAACTCTGGGTTTGGCTTTAGAGTGGGTGGAGAGGAAATGTTATAAATAACCTCACCGGACGCATTTTGAGCAGGCGAAGGAGATGCTTCTGGTAGGGGGTTTTTGGGGGTCGCAGCATTGAGCCACGCGGGAGCAAAGCGATGCTGAATCGATGTTTGCCAGCGATTCGCTTCCACTGACAAAATTCCCGTTGTCGCAACTAGAATAGACATCACTGCCACTTTCAGGGGATAGGGCAGTTTGGGCGATCGTCGTTTGACAGGTCTTGTCGCTGGGGAAGGCCGCTCTCGGTGCAGTTGGCGATATTCACCCCGGTTCATGGGTGTTTGGGAGGGGGATTGAACAGGATAAAGCCCAACCGTCGATCGGCGACGGTTGGAAGGGGAAGAACGGGGGGATCGGATGTCAGTCGGTCGATCCAATAACAAAGTTTTTTCCTGAGATCGGTTTTTCTGAGATCGTAGGAACGAAGTTACCCAATATCATAATGCGCCCTGTCAAGCTTGCATGATTGTATCCGGTAGAATTTCTCTTTAGGAGATTTCTGAAAAACAATCTACCCGCTGGTTTCGGCTACGCTCAATCAGCACCCGCGCCCTGAGCGTAGCCGAAGGGCAACCCACAGGTAAATTCTTTTCTGGAAATCTCCTTCGGTGATTAAATTCTCTTTAGGTGATTAAAAGATAGGCAAACACAATCATGGCCCCGATCAGGCTACCCGGTAAGAGGGCGCGAAACCACTCTTGCATCCCTGTGAGAGATGGGTTGGATGGAGTGGGTCTGGGCGCAGGGCGGGAAACCGGGTAGGGCTTGGGACGAGATGGGGGAATCCCTTTTCCAGCGGGGCTGGGAGCCTGTAGTTCCTTCAGGAACTTTTGAGCGTTTCCGTAACGATCGCGCCAATTATATTGAATTGTCCGATTGAGGATGTTCACCAATTCGGGACTAATATTTCCCGCGTAACGATACCAGCGAACCATCCCCATCTGCATTGACTCTAAATCCTGCGGTAGGCCACCCGTAAGCAAATAGATGGCAGTTAACCCCAGACTATAAAGATCGCTGGCAGCATTGGCGCGTCCTGTCTGTTGTTCCAGGGGAGTATAGGCGGAGAGAACACTGTCTAGCCTCGTGCCCCGCTGTCTTGGCAAAAACCGTCCGGCAAAAACATCGCGAAATTCTCCAAAGTTAATCAAAACAGGCTCTCCATCCCACTCTCGCAGGATAATGTGATGGGGTTGGATGTCGCCATGAAGCATCCTACGGCGATGGATGTATTCGAGAATGTCTAAAATCCGGACCAGCACTTTTCGTACATCTGCCTCCCCCAGAGGTCCCCGTTGCTCGACCCAATTCCCTAAGGATTCTCCCTGAACCCACTCTCGTACTAAATAAAACAGGCCATCTTTGGTAAAGTGATGATAGATGGCAGGGATATAACGATGTTCGCGACTGAGACGGGCCAGGGTTGCAGCTCGTTTGCGAAATTCTTCCTGGATCAGCCGATAACCTTCCGTCGTGCGAATCTGCGGTTCATACTCCTTAATAATGCACCACCGTCTGCTTGGAAGGGTGGCTCGCATATCCTCTGCAAAAAACGTCCTGCCAACTTGCCCGGTGCCCAGGAGTTGAATGATGGCATAGCGGTGGTTGAGGAGGGCTGGCATTGATAGGGAGATTATATTGACAGCATTCTAATATAGAGTGTCCGATCTGCAACCAGTCTGCAACCAGCGAGTGTTATTTTTAACGCAAAACCTGCCTGTCATGGTTTTTGCTTGTCCTATGATTCGGCGCAGTTTTTTTCCAGTCCGCAACGGTCGATCGCTCCTACTTTTTTGGGTTGCGTTCCTGTTGGTGGCACTCTCGTTGCTGCTGCCGTTTGCCCATGCCCAATCTGTTTCTCCCTCAAATTACGATCGTACAATTCAGATTCCCTGGAACCGTCCCGAATTTTATCCCCTCCGACAACCGCCCCGTGCCCTGTATCACCCGGTTGGGGATTGGGTGGGACGGTTGATTTTACCGAATGCTCCTTCTGACGGGAAAGATTGGGTATGGTTGGAAGTCTATACGGCCCCAGATCCCTACAAACGGTTAGAAGGGCAGCAGATTCGCTTGCAGTGGCGTTCTGATCCCCAGCTTCAGAGTTGGGTAGAAGCCGTCACTCAGGATGTGAAATTTACCGAAGCGACCCAGAAGGTACGAGAACAGGGGAATGTGGTGCCCGATCGCCTGAATGGAAGATCGCAGGTTGGACCTGTACAGTCCCTGGCGGGTGCCCATGCCCTGGATGATGTGGTGGTGGCGATGGAGGCAGATCGGGTAACGGTTGCCCAATCCCCGCAGGGAACGAGTTTGCAGGTCGATCGCGAACCGATGCAAGTGCCCGCTCGCCTAGTTGCCCTGGTGAGAATTTTGGGGCCTGTCCCCAGTCGGCAGGGGATACCCAAAACTTGTCCCGGTCGCCGCCCCTGCCTCAGCGAACAAGTGCGGGTTCAGCACTATAATCCCACTTCGCGACGCTTTGATGGACCACAAGAGGTGGTTCGAATTCCCCAGTCGATTCCTGATCGGGATGGGATCTTTCGCTCCACGCCTCGTCAGTTAGAGAAGTCACCCGCCGGAACCGCAGGTTGGTATCTCTATGGGGCGCAGGATACTTCTGGTAGGTTTGTGGTTCGAGCTATCAAGCCTCGATCGCTCTTTCAACTCAATCCCACTCAGCAAGTGATGGGAATGTCGGATGGCATGCAATATCTTGATCAGCAAAATTGGCAGGATACGGAAAAACGCAAGGGGAACTTCCAAAAGGTTTGGATTCAGCCTGGGACGAGGGGCAATGCGGGCGTACCGTCTGGCCCCCCTCCCACCCTCTTTCCCATTGGCACAAAGGCTCTGGTCATTCATCTGTTTGGCGGCATTGCCAGTCAGAACAAACAGGAGAGCGCTTTAGGAACGGTGACGGGGCACTTTGCCTATGGGGTGGCCCAGGTCGTTCGAGATGATTTTACGGGAGAACCCCAGTGGGACATCCAATATCTCCAGGTCTATGCCCATAATCCAGATGGAATTATTGCAGGATGGACTGACTGGAGCCTTTATCAAGGGGATTTGCAGCGGGGTTGGTTGGGGAACCGTCCCACTTCGGATGTGCTGGTGACATTGGATGCTGTAACCCAGGATTACAAAATTGAGGGAGTAACTCTCTCCCCGCTGGGCGAGTTGCTGACTCAACTTCAGATCATGATGGCCCGATATCGTCTGGGGGATGGGACGGGGAGCGCTGCCGTGAACCCTGCGACCTCTTGTGTACAGGATGCGAACCAGGCTTTGTATATTGCGATCCAGCACATTCGACAACAAGTGGCGGAACAACCTGCGATCGTCGCCTGGTTACGAAGCCATCCCAATGATCCCCAAACTCAGCGGTTTCGCCAACTGGAGCAGGTGGGTCGGGCACTGGAAGCAGAACTGGCCCCCTCGGACACGGTGCGCCCCGACTGGCAGATGAACGCCGAAACCCTGGCAGGAACGAGAGGCGGCGTAGAATTTTCCCAAAGAAAAGATCCCCTGACAGCCCTCTTAAGTTGGCGGACGCTATTACCCAGGATGGCCCATGATGAATTGGCAAAGGTGTTTTTGGAACAGGGAAGCCATCTCTGGGTGTTGCGAACCAATCAGTTGGGTGGGTGGGATGGGGCGATTCGTCCCCTGGCTCCAACGGTTGTTTTTGGAGAATACACCGCTCCTCTGGCTCGTTTGCCCTGGCTCCTGACGGTTATGCAGCGAATAGGCGCTTCCCTGGTAAGCGTTCCCGGTTGGCGTGGGTGGGTGTGGACGATCGCCATTCTGCTAGGGTATGGGGTGATCGCCATTCCTTTAGGGCTGAACTCTGGATTTCTCCATCCCGATTTCTATCCCCTGCGAAGTTGGACAGCGTTACGACTCCTTTTTAACCTGCTGTTCTTTCCGGCGATTTCCGAGGAACTGGTCTTTCGAGTTGCGCTGCTGCCCCACCCAACGGAACGAGTGTCTCTGGCAATCTGGACCCTGTGGACCTTGATCGGTCTGGTCGCCTTTCTGCTTTACCATCCTCTCAATGCCCGTTTCTTCTACCCTCCCGGACGATCGACCTTTACCCATCCCGTCTTCCTGCTCCTGGCTGGGCTGCTAGGACTCGCCTGTACGATCGCCTATGGCCTCACGGGTTCGCTTTGGACCGTCACCCTCATTCACTGGGTTGCGGTCGCCACCTGGATTCTATTCCTGGGCGGCGAACACCGACTCAATGCTAAAAAGTTCACAACCTCCTGATGCGGAGCGCTCTATTACCGTCTCGCATTTTGTTGACCCGTAGGCCGAGCCAGCTTCCAAATCGCGGATTGGGTCATCCCCGGTTTGATGGCAGGATTGTAGAGCATTCGGATAATGGCTTCATCCTGGCGAGTGTAGCGAGTCGTCGCAGTCCATCCCTGGTAGAAAATGCTTTCGGGATCGGCGTAGGAGTCCTGCATAAGGCCCAAAGATTGGGTGAGTTCTTCGCGAATGAGGTGGGATCGTTCCTCCTGGGTGACTCCTGTCGTAGAGATCAAAATTCGCGCTCTGGTAATCACATGGTTATTCCATTGAGTCCAGAAAAAGCCCATGTTGACAGGACGGTAGGACGGTTCATAGCTTTGGAACTGAGGCTCAGGCGCAAAGATAATTTCCATATTTGGATTTGTCTCGCTCAATTCCAGGCTGACATTGCTGCTGGGCTTATCAATTAAACGATTTAATTCTGCGATCACTGCACGCAAAGTTGCCCGATCTTGCTCGGTTGGTGTCCCTGTAACCTTAATGCGGATGGGCCCTGCCCACTTGCGGATTCGCCGCTGCGATGATGTTGCAAACTCACTACCCAAAGCAATTTCCATAAAATAGTTCAGGTCTGTGTCATTGGATTGAGTGAGGGCTGCAATGTGAGTAGCTAGGGGATTTGCATTGTTCGCAGGGGAGATCGGCTGTGAACGAGAAGCAGTTTGAGAGGGGCCGGGAACACCAACAACAGGGCGGATGACAGGTGAGGAAGAGGTTTGAGTGGAACCGGGAAGACTGGCAGGGCGGGTGGCAGGTGAGGAAGAGGTTTGAGTGGGACCGGGAAAGCTAGCCGGAACGACGATAGCAGGCTGCCCTCCCGTTCCTACGTTTGCTGAAGGGGATTGATTGGTGGCAGGAATCGTTGTTTTTGCTACCTGGGGTCTGCTCACCTGAATTAAATCGCCCCGCACCCACCCCTCGCTGCCGGACAAGGGGAAACGAACTCGGTACCAATCAAACCCACCCTCCCCCTGAGTGCTTTCTAAAATCTCTACTCGATCGCCTGCGTAGCCATAAGCGAGTGAACTGGATTGGGTCGTGGGAGCCATTCGAATGATGATGCGGCTTCCGGCAACGCGAGAGATCAGGGTGGCGGACTCAGCGAACCCCGGCATTGCCCACCCTGCGAGCAGAATCGGGGCCGTCAGGCCCAACAAAACCCTGCGAAGAACCGAGGGTTTGCATGGGAGCGATCGTCTAACGGGTTCTGATGCAACTTGAGTCTTCATTTCCTTTGCCGCCGCCCCTTTAGTATCCATATCTTGCGTCAATGTTTGATTAATCGTTAGATTCACACTCCATGTTTGCTTCTCAGCAAACTTTCAGTGATTATGACGAATTTTTCAAATTTTTGAGCCGATCGCAACGGGGGTTAGGGGATAGAGGGGCAATACCCCTCAGGGGAATTACCAGACATTCCAATCTTCCCAATCGAGATTAAAGATTGAGGTATTGGGAAAAGAGGTGGGATTCTGTTTACTTTCCAGGCGTTGCCTAAGTTTCTCTAGAGCAGGTTCGCGCCGGGGCAGTTGATCCACCAGTTGAAACGGGAGAATCCCTTCTTCTAACGCGAAAATCGCTGTATTCCCCGCAGCGGCTCCAGAGGACCACTCGAAAGAATGAACGCGATAGGCAGCGGCAGCGATATTACTGGCAGCAATACTCTTCCCGGATACCAGAAGATTGTCAATGCGCTGGGGAATCATGGCTCGGAGGGGAATTTGGGCAGGATAGGAAGCCCCGTGAGCGCGGCGCACCCCCGGTCGTTCCTGATTGCCCTTAGCTTCTGGCGGAGAATTAGCCATGCAGGGATGGAAGTCGATCGCATACTGGGAAATCCCGACCGCATCCGGGTAAATGGTCGATCGGGTTCGTTGTGCTACTTCGCTGGTGGGAGTCTTCCCTTCAATGACTGAAACTGCTTCTAGCCCTGCCAGGGCAGTCCATAAGCTGCGGTACATCTTGTCAGGCAAGGTTTGACGGTAATAGTTGTCCCGGTAGTCGCGACGGGAAATGTCTAATTCGTGGATGGAAAACCCATTGGGATAACTGGGGGAAGGCCGCCCAATAATCCGACGCGACTCCCGGATGTAGGGATATTTGGATAGCCCGTGTTGGGTTCCCATCGGAGAGTCTGCTCCTGTAAGTAAGCGATGGTTGGGGTTGGGTTGCTTCACCCCATTGCCCAGTTGGGAATCTGTTGTCCCTGCCACGAGCCAGTAGTAGTACCCTAACGCCAGTTCTTCACCGCTGCGGAGGGTATTCGTGCGGAGTCCTCCCATCCAACTACCGGGGTTCAGTTGTCCCAGTTTCTTCAATTGATCCCGCGTATAAATGAGGTTGTCTTTCTCCGTGCCTGGTCGGTAATCATTGCCCCACACCCAATTCTGCATCGAAATGTGTCCCGGTTGAGGAGCATTCACCCGCAGTGGTCCCGCCTGAATGCGTGGTCCCTGTATCGGTCCCCAGATGCGTCGATAGGTAAACACAAAGTCAAAGTTGGCTTTCCGAGGATCGGCATCATAGCCGTAGTACGGTTCATATCGACTGTAAAAGGGTGGTTTTGGCTGAGGTTGGGGATCAGCCGTTCGCTCCATTGCAAAGGTATAGGTAATCCCTTGCGTACAGTAGGGATCATTCTTTTCCACCGGAGAAGAGGGATTGAGGTGCGATCGGGCATCTAACCCCAACCGATAGGGCACATCCGCAAGCGCCACAATCTCCCCGGTCTCAGTCGCCTCGATCACATACCAGTCAGCAGGGCGCTTCTGCTGCTGAGAGGGCTTGGGAACAAAGCGAATGATTTTCTTGGTCAGGCGGGGGGAGTTAGCGTAGCGGTAACTGTCTTCGAAGATTGTAGAAAGGGGCAGGGTATGCAGTCGATCGCTACCCGGAGCCGCTGCGTGTTGGATGGCGATCGTCCCCTGAATCTGGCGACCCTCCTTACCCATTTCCAGTTCTTTCACTACCGTCGAAGGAAACCATTTCAAGGTGCCCCGTCCTTGTTGAGCAGACTGCTGAAGTTGCTCCCAAAGCAGGGCATGGGCATCCTTGGGCAAGAAGCAGGAGACACTGACCCAACAATCTCCCGGATTTAGCTTGCCGTACTTGCGCTCAATGCGATCTCGGAACTCGTTATAGCCTTTAGGAAAGAAATTCAGTGCGCGTTGCCGTTTCGCCTCATCCAGGGCAGAAGTGCCCTGGGACGCAACCTGCCCCCCGACCCAATCCGTCAGTTCCGTCATACAAACGGTTTTACCTGCCAGTAGCGCTTCCTGGGCTGCTGCGACTCCTGCCAATCCACCGCCAACAATCAAAATTTCGCATTCCACCGTTTGATCAGGTTGGCGTGGTGGGGCTGCTGACCCTGGCAGAGAAGCCGCCAGCATGGCAGGAAGGGCGATCAAGGCAGTCAAACCGCACAGAGGTCTGGGAAAAACTGGATTCATGGTGTTGCGACTTCAGAGGATTCCAACCATCAACATTAGCTTTGACCTCCCTGCCTTGCCAGTAGCGCAGTGCCATAGGCCGCTTCTGTGTGGGCAGAAGGAAGGACAGGCACCCCCAGATGGCGAGCGCGGATACCTTTCCAGGCTTCGTTTCCCGCTCCCCCCCCTGCGGTGTAAACTTGCAGCAGGGGATCGGCTCCTAATTCCTGGAGCAGGTGATATCCTCTGGCTTCAATGCGAGCCATGCTTTCTAGAAGGCCATGCAAGAATTGGACGGAATCTGTCGGGCGGGGTTCCAGGCGAGGAAGCAGTTGGGGATCGTTGATGGGAAAGCGCTCACCGGGTTCCAGCAGGGGGTAATAGTCGAGGGGGCTTTCTTGATCGTCCTTAATCTGTTCACTCAAGCGTTGCAATTCCTGCGGAGAAAAGTAACGATTGAGGACTGCTCCCCCCGTATTGGAAGCTCCCCCGACCAACCAGTCATTTCCCAGGCGATGGCTGTACAGCCCATACCGAGCATCGTCAATCCGGTGACGGCTCAAGAGTTTGACGACCAGGGTAGAGCCGAGGGAGGTGACGGCTTCCCCAGGGCGACTGGCTCCACTGGCAAGAAAGGCGGCGATGCTATCGGTGGTGCCTGCACAGACCTGGCAATTCGCAGGTAGGTGGTAGCGATCGACCCAGTCTGGCAAAACGGGAGCAATGGGCTGGCCTGGGGTGAGCACGGTTTCGGGTAAATAGGATGCCCATGACGATCGGGTCAACCAGTTGGGATACTGCAACTGCTCCACGTCATAGCCCAACTTCAGGCAATTGTGATAGTCGCTGATGCCGAAGTGACCATGCAAGAGAAAGCCCAGCCAGTCCGCCTGATGGAGTAAGAAACGAACCTCAGAAAACCAGGGCTGATGGGAGGCCCACAGGAGTTTTGTCAGGCTGGAAGTCGCACTGAGGGTGACATGGTTGGGGGGAGCGATGGATCTCACCTGCTCCAGAAAACTGGCTCCCCTGGCATCGTTGTACAGCAGGGGAGGGGCCACAGGTTTTCCTTGTGCATTACAGAACAAGACGCTTGCGGAGGTGCCATCAATGGCAATCCCTTGGAGCGATCGGCGTAAGACCTCAGGAATTTGAGACAGCAACTCCCTTAATCCCTGAGTCCAAGTTTTTGCCCAATCCAGGTTGTGCTGTGGATAGCGACCACTGGCCTGAAACTGGATTTGCTTGTCCTGATCGAGGACGATCGCCCGCATGCCAGAGGTGCCAAAGTCTAACCCCAAATAGAATGCCATAAAGGTAAAAACGGTATTAAATCTATCTTCTGCTGGGAATTGAACCCCTTAATATTCAAGACAAATCTTTTTCCTGTCAGACATTCAACGTCATTGAACGCAATTTCAACTTATAAAAATTCATTTTCTTGGAGGAATGGATGCAATATATCTTTGAAATTTTGGGCGTTTCACCCGTTTTACAGTTCTTTAGCCATCAACAAGAACACTTTCAACAGCAAACCTGGCGAGGGGTTGAATATGTCAGCTCTTACAAATGCACCTTGGATGCTTGGCTAGAATCGATCGAGACAATTCCCCGTCGGCGTGGTTGGGATCAGGATAGTGTAGTTGATTCGGTTGTAAATTTCTGGCTCAATAATTCGGACAGTGTGCAACGTTGGCAAGAACGCTTAAAGGATGCGGGTCGAGAGAATTTACTGGTTGCCCGCCTCTCTGATCTAAAATCTTTGCAGGATACTTTTGAGGCTCTTTTAGAATAGGGACAATCCATCGCTCAAGCTTGATGAATCAAGGTGTTTCTCCCGATCCCCCACTTTCCTGAGAAGGTGGGGATTGTAAGTTTTGAGTTCCTTCATAGAAACGATCGATTTCAACCGTCCAACGCCTCTCCAGGATTACTGATGAAGCACAGAGATTACAGTGTTTTTATAAATGATATCGATACAAATTCCAGAGACCTGTGTAGATTAAAACCGGAGTGATTTCTATTTGCCTTCACAACGCTAAAAAGCAGGTAGAATGACTCAAAAAATGAACGGCTAGACAGTAAAAATATGGAAGTGATTGCCTATCAGTATGTTGCGCTTCTCTATGAGAAGTCGCTAGCGGCTGAGAAAATGAATCGGGTTCGAGGAGTGCAGCGATCGGGTTTACAGTCTCAACCACAGAAACAGAAAACGATGGCATCCCGGTCTCCGTCCTCTCAGGGGCGTCGTTATTCGCCCAAACCCCACAAAAATTCCCCCTCTCGTCATTCCTGGTTTTCAGTATTAATACTCGCTTTACTAATGAGTTTGGGAATGACAAGTGGAACAATCGCGGCCCTTTCACGGGGAAGCCGGGGTCCGGCAGTCACTTCCTTGCAATTGAGCCTCCGGAATGCGGGATATAATCCAGGCACGATCGATGGAGTTTTCGGTAGAAGTACGGAGAATGCCGTTCGTCAGTTCCAGCGCGATCGGAACTTGCAGGCCGATGGGGTTGTCGGCGCTCGGACTGAAGCGGCTCTGACGCGCTCTGGTCGCCCTTCTTCGGGTTCAGGTCCAACTGTGATTTCCGCTAGCAGAACCCGTGAGTTACAACGATTATTAGCAAGGCGGGGCTGTTACCGGGGACCCATTGATGGAGTCTATGGGCCAGGAACGAATGCTGCGGTACAGCGTGCCCAGCGAGCTTATGGGCTGGTCGTGGATGGAGTTCCTGGGCCTGCAACCTTGGCAGCCCTTCGCCGGAGTAGTTGTAACTGCTCTTAAGGCAAGAACCTTGTTTCTTCTACGTCAATATTACTGATCTCGGAAAAGCTGCAATCCTTCTGCCTATCAAAATGCCCCCCAGGGGGACACACCCCTCAAGGGGGATTGCCCTCTTGTCCAAACCTAGAGGGTCTTTTAAGTTATTCACAGGTAATTCAACAGAGTTATTACTTAAATTGGAGTGTGCCTATACTTCCGTATATCCTACCTACTCCTCTTTAAAGCAAGGTTGTAGAGACTTTTTTCGTTTCCTTTTCTTGCTAAAACTGAGATTTTGATTGAGCCAAGACCCAGAAGTGTGTTCCTAAACTGTTGATTGTGTTTGTTGATTTTGGCTCGATCGTTGGATGGTAGGCTATTGCGTGGCCAGTTAGGTCTTTGTGATTACAAAGATGAGCGATTGTAGGCTCTGGCAACCTGCGGATTTAGGATTGGCAACTTTTTGATGAGTTGCTTGTGGGCCTGCTACGGATCATTAACCTTTGATCTTTTAGTGTTACTTAGCATCACTGATTTTTTGTTTCTTTGATTTGAGGATGTGTGGTGAACAACTTAAGATTTCTGTTGAGGAGTTGGTTGATCTCTCCTCTACTTTTTCCTGAAAATCAGGCTTATGTTGCTGGATGGAAAGAGATAATCTCCCAGGCAATTGCACAAGTTGCAGGCAATATTCAAGGTAGTTGGGCTTCTTTTTCGTTCGATAACGCTCCACCTTTTCTTAACTATCAGCAGCTTCTCCAAAGGCTATCTTCCCAATTACACGGAAGGATTCTCTGGAGGGGAAGGTTAGAAAATTTCGACAGAGAATTAGCGCCAACTTTAGCTGACGAACTATCCAGGCTAACCCTTGCCGGAATTGCAAGACGATGATTGATGAGTAAAGTTTTGATGGATTCTTTGATGGGTTTCAATCTATCAACCTCTACCTCTGAAACAAGAGTGCAAAGTAGGGTAGTGGAATAGAAAGTTTGTTTCCTGATGTGCTGCAAAGGCTGGTGTATTGAATTGCCGTGTATTGAACTGCCACAGAGAATCCACAATCTTTTTCTTTAATTCAATTAATTCAAGTGGCTCATCAATCGTTTAGCAATTGATTACTTGAAATTTAATTTTCATTTGTTCGTCAGGAGTTGCATTATGAACGTTTGCCAGAGGGAGATCATAAAATTCGTCGGATGCGCGTTGTATGGGAGTTTTGTGGGACTGACTTCGCTGGGACTGGCTCCAGAGGTTGTGAGGGCAAATGAGACCGTTGCCTTCACGAGCTTGCTCTCTCAAGTTGAGGCTAATAAAAGCTGGGCTGAAGCATCGTTTCCGGCGGAACAATTTCATCACTATGCGTCTCTCTATGGGGCTTCTCGCCTGGTTCAAGGCAAACCTGAATTTAACCGGGGAATCGACATTGTAGTGGCTCAAGGGAGTTATGCCCGGAGTTGGCTAACTGGGCGGGTGGCAGCGGTGTCGGAAGAAACAAGTTGTGGTGTGATGGTTACAGTTCAGTCCGGTCCCTGGCGGCACTTTTATTGCCATCTGAAGGGTCGGGTCGGGGTTGATCCCAATTCTGGTAAACGGGTTCTGACTGCTGCCAATGGTCAAGTCTTTTTGAGGGAAGGTCAGGTTGTTGGGGTTGGGGAACGGTTAGCGCCGATCGAGATCGATCGCCACTCCCGTCAGGCCCAACTGCACTGGGAAGTGCAGTATGAAGCCCGCTGGATTGATCCGGCTATCATTCTTGATCTCATGTATTCCCAGCAACAGGCGATCGGACAGGCTACTCTGGAAAGGGTGCCTACCCGCTCCGAATTGCCTGTCGTGAGACGACAATCGGGTCAAATCTCGGCTGTGGTAGTTGCCTTAAGACGAGCCATCATTGGTCAGGAAAGTGGTAATAACTTCCGGGCGGTCAATCCCCATTCGGGTGCCTTAGGGTATGGGCAAGTGATGCCGTTTAATGTCAGACGATGGTCACAGGAGGCACTGGGTTACGCGATTACGCCGACTCAGTTTCTCAATAGCCCTGAACTTCAATTAAAAATTATTGAATTTAAGTTGGCGCAGTATTGGCGGAATGCTCTGCGTCTCAGCGGTGGAGATGAGTCCACAGCGGTTCGCATGGTTGCTTCCCATTGGTATTCCGGCGATCCAACCCTCTACAATAGCCAAAAGCCCCAATCCTACCGGGGACACCGATATCCTACGATTCACGCCTATACCCTCTCAGTGCTATCTAAGTACCGTGTGGAGCGAGGGATGTAGGGATTTTGCACGATAGCAGTTTCCGTTTCGGTTAGGACAGGTTGCCAGGTTAACCATCTCTGTCGTGAGCCTTTCCCTTCTGCCTCCTGCTATCACGAATCATCCACTGAGTTAAACTACAATCATTTTTGATCAGGCGGCACGTTAAAGTCATTATGGAAACTTGGGCCTATCTACAAGTTGACGGTACGGACAAATCAGCAATTCCTCTTTCCATGCAATCGCCTGGGATGGTGTTATCCCAGTATTTAGGTTGGAAAAAGTTTTCTAGTCTGGGTTGTTTTTCTTTAGTGTCGGTCGCCGTTTTTCTATCAGCTCTGAATCCTTTTCTTCCAGCTTTGGCAGCATTAAAACGAGGAAGTCGGGGGGGAAAGGTAACAGCCCTCCAAACTCGTTTGAAGGAGCAGGGCTTTTTCCAGGGATCGGTGACGGGAGTTTATGGACCCGTCACGGAACGAGCGGTGCGACGGTTCCAGGCTCGGCAAGGATTGCGGGTCGATGGGATTGCAGGCAGCCAAACGCTGGCTGCTTTGGAATTACACCCTGCCAAGATTCGCCCCCGTGCCCGTGGTCAGGCGAGTCCACGCACAGCAGAATTGCAGCGTCTTCTTGCAAGTCGGGGGTTTGATCCCGGTCCTGTCGATGGGGTCTATGGTGCCCGAACTCGTGCAGCAATCAGACAGGCTCAAAGTCAATATGGGTTAGTGGTGGATGGCATTGCAGGACCAGCAACCCTGGCTGCTTTACAAAGGGGGGCGATGGTTCGTTCTGAAGCAACTTCCAGTGGGCAGACAGTGGGGACTCGAACCGACATCAAGGAGTTACAGCAATTACTAACGGCCCAAGGTTTTTATGGGGGGCCTGTCGATGGGGTTTATGGTTCCCAGACCCGAAGTGCGGTACGAGCGGTGCAACAGGCTTACGGGTTGGTAGTGGATGGGATTCCTGGCCCTGCAACCTGGGCGGTTCTGAGGCGATCGTCCCGTAGCGATACAGGTACGACAAACCAGGAAACGGCTGCCCTACAAAAACTTTTGACCGAACGGGGATTTTACTCAGGACCGATTAATGGAGTAGACAATTCCAGCACAAGAGCGGCAATTCGAGCGGCGCAACAAGCCTACGGGCTGCGGATTGATGGGCTTCCCTCGCCAACGACTCGGCAAGGGATTCGGCGTGTCCGACCTGCTTCCGTTCCCCGATCGCGCGTTTTACCCGTTCCTTTGCCGCCATCTCGACGGCAACCCGATGCTTCAACGAGGAGCAATCGTTCGGGCCAGGAGCAACCCATCAGCAGTACAGGAGCTTTGTCTTTGCAAAAGCTGCTATCGGAACGGGGATTTTACAGCGGGTCTCTGGACGGGGTTTATGGGCTACAAACCCGTGCTGCCCTGATCTCTGCTCAGGAATTTTATGGAGTTACAGCGGATGGAGTTGCGAATCAGAGAATCATTGATGCCCTGCTCCGGGGCTAAAGGGCTTCGAAGAATCTGTATTAGAAACCTTCTGCCTTTCACTTTTTTCAATTAAAGTTTTGAAAGATACCCCTAGTTGCTACCTTCTGGCTTGTCTTCCAATTTTTCTGTATTGCCGCCCTTGACCCAGCCTTCCCGCCTTCCTCCTTCGACTTGAATGCGCTGCCATTGTTTATCTGAGGTTTCCTCTAAAACAATCACCCGCGTATTGTATTCCACCCCTCCCAGACGACTGCCTTGTAAGGAGGGCGTATCTCGTAGCACCAGACCAATGGGTTGAACAACCTTAGCGCGATAGGTTCCAGCTTGAAGCGTAGGGCTAGGGGATGCCTCTGGCTCAGGAGAAGTTGCAACGGGACGGACGACGGGTTTGGGAGAGGGGGTCACCTTGGGAGCAGGCTTATCATTCGCAAAAATAGGCTTGGGAGGAGGAGCCGTTAACTTCGCTACCACATACCGCCCCGCGAGAATTGCCCCACCTGCTAATAGGGAGATCGCCAGTAAAAAGCCCAGAAAAAAGTTGAACAGGTTACTAAAGAACTTCATACACCCTTCCTAACGCTGCGATCGGCTTCCCAGAGTGCCCTGACGGGACGCTAACCTTGCTTTGCCTGCTGCTGCCCACTCCTGTAAAAATTGAATCTGTTCGCGGGCTGTCTGGGCAAGTGGTACGATCTGGCTCACCGCTTCCAGAATATCATCGGTTGTAAAGTCTCGGTTTTGACTAAAGCCAATATGCATGGCTTCAATAATCGATTGCTCAATCTCTGCTCCCGAAAAATCTGGGGTTTCATAGGCTAAACGGTCCAGGTCATAACTACCCAATTGATGGGGCCGGAAGCGAGAGAGATGAACACCAAAAATCGCACGGCGCTCTTCCTGGATCGGTAAACCCACAAAAAACACTTCATCAAAACGCCCCTTTCGTAGCATTTCCGCCGGGAGTGCCTGGACATTATTTGCGGTGGCAACCACAAAAACGGGAGATTTTTTTTCCGCTAACCAGGTCATAAAGGTGCCAAAAACGCGGCTACTGGTTCCTGCGTCTCCTTTACTGTCTACACCC
>JANRKG010000047.1:0-2008 GCA_033763635.1 Leptolyngbyaceae cyanobacterium bins.59
GCCTGCCCAGGTGTCCCAATTGCTCCCCTCCCTGACCCAGGGGGGGATGATTGTTCTGACGGGCCAGAGTGAAGCGGATTTTGAACCAGCCTGGTTAAGGGTGCAAACAGCATTTCCTCAGATGAGTTATATCCATCTCAAGGGATTTCATACCGGAATGATCCTGCTGGCATCCCTGCTAGATTATCAGGAGCCTGTTGATCTGGATTTACACCCCTTTTTACCCCCACCCCCTCAGTCTCCTTATTTACCCACCTTACGCCAGATCAATCTGGTGGCTTTTGTCAACTGGACTGAATCCGAAGAGGATTTATATGCTGAATTAGGGCGCATCATTCGAGGAGTTTTTAACCATCCTCAAGCGAATGAGATTGTGTTGCTCCTGACAGCCTATGGGGTTTCCCAGGAAAATGCAGAGCTAATTCTGGCAGATGTGACAATGGGGGTCATGGGTGAGCTAACTGACATTCCTGAAGTTCTGCCGGAGATTGCCCTGGTTCCCCCGATTGCTTCGCCTGAATGGTTGGTGATCGTCCCCCATCTAACGGCTCGACTGAAACTGCAACAGGAGCATCAGGAGGCGATCGTCATGACTCAGGCAGGGGTGTTGCCCGTCTGGCATGTGGATGAATCGGGGGAAATGGCCTGTATCTGGAAAGGCTCCAGAGGATAGGGTATGAATCACACTCCCCTGGTTTCGATCGTCACACCTTGCATTCGGCCCCAGTTTATCGGTCGAGCGGTGCAGAGTGTTTTGAACCAGACCTACCAGAATTTTGAAATGTTGGTAGTCAACGATGGGGGGGAGGATTTCGCTGCACTGCTGGAAGCTTTCGACGATCGCCGCATCCGTTACTTGCGCCACGAACAGCGACGCGGACGAAGCGCTGCTCGAAATACAGCGTTTCAGAATGCGCGAGGCAAGTATATTGCCTACCTGGATGATGACGACTATTACTATCCCAACCATCTCCAAATGCTGGTGGAGTTTCTGGAAAATAGCGACTATCGAGTTGCCTATACGGACGGCTATCAAACCTTTGAAACGGACGAAACTGGACGTTGGGAAATCTTTCGCAGGGATCTCTGCTATTCCAACGACTTCAGCCTGGATCTGTTCCTGGTAGATAACATCCTCGATACCAATGCCCTGATGCATGAACGGGCTTGTCTGTTCAAAGTCGGCTTTTTTGATCAGAATTTGCCAATCCATGAGGATTGGGATCTTTGGCTACGGATTGCCATTCAATATCCCTTTTTTCATATTCGCCAACTGACCCACGAGTATTCCACCCGTCGCGGTGGAGATCATGCCCGTCTTTACTGGTTAGGGGAAGTTTTAAGTACCTGTCTGGTTGTTCAACATCGCTATCAACAGTGGAGTTCCCCTGCGATACAAGCCCAGCAGGAAGCACGACGGAAGTTTTTGGCGGAAGGGGCTGTGAATCAGTTGTATTCCTATCCCTTGCATCGCCTAAAAGCCTCCCAGATTCCACAGACAACACGGTTGATTGTGGAGCGGAGCCAAGTTCACGGCAATGGAGCCGATCGCGAACGGGCCTATCAAGTTGCTAATGCCCTTGCCTACCGCTTACCAGAGGAAGAAACCGTCTGGGTCTCACTGGCAAAGAGTCTGCGTTTTTTGGGACACCCTGAAGCAGGGTTGGAGGCGATCGATCGGGCACTGGGGCTTCGGGTGACGAAAGAGGCACTTGTAGAGCAATTGTATTTGTCACGGGCACTCGATCGCTCAACAGATGCGACAACTCAACTTCGGGTATTTCAGGCGCAATTTCCGGATATGCCCCTCCCTCCCGAATATCCAGAACCCTTGCCTTACCTACTTCCAGAACTGCCACCCTACCAGGAATTTGTTGCCGATCCCTCTGGAATTCCGTCGGCCCCCCATATCGATCGCCCCACGCTGACCCCCCAGTCCATTACTTTTCTCTGGCAACGGGACAGGCGCATTCGCGAACTGGTGGATTGGGTCGAGCAACTGGCGCAT
>JANRKG010000048.1:0-3120 GCA_033763635.1 Leptolyngbyaceae cyanobacterium bins.59
AGCGGGTAGATTGTTTTTCAAAAATTTCCTTAAACCCAACTTAAGGATCTTGAGATTTTTGCAGAGTTTCGATCATTTCCAGGTAGTTTTATAGTACATTTGTACAAGAGCAGTTTATCTGCCCCTTAGGATACGTCCTGAGCCATACCTGAGAACTACTTTATGAAAACTCAGTTGAATACTCAGTCTGCCCCAAGCCAACCCACCCGATCCCAATCTGCCAGGTCTGCCCTACGAGAACGACATAATTCTCAGCAATTTTCCCAACTAGAAAACCCTTTGCAACAATCCGCTCCAATCCCATTTGAGGAAGAAGAGCAGGAGAATTCCGCTACCAAATTCGGTCAGGCTACTAAAACTCAATCTTCAAGACGAGTAACACGGTTACCGAGAGAGAAGGAAGCCTATCAGGAAAATCCAGAGCAGTTTCAAGTCCATCCGCCTCTGCAAGGGCACTCTTCCCCAGAATCCTCGCAACCCCTGGAGGTCAGACAGCTTTCTCTCCCCCCTTTTTTACCCCACCGTTCTCCAAACCCCTCTAGAGAAGCCAACCCGTCGTTCGATCGGCAGGCACATCAGAACACCGTTGAAATCTCCCTACAGGAAGCAGCAGATCCTCGATCTACGTTTTCTCAAGCCCAATCTACTAAGGGTTCATCCAGAAAAGCGGAACGGGGGGTTAGCCTCTCCAGGGAGGAAATTGAACAGCACCTTGCCACAGGAATACAAGATCTGGAAACCCAGGTCAACTACATCAATCAACTGTCAGACGACCTGGAAGCAGCACTCTTAGGCTTCAAGTTGGTTGCCGCTAAGGTGATTCAATATCGTCAACGTATGGGGCAATTCGGGGAGGGGGCGATCGAGAAGGAAGCAAGCTTAGCAGATTACAATTCCCTGGTGGCAGCAGTTCCCTACATTCAACAGAACAAAAATGGGGATTACCACCTCACAGTCCGGCAGGTTGACCTCTTGAAGGCAGAGCGGGATGCCATTGCAACGGCTCAGTTTCTACGGAATCGCGTGCAGCATCTCTCCCAATTTTCTGGTCAAGAAACAAAAGACGTTTCTACGGTAGCTAAAATCCATTCCACCCATCCATCCATTCATGGGCTAGCGAAACGCTCCGCCTATCAACGTTCTACGAATTCTAGTCGGCACGCTCCCCAATCTAGTCAGCGGCTGGCCCGATGGCGTTGGCTGCGGAGCCTCCTGAAAGTTCCCCAATCCCCTTTCCTGAAGGGGGTGGATGCCCTTGTATGGCTTACGGTGGCGGCAGCGCTGCGGGTGAGTTTGCAGGTTTTTGTAAGCTTTTTCCCATTTCTGCTCGTTCCAGCCACCCTTTTACTGGTCACGTCTGCGCTGATTGCCGCTTATCAAACCCTATTTATGGCCCGATCGGGTGCGGTTTTTGGATATCGTCTGTTCCTGCTGAGTGTGGGCTTTTTGCTAGGAGGACGGGTATGAATTCTGAAGCAGAACAACCTTCAAATGTCAAACCGATGCTGGCAGGTGGGTCAATGTTGGTCGCCCTCCTCCTCCTCCTCGATCTCCAGCGGACGATCGCCCCTAAAACGTCAGTGCCAAGTTGCCAGAAAGTGATTCACCAAGAGGCGGTCGTGTCTCGCCAACAGTTGGCTCGGCTAATGACCATTCCGGAGCGAGATCAACGGCAACGGGTTCAGTCCTTATTGAAGGAACCCTATTGCCAACTAGCAAACTTAGAAATTCGGGCAGGGGTGCCCGCTGAAAGGAAGGTGTATCCGTTGGAATTTGAACCTGAAACCTGGTTAGTGGTGCTTTATGAGGGGAATGAATACGCAGGTTATCAGCTAACCAATCGATAAATCTCTACTGGGTCTATACCCCTTTCAGCCGTTAAGATTAAACGCTTTACCAAAGTTCTGGCAGAACCCTGGTCAGATTCATGCGACCATTCGCCTCAAAATTGCTTCAGCTATGAAAATCATGGATTGGGATAAACAGGCCAGATATGAATATGTCGGATCTTCGATGGATCAGGATCAGGAAGACTTCGAGTTTGTGAACCTTGACTTTAATGAGGTGGACTTGACCTATCCGATCGCCTTCGATGAGACCGCATATTGGGAGGATGGGGAGCGTGAAGATTGGATCAATCATGCGCCGGAAGATACTGAGGGGGAAGATGACAGAGAAGAGTTCGGGAAGGTTTTCAACTCCCAACTCTGGCTCTATGTTGCAGGGGTAGCGGGACTGGCGATCGGGTTCTTTCCCCCACCTGTTAAAGCCATGAGTACTGCCCTGCTGGATTTCAGACCTGTTCCTCCGCCAACAAATCATCGCCCTGTCATTCAGCAGAAAAGCCCAGCCAACCCAGTCAGGGCACATGACTCCCCCTCCCCAAAGGACAGCCTTGCGACGAGCATTGATCGCCCCCTGGAACTAAACTTTAATGTGGAACAGCTTGGCTCTGAAACCTCCGTTGCAAAGTCCCCCAATCAGATCCCAGAGTCTCAGCCAAAGCCAGGTTCTCGTCAACTAAAACTCAAGCAGCTACAACTTCAGTGGCCCGATTCCCCTTCTTCCAACCGTCCTCTACAAGAGTTGTTTTTAGGGGATACCACTTCTCTCGTTGCGAAAGCGGTGGGAGCGGCTGAGGGCACTCGCACCCCAAGCGGTCAGCGCACTCAGGCATATTATGGTCATCACGATCCGGGCAATGGGGTCTGGAACTTGGGCACCTTTTCCTATCAGCACGGAGCAAGGTCTCCTCAGGAAGCCGATCGCAAACAATTACAGCGCTTAGAGCGGCAAGCTCAGGTTTTACGGCGGCAGGCAGCGACTTACAAACTGGAGTTATCTCTCGCAGAAGAATTAAATGGCATTGATCTCGCGAATCAATCTCCTCGAGCTGCGTTAGACCGGGGATACATCAAGCGATTAAAACAGGCCAGGGAAAAAGGGCTCACAGGCTCAGAAGCAGTCATTTGGGCCAGAACCCATGCATATCAAGACCCAGAAACAGGACGTTGGAATGCACCGGGATTGGGCAATACCCCTGCCTCGATTCGACGGGACCAACGCCGCCGTTATGAGGCAGTCCGGCAAGCGATCGCAGCCCATCAAGCCAATACAGAT
>JANRKG010000049.1:0-1875 GCA_033763635.1 Leptolyngbyaceae cyanobacterium bins.59
TCCCGCAGTAACAAATAATAAAGCTGCCCAGTTGCATTGATTAGCCCAGCTTGACTCCCCGCTTCTCGCCCTGTTCCAGTAAACAGATCGACCCGTCCCGGTCCTTTAATCGCACTCCCCGTATCGTGATCCAGCACAAAACGGCTGTTCATCCGTTGTACCCATCGTCCCGTTGCATCCCTTTCTGGTAAGGGAGTCTGGATAATAGCCAAAGCGCCAGGGGGAAAGAGGGATTTATCTGTGGCGATCGATCGACCCGCCGTAACAGGTTGCCCCAGACTACCCGTGGCAGGCGCACCATTCGTTTCGCGAAAGAAGATAAATCGCTTGTTTCGCGGAATATATTTATCTAAATCCTGGGGAAACCGTCGAAAGTAAGCCAGCAGCGCTTGCAGGGTGAGATCTTCCTGCTTGAGTTTGCCGTCCTTGACCAGTTCTCGACCAATTCCTACATAAGGATAGTCTGTGTGTCCTGCATAGCCAACGGTCATGGTGCTTCTGTCCGTTAGCTGAAGCCGTGCTGATCCCTGTACCTGAATCAGAAATGCTTCTAACCGATCGCTGAGCCAAACCAACTCCAATCCTTGCAAAGGCCCCTGCGATCCCTGAAGGCCGTCCCGTCCCTCTAGAGCCGATCGGTCTGGATGGGGCTTGGGCCATTGGGCCAGATTCGGGGGTGCTTGATAGAGGGGGTAGCGGTACGTAGGGGTGCGCTGACGGCTGGCCCAGTAGATTGGCTCAAAGTATCCTGTGAAGGCCACCGTACCCTGACCATCCTTGCCGACGGCCTGGTAGAACAAAAACTCTCGCCGTACCGCGACTTGCAACGCTGCTGCCGATCGGCTGGTCGTCACCAGTTGGCGAAACCGCACCAAACTCCGCTGCACCCGATCGAGAGTAATTCCTGGGATGGGATAGTTCTGGTAAGCCTGGATCGCACGGGGCGTTTGGAGATACCGCAAACTTGTGTCGATCGCCTCCAACAGACGCACCCGCTCCGATTGATACTGATGTGAGCGAAGTGGATGATCTAGCCCGACTTGCTTGGGAAGTAGGGTCAAATCAACCAATCGCAACGAAGGGGATGGACGCACTGAAGGATGCGCCGGAACTTCAGCCCATCCAACCTTTGGCAGCACTGCCAATCCGATTCCCAGACTTAAGGCGGTCACAATTGCCAGCGATCGGGGAAGTTGCACAAATAAGCCCATTTTGTTACTCAAACCCCTATGACCCAGAAAATCCCTAAGACAGAGACCAAACTCAATATCAGATCGGACACCATCATACGGTTCGATCGATACTGGAAGCAAATACAGGCTCTACTCGAATTGCTAAAATTTTGGCGGGACGAGCGACCATATATTCCCCTTGCAGGTTTTTGATAGGAATGGTGATGAAGTCATTGGAACCCGACTTGGGCACTAATTCCCCGCTATACCACTTCTGGAATTCCTGGATGGTGGGGAAGCGAACCTCTTCTCGATGGCCTCCTTCAAAAAGCAAGTGAACTGCAAATTCATCAGGAACCCTGGCATAGCGGCTGCGACGTTGCCCTCCGGCTGCTTCAGGATTTACGTTTCCGGTCATTGTGCCTCTTCCTTTGGATATGTCTGTATCGGTTTCTATGATTGCTTTCAGGCTTTCAACTCCTGCAAAACTACCACAAAACTTATCAAAAGAGGCTGAACCGTTGAAGCTGAGTCTCTACTAGACTGGGTAACGTTTTGTGCAAGTCAGTTTTGTTCTTAAAAACAACTCGATTCTGAGTCGGGAGATCCAAGGGAAACTGTCCCGGCAAATCATTCCGCTCCATCTGGGCCAGCAGAATTTGTTCGGGGCGCTTACACTGCAACGCATACCCCACTTCCACAC
>JANRKG010000050.1:0-4618 GCA_033763635.1 Leptolyngbyaceae cyanobacterium bins.59
ATCGCCTTCAACCGCTTTTGGATTACAGCCCTGGTTTTGGGAGTTTGGCAAGGGATTAATCGATTGCGACCCTCTGCCAAAAAAGTTGCTGAAGACCCTGGAAAGCCTACCCTTAAACCTTTTTGGCTAATTGGAGGATTAATCGCCGCTGGATTTCTCTTTACGGCAGATCTGGTTCTTTGGGGATGGTCCCTGACTCAAACCACTGTCGCGAATGCAACGTTGTTGGCAAACCTCACGCCTCTGTTTACCACGCTGGGAGCCTGGTTGATTTGGGGTAAGACGGTTGATGCTCGGTTTTTGGGTGGGTTGGGAATTGCGCTGGGAGGAATGGCAGGGCTGACCTTGACAGACTTGCACATGGCCTCGGATAGGTTTCAGGGAGATGGGGCCGCGCTTCTGGCAGCCCTCGCCTTTGGGATTTATCTATTAATTCTGGAAAAATTGCAGACCTATATCAGTCCCAACGCCATCATTCTTTGGAGTTCGGCGATCGCCGCAGTCATCACGCTACCCTTCGTCTGTCTATCGGAAGGGCCGCTCCTACCCCAATCCTGGCAGGAGTGGCTGATTGTCATTGGGTTGGCGCTAGTGTGTCAGATTTTGGGACAGGGCTTGCTGGTGTACAGTTTGCGGCATCTGTCGTCTGAATTTATCGCCCTATTTTTGCTCCTCGATCCTGTTTTGGCAGCGATCGGGGCCGGAATTTTGTTTGCAGAACAATTGAGTTTTCTCAACTGGTTGGCATTTTCGATCGTATTAGTCGGAATTTATCTGGCAATGCTCAGTCCCTCTGCAACGCAAGAACCGATTCGAAATGAGCCTGTTGTATAGGGAGGGAAGTAAACAGGCCGTGCCGCTCCAGAGGCCAACTGTTTTTACACGGGGCTACCCTGAACGAACACATCAAATAAGCCCAACTGCCGCACTTGTTTGAATGCCCGATCGAGGGGAGTACCCTGACGGGTGGTAATGTGCATCAGGGCAATAGCTGCTGCTCGTACTGCACTATCACAATGAACCAGCATCGGCTTCGGGAGGGTATTAATCTGCTGGAGAACCCTCAAGGCCGTAACATCATCAATGACATCCGGATGAATAGGCAGATTTAAGTAGCGGAACCCTAAACATTCCGCCTTCGATTGCTCATCAACCCAAAAACCCTCCTCCTGGGACGATCGCAAATTCAACAGCGATCGATACCCTTCCTGGCTTAACCAAAGTAGTTGTTCATCGTCAATCTGTCCGGCGATTGACAACTCTTCGTTAATTTTACGAATCGTTTCCATACTGTCTCCTTCGCCGCTGGATTGCTCGATCCCCATGCAGTGAGTCTGAATCTACTTTGTAAGGTTAAGGAAATAGTTTGAGGAACTTGTGAGGAAAGTCAAAAAGAATGGGGGTGCATGGCCCTTCTACCTTTCTGTCCTCTGCCTTCCTCCCTCTGCCTCTTGCGATATTCGGTAATTTATGCCATCTCTAGGACATGAATCGAGGATGACTTCATGTACAAATCCTTTGCATTGGCACTGGTTTCTGCCCTGTTAGTGATTGGGACCGGGGAACGGCTACAACCGTCGATCGCGGGCACCTGTGCCTCTAACTGCGGTCCCAAACCCCTCCAGTTCACACCAGGGCAACCCGTCACCATTCGCATCGCCAATCGGACTGCCAGCCTTGTGCTAATTCAACGGATACAGGGCACGGACCCGATTCCCCTCCAACCGGGGCAGGAACTGGAGTTCGATCGGTGGGGCGGCACGAAGCCTAATCTGTCGATGGTATTTTGGGACCAGATTTCTCTACCGTTATTGGCCCGTGCGTCTCGTACCGGAAAGCAGAGTTTTCGGCTAGAGATTCTGCCAGGGGGAAGACCTCCGGGCGATCGGGCGGTTTATATTCGAGATGACGGTCGGGTTGTGGTGTTCTAGATTCGTGCTTCCGGCAGAATGAGCATCGCATCCCCAAAGGAATAAAATCGGTATTTCTGATCGATCGCTTCCTGGTACAAATCCAGGAGGCGTTTTCGTCCGATCAGGGCACTGACAAGCATCATCAAACTGGAGCGGGGGAGGTGAAAGTTAGTGATTAATCCTTCCACCACTCGCCAGTGATAACCAGGATAGATATACAGATTCACCTTGCCCCGGTAAGGTTGTAGTTTTCCCTGTTGGGCGGCTCCCTCTAGCGATCGAACCGAGGTCGTCCCCACGGCAATGACTCGTCCGCCTCGCGATTGGGTTTGTTCGATTTTCTCCACTGTTTCGGGAGAGACTTCTACCCACTCCGCATGCATGGTATGGGCCGTGATATCTTCGCTTTCAACAGGACGAAAGGTTCCCACTCCCACATGGAGCGTGACAAAGGTGCGCTCAATGCCCATCGCATCCAGGTTCTCTAAGAGTTCTGGGGTGAAGTGTAAGCCAGCGGTGGGAGCAGCGGCGGAACCTGCCCGCTCCGCATAAACAGTCTGGTACTGCTCTGGGGCTGCTTTGGAGTCGGTAATGTAGGGAGGCAGCGGCATTTGACCGAGTTGATCCAGAATCTTATCCAGGGGTTGATCGAGGAGGGTAGTGAACTGAAGGACTCGGCCTCCGGTTGCTTCATCCTGAGCAATGACAACAGCTTGCAAGATGGGTTTCTCGTCAGAAGGCCCAAACCAAATTTCAGATCCCACCTTCAATCGGCGACCTGGTTTTACCAAGGCCAACCATCGATCGGGAGCCTGTTCTTCTAAAAGAAGCACTTCAATGGTGGCTCCACTCGGTTTATATCCATATAGGCGAGCCGGAATAACTCTGGTATTGTTTAATACCAGTAAATCCCCTGATTTTAATAGTTTGGGTAGATCTCGAAAGATTGCATGCTGGTGTTGATCGGGAGAATTGATGACGAGTAGGCGAGAACTATCCCTGGGTACAGCAGGATTTTGGGCAATTCGTTCTTCCGGGAGTTCGTAATCGTAGGCCGATAATAGGCGATCGAGATTCTCAGCATCACCTGACATGGGCATCTGTCTCTAAAAGTATTTTCTGGTGCGGGTTTTATGGGGATCAAGTTGGGTGAAATTCCCCTATCAGAGCGGGGGCATTTCCCCTATCAGTCATTACCCTTATTCGTCAGAATGTAAAGTGTAGCATCCAGATGGTCCCCGACTATGGAATACCTTTATTATCTCGCAAACGCCAGCCTGACCCTTCGGGTTGTTGAGTACCTGCATGCTACCCCCTGGTTGCCAGTCCGCTTCATGACTGTCATTCACCAGATCGATGGTTGGATCATCAAAGTCAAGATGAATTACCCGTTAGACTCCCGCCAAGATGGCGACCTGCGGGCCTTTTTGAATGAGTTAGGCATTCCCTACGAATCCGAAATTCGTGTTCAAATGGCCCTCTGGAGTCTGGAAACGGGTCAGTCCCCCATTGAGGTCATGCGCCGTTATCAGGTCGCGATCGTTTCTCATGGAAATCCCGATCGTACGGAAATTGAAGAATTCCGTCGTCAGTTTGTGTTGGGGTTAGGGTATTGTCCCGAAACCCTGGCCTAATCAACCCGTTGGTTTACTGTGGCTCAAAAGCCCAGGGAATGTAGTCCTGAAGGATCAATTGATGTCCTTCTATCGAAACTGCTTGACCGATTTTGATTGGCTCTGAGGGGGAGGGTAATTTCCCTTGGTCCCGTTGGCTCTCTTTGGTGGGCGATCGTGGAGCGCCGTGACAGAGAACCAGGGCGACATCAAATCGGCAGGACTGTTCTGCCAGCAAGGGATACTTTGCCAAAAATAGACGGGCGGTTTGAATGAGTTTCTTCTGCTTCGTAGGAGTCATTGCCAACAGTCCGTCCTCGTCCCAATTGCCCTGGCTGCGAGTTTTAACTTCAACAAATGCCAGAACAGGTGTGTGGGATTCCTTCTCGGCCTGGGCGATCAGGTCAATTTCTCCCCAACGGGAATGCCACTGACGATGCAAGATCGTCCAGCCCTGTTCTTCCAACCAACGCGCGACCAAATTTTCGCCTAAGTTACCGATCGTCCGCTTCGGAAGGGAATTTTTGATTGGTTCAGAAGAGGGATCAGGTGGCAAACGACTCATCGCAAGAGAGGGGGAACAGTTTCGGGTAGGATGAGCATATTACATCCTTATGCTGCTTGTACCCATTACCTATGAATTGTAGGGTTCCTCGCTGTTTGTCTATTGTTCTGTGTTATTTGCGACCCATCCTGATGAGTTGTCTGATCGTTCTAGGGATCGGGGGAGGATGGCTTGTCTCCAGTCCAATCGCTCTGGCAGAGGACTATAACAAAGGTTTTTTTGTTGGGGCAGACTTTTCTGGGCGGGTGCTGGTTGATTCGAGCTTTACCAAAGCGAACCTGCGGAGTAGTAACTTTAGCCATGCCGATTTGCAGGGGGTGAGCCTATTTGGAGCAAACTTAGAATCTGCCAATCTGGAAGGGGCGAATCTGATAAATGCGACCCTGGATACGGCTCGCTTGGTAGGGGCAAACCTGACAAACGCAGTGCTAGAAGGGGCGTTTGCTTTTAATGCTAAATTTGAAGGGGCGACGATCGACGGGGCAGACTTTACGGATGTGGAACTCCGGAAGGACGTTCAAAAACTG
>JANRKG010000051.1:0-8513 GCA_033763635.1 Leptolyngbyaceae cyanobacterium bins.59
ATCCCGATCCCCGTATCTTCCACTTCAAAGGCCAGTTTCACCAGTCCTTCTAAGTTGTCTGGCTTCCCACTTCCCCCGTTTCCCGTCACCCGCAGCGTCACCTGACCCTGCGGCGTAAACTTGATAGCGTTGCTCAACAGATTCAGCAAGATCTGACGCAATTTTCCTTCATCGGTTTGAATAGCATGCGGAACCGTTGGATCCCACACCAACTGCAAGTCTATTCCCTTCGCCTGTGCTTTCAACCACAACATCTCTTCCAGGCTACTCAGTAATTCGTGCAAATCAAAACAGACTGGATTAAGAACTACCTTTCCAGCCTCGATTTTGGACATTTCCAACACATCATTAATGAGTAGCAGAAGATGCTCGCCACTCCGGGTGATGGTTGCGAGGGAATCACGAATCGCTGGGGTCAGGGATTCTTCCCGGGCGATGATTTGGGTGAATCCTAAAATGACATTGAGGGGAGTCCGAAGTTCATGGCTCATGTTTGCCAGGAATTCGCCTTTTGTTCGATTCGCTGCCTCAGCGGTCTCTTTGGCCTGTTGAAGTTCCCGCTCCACTTGTTGTCGTTTCGCTTGCGCTTCTTGCAGTTTGATGAACTTCCCAATGCTTTGGGCCATCAATTCGATCACTTCCCATTCATGACTCTCAAACCCTTCATTCCGGGCCTGAGTATCAAAAAAGCAAAGAACTCCATACAAGTCGTGATCAACAAAAATCGGAGTTCCCAGGTACGTGCCAATGGATTGGAGGGAGTCGGGTAAATTGGGGACGGTGCCTGGTTCAGGATGGGGAAAAGCGATCGTGCGTTTCTCTCGTAAAACCTGCTCGTAAAAAGTTCCCTTAACCTCAAACGGACATCCCAGTTTCCAATCCTTTGAATCTGGATAAAATGCCTGAATGGAATAGACTGCTTCCTCTAAACGACCAATCATCCCTGTCGAGAAGCCCAACAAGGTACAGCCCGTTTGTAAATATTCCTGAAACAATTCCTCCAGACTTTGAAAGTCGGTCAGGCTCAAGCGATGGAGGTGGATCAGGGTGTTGCTAAATCGGGAAAGCGTATGGGACTGCCGTTTAAGAGCCAGTTCTACCCGGAAGCGATCGTCCATTTCCCGCTGCAATCGTTGGTTTTGCAGGAGCAGTTGTTCTTGCTGTTGTTTTAAGGTGCGATCGAGCCTGACTCGTTGCAGTTGGTTCTCAACCCGTGCCAGCACTTCCGGCATTTGAAAAGGCTTTTGCATGAAATCAGCCGCTCCAACGGAAAAGGCTTTTACCTTATCAGTGATCTGTTCGACGCTGCTAATAAAAATGATGGGAATTGTCTGGGTTTGAGGATCGGCCTTTAAGGTTTTACACACTTCGTACCCATCAATTCCCGGCATCAAAATATCCAGCAGAATGAGATCAGGTGAACGAGTCCGGACAATCTGCAACGCCGTTTCGCCATTCAATGCCTGTTCCACATGATAACCCCGCCCCAGGAGCATGCGAATCATCAGCTTGGTTGTGATTTGGTTATCGTCCACAACCAGAATGAATTCTTGCATCGCCAGGGATGGATCAGCACGGATAGAGGTATCAGGATGGTTCATACGGATGTTGGCGAAGAACAGGTGTTGGCGAGGGACTGGCATTGGGTGAAAGGAATTGCAGCATTTCCAGACTGGCCAGGGAGTTGGCCTGAACTTCTAAAAATAAACCTGCTGCTTGACTCGTTAAGGGTTTAGAGAAAAAATATCCTTGCACATATCGACAGCCGAGACCCTTTAAAACAATTAACGCCTCCATGTGTTCAATTCCTTCTGCGATTACCCCTAACTTTAAACGGGAAGCCAATTGGATGATCATGGCACAGATATCCCATTGTCGATTTTGAACAAAGGACCGATCGATCTTTAAAGTATCAACGGGTAAATCGGGTAGACGCGCCAGGGATGAATAGCCGACCCCAAAATCATCGACATAGAGTTGCATTCCCATCTGCCTGAGGGCTGAGAGCACCTGAAATGCAACTTCCTGATTTTCGATCGCAGCCGTTTCCGTAATTTCGAGCTTTAAACATTCTGGCGCAATTCCAGTAGTTTGCAAAATGTGGGCGACTTTCTGCGGCAGGTTGCGGTCCAATTGAACCGAGGAAAGGTTCACACTGATGGTTAATGGATGGAGTTGGGGAAATTGTTGTTGCCAGTGTCGCAATTGTTGACACGCTTCCTCCAGTACCCACGTTCCCAACGCATGAATGGCTCCTGTTTTTTCTGCGATTGGAATAAATAAATCAGGGGAGAGGGAAACCTGGGTCGGGTGCTGCCATCGTACTAAAGCCTCAAAGCCAACAATTCGATGGGATTCAACCGCAATGATGGGTTGATACATCAGGTAAAACTCCTGACGATCGAGAGCCTGGGTTAGTTCATTTTCCAGTTGAATTTGCTTCAACTCGCTGGAAGTCAGGTAGGTCGTCGAATGGGACGATTGGTGCTCGATCGCACAGGCTAATCGGGTTAGGCGATTTGTATTGTTGATGGCGATCGTCAAGAGGCGTTGCCCTTCTTCGGACAAAGAACCCAATTGGCCCGTGTGGAGGAGGCGAAGGGCACCTTGAATCGAGGTCAGGGGTGTTCGTAATTCATGGCTCACAAACAGGGCTGCATCGTCAAAAGGGTTGGGGATGGAGAGCGAAGGCAGGGGTGACGGCTCAGGATCTGGGGAAAAACGGCTTTCAGAATTAACCATTGTTATGACTCTACGATGCCCATTTAGCTCAAAGGTTATGTATTTCAGCTTTCGTTAAGATGGGTTTTGTGTTTCAAGGAGTGCTTGTAGGGTCATCCAGACTGAGTAGCTTGTTTTAGAAGCGGTAATGCAAACTCGCTGGCCTTTCTGAATCTTTTGGTACCCTGCATCATAAGCTTGCAAGCGCTGTTGCAACCTAAAAGACTCACAAAACATGTACAGGTCACTGTTATAAATCATCCCGACTTTAATGCCCCAATCCCAAAACTTAAAGGGGCGAATCAAACTTTCATCGATTAAGGTAGGCAGATCCTGAAAGCTAGAATTGGAGGAAGCCTCTTTCGTCAGGGATGGGATGGACATAACTTTAACCAGAACGATTCGATACTGCAATCCTACGGATGAAATGTGACATCTCTGTGAAAAAGCAGGGCTGATTTCTATCTTTCAATTTGGAGTTCCTATGCATTGTTCCCGATACTCCCGTCTTGCCATCCTGAGTCTGCTCCTCTTTGGTCAGTCGATCGCCCCTGGCTTCAGCACTCCTGCCCCTGTCAACCTCGCCCAGACAACTGAAACTCGCTCTACTGAGGCCGATCGCCTCCTTCAGCAGGGGGTTGAGCAGTACCAGTCCCAGCAATTTTCGGCTGCGGATCAGTCGTTCCAACAGGCATTAAAGCAGTATCAAGCCCGTCAGGACCGATCGGGTGAATGGTTCGCCACCTATTTTCTGGGCTTGTTGCATGGCAGTCTGCGGGATTTTGCGAAGGGGTCTCAATACCTGGAACGCAGTCTAGTTCTGGCTCAGGAGTTAGGCGATCGCCAGAAACAGGGGGATGCCCTTACCAGTCTAGGGAATTTACGGGAACAGGCCGGGGAAACGGCGAAAGCAGCAGAATTCTATCAGCAGAGTTTAAAGCTGGTACGGGATCTGGGGGATCAGGGAAAACAACAGCGCATTCTAGAAAGTCTAGTGCGGGTCTATGGAGTCCTGGGAGATACGACTCAAGCCAGGAACGCACAGCAACAACTGGCGACCCTCAGTAATTCCCCATCTGCTGCCGTTGATGACGTGCAGAAGGCTCTGCAAATTCTCCGGGAAGCTCAACAACTGGCAACCGAAGGGACGAAGATTAGTTTGCCCCAGGCGGCTCAGAAGTATGAGGAAGCTCTGGCTCTGGCGCGACAGACTAAAAATCAGACGGTGGAGGCGATCGCCCTTCTCGGATTGGGAGGCGTGTACGCGGATCTGGGGGATAAGCGACGAGCGATCACCTATGGCGAACAGGTGATCAAGCTCACTCAGGGCAATCCGGCCCTGGCCCAGGTTGAGGCAACGGCTCTGGTCAGTCTGGCCCGCTATCAAGCCGACCTGGGGGAAGGACAGAAAGCGCTGACAATCTATCAGCAAGCCCTGACCCGGGTGAGGGCTTCCGGGGATCGCGCCGGAGAAGCAACGATCCTGAACAATATGGGGCGAGTGTATCTGGATCAGGGAGAATTTCGTCAGGCGTTGGCACTGTTCAATCAATCCCTGCAACTGGCCCAAACTGCCCAAGATCCGAGCGGACAGGCCCGATCGCTGAATAATATCGGGTTGGTTTACGATCGCCTGGGTCAGTACCAGCAAGCCCTTCAGACCTACGATCGGGCACTCCAACTCTTTCAGACCCTCAAGGAACCCTTTAGAAGTGCGGTCGCGCTGAATAATATCGGGTCTGTCTATGCCTATCTGGGCCAGCGCAAGAAAGCCCTGGAATACTATGACCAGGCCCTCAAGATTCTGGAAACGATCGGAGACCCCGCAGGACAGGCAACCACCCTGGCAAACATCGGCACCCTCCATTCTTTTGATGACAACCACTCTCAAGCCCTGGCTGCTTTCCAGCAAGCGCTGACAATGGCTCAAAAAGTGGGCGATCGACGGTTAGAAAGCGCCATTTTGGGCAATATGGGGCAAGTCTATGCCGATCAAGGGCAATACTCACAAGCCCTCACGACCTATCAACAAGCGTTAACCCTGGCCCGTACCCTCAACAGTCGCAGTGAAGAGGCGGGAATTCTCGTGCGGATGGGGCAGGTCTATTACTCTCAAAAGCAACCCGATCGCGCTCTGGAGACGCTGCAAACCGCCCTGCCCCGCATTCAGGAATTGGGCGATCGACGCTTAGAATTCATTGCCCTGAGTGCGATCGGGCGGGTCCACCTGGCGGCGGCCCAACTGACGGCAGCAACCCAGCGATTCCAGGAAAGCGCCGCTGTGATTGAGCAGGTGCGATCGAATCTAGGGAGCAATGATTTGGACAAGGTGTATTTTCTGGAGGAGCAAGCCAGCGTTTATCGCCTCTGGCAGACGGCTTTGCTTGCCCAGAAGCAGCCAGAAGCAGCCCTGGAAGTGAGTGAGCGGGGACGAGCCAGGGCGTTTGTGGAGTTGCTGGCGAGGCGATTGGACACCGGGCGCAATCCGGTAAATCAGGCGGCAACCCCTCCGATCACCCTGTCTGCAATTCAGCAGGTGGCGCGTGACCATCAGGCGACGATCGTAGAATATGCCATTCTGAAAGATGATCTGAAGTTGCAAAAGCGAGAAGCGACCGCAACCCAACTCTTAATCTGGGTGGTCCGTCCGACTGGGGAAGTGACGATGCGGCAGGTGGACTTACAAGGGGTTTTACAAGGGGTTGCCCTGGAATCCCTGGTTGCCGGAAGTCGGGAGTCGATCGGGGCCGGAAATCGGGGCTTTAGTTTTAACGAAAATCGGGAATTGGTTGCCCGGGCCACCAGTCAATCCCAAACTCGAAATCAGGAGTTTCAAAAGCTCCATCAATTGCTGATTCAGCCGATCGCAGATTTGTTGCCCACCCATCCCACCGATCGCATCATTTTCGTTCCCCAGGGTCCGTTGTTTCTAGTTCCCTTCGCCGCTCTTCAGGACGCGACTGGGAAATACCTGATTGAAAAACATACGATCTTAACGGCCCCTGCCATTCAGGTATTGCAGTTGACCCGCCAGCAACGCCATCGGGTTACAAAACGACCTGAAGGGGTGTTAGTGGTTGGCAATCCTCAGATGCCATCGCTTCCTACAACGGTGGGCGGTGAACCCCAACCTCTCCCCGCATTACCAGGCGCGGAGCAGGAAGCCCGGACGATCGCTTCCCTATTCAAAACAAATGCCGTGCTAGGCAAACAAGCAACCAAAGCCTTTGTCGTGAAACAAATGGAAAACGCTCGATTGATCCATCTGGCAACTCACGGCCTGTTGGATGACTATCGGGGGTTGGGAATTCCGGGGGCGATCGCGCTGGCTCCCTCCGAGCAGGAGGATGGTTTACTCACCGCTAGCGAAATCCTCAATCTAAATCTCAGAGCCGATCTGGTGGTTTTGAGTGCCTGTGATACAGGGCGTGGGGAAATTACGGGGGATGGGGTGATTGGGTTATCGCGATCGTTGATTTCTGCTGGGGTTCCCAGTGTGATTGTGTCCTTATGGAAAGTGCCCGATGCGTCAACGGCTCAGTTGATGACCCAGTTCTACCAGAATTTGCAGCAAAATCCCGATCGGGCGCAAGCGTTACGACAGGCGATGCTGACGACAATGAAACAGTACCCTGACCCCCGTGATTGGGCAGCGTTTGTGTTGATCGGGGAAGCGAATTAGGAGGGTTAGGGCGGAGTCGAAGGTGTGCCCTGAGCGGAGCCGAAGGGCACGAACGCTGGTTGAGCGAAGCCGAAACCAGAGGGGAAATTGTTTTCGAAAAATCGCCTTAATGCCCGAATTGAAGGGTTTGAGGATCGGCTTTAGACATGGGGTATCAATAGCCTCTGGAATCGGTTGAGAATGAGATGTAGGTAAAAATACATAGACATGTAAAAAATGTTTGGCAGTATTCATCCTATTTCTAGGCAGGAATGACAGATGACCGATCGCGAAGGAATGGCTTTGAAAGAACGGATTCACGAGTTTGCCCGGATCGCCCGACAACTGACAGCAGCCGATCGCTCCGCACTCTGGATTTTGGATCATCGCAACCACGCACTGTGGACCGTGATCCCTAATTTAGAGGGTTCCCTAATCGATCTCCGAATCGCGATCGGACAGGGATATGTGGGTTTAGTGTTTGAAACGGGAGAGCCATTCAATATTCCCTTTGACCTCTATGATGATCCAAATGCAACCGTGATCCAACAATCGGATCAAAGAATAGGTTATCGAACCTGTAGTTTGTTGTGTACGCCAATTGTAAATACTCATCAACAAGTCACAGGGGTCATTCAAGTGATCAATAAGCGTGGAAAGGGTCACTTTCTTTCCTATGATCCTGCTCATTGGCCTAAACCACCAGACTACTTTAAAGCCAGTTTTGATGCCAAAGATCAGCAATGCTTGATGGAATTAGGTTCGCAAATTGCAATTGCAATTTGAGCTTGTTGACTGGCTTTTTAAGAAGGTTTTCGTAAAGATGCAATTCAGAAAACGGTGGCTTTTGTTCAATACGCTTGTGTTAGCGTTATTTGGAAGCTCAATCGCTCTCAATTTTTTACTCTACAATCAAGCAAAGAAATATTATTTTGAACTGAATGAGACACGACTTGATCCGGTTGGATTAGCCTATTATCCCGTAACTTCTCAAGAAGCAATTGAGACCGATCGCATCCGAGTTATTTTCTTTGGAGATTCAAGATCTGCCAATTGGACTCCTCCAAATATGAACGGGTATGAGTTCATCAACCGAGGGATTTCTTCCCAAACATCCGTCCAGACCCTTCAAAGGTTTACATCCCATGTGCGCCCCCTAAACCCTGATATTGTCATCATTCAAGTTGGCGTGAATGATCTCAAAACCGTTGCCTTATTTCCAGAGCGCAGACAGACGATCGTTACGAATACGAAAGCCAACATCAAGCGCATGGTAGAAGAATCTAGAAGCCTGGGGGCAGTCGTGATCTTAACGACAATTTTCCCGGCGGGGGAGATGCCGCTGCAACGGAAGCCCTTCTGGTCCGATGCGATCGGTCAAGCGATTCAAGAAGTCAATGCCTACATCGCCACCCTAACGGATCATAAAACGCTTGTGTTTGATGCCTTCTCAATTCTTGCGAATCCTCAAGGTGTGATGTTGCCAAAGTACCGAGCCGATGAGTTGCACCTGAATGAACAGGGCTATGAGGTTCTGAATCAGGAATTAGTACAGTTCATCGATAGGGCTAGACAAAATAAATTGCAAAAATAATTGAACAAGATTAGCCTGCACTCCCCCATCCTCGCGCAGCAGGTGGGGGCAACTGCTGCTGTAATCACAGGATGCCGATATTTTGTGACAAACACCATGTGAGTCTGAAGACTGCAAACAGCCTGTGCATGGTGTTTTAGCTCTCTAGCCATAACTAACAGCATCATAGTATAATTGCTCTATGATAAATCGAAATCCTATCATTCGCACGGACAAATGGACCCTAAACCCAACGGCACAACAGCGTCTACTGTTTGCCGAAACGGTGAAGGTTTATCGTCGTTTGTGCAGACATTTGGTGGGAATTGTCTTTACCCATTGGCCTGAACTAGGGAGCCTGACCAGTCAGCAGGTGATTCCTGCGGTTGAGCGGTTGATTCATGCCACTGCTCACCATCCCACGGTGAAGTACCCTGGCATCGACCAGACATTTCACAAGTTCCCCAGCTACTACCGCAGAGCAGCGATCGCCTTTGCGGTCGGGCAAGTGAGTAGTTTTGTCACCCGTTATCAGGAATGGCAATCTGGGATTCGCAA
>JANRKG010000052.1:0-1634 GCA_033763635.1 Leptolyngbyaceae cyanobacterium bins.59
TCCCATTACGGTGCAGCAGAATCAGCGCATCCGGGTTTACCTGCTCAATATGATTGAGTTTGACCCTGCCGTGACTTTCCATATCCATGCCAATCTTTTTCAAGTGTTTCGTACCGGGCGTACCCTGACAGCCAGCGAAGAAACGGATGTAATCATGATGGGCACAGCGGAACGGCATGTTCTAGAGTTTTCCTACTCCTATCTCGGTGAATACATGTTCCATCCCCATCAGGATGTGATCGCCGAACTGGGATGTATGGGCTTGTTTAAGGTCATTGCTTAGAAAGGTTGGGTTTGAGCCTTCTAGGCAAAACTTTGAGAGGCTGTTGACAATAAATTTCAATAACGTTAGCCTGATTGAGCTTGTTTTTCTAATCCTTGGGAATTATTTATGACTCGACTAAAACCTGTAGAGCTTTTTCTTGCCCTTGGTTTAACTGCAACCGTAGGAATTTCCAGCAGTCATGGAGTAAGCACCGCTCGTGAAGAAGGAACCCTTGCTCCCACTGTCTCAAGACCCTTGACTCTGGCAAACAACCATCATGGAGGAGAAGGGGGAGAAGGCGGGGAAGGGGGAGAATCGGCCTCTTCGGGGGATGTTGATACCGATTACATGACAACCCTGGCCCTGATGAAAGGCCATTTAATGGTGGCAAAGGAATTGATGGACCAGAAGAAGTATGAGCAGGCCAAGGCGCATATTGAACATCCCGTTGAAGAACTCTATGGTGACATCGAAGGTCAGTTGCAGCAACGCAAAGTGCCCCAATTTAAGGCAACCTTAAATCAACTCAATGACCTGGCAAAATCAGCCCCCGGCAGTTCCCAAATGACCCAAGCCTATGGAACATCCCTCCAGGCGATCGATCGGGCGATTGCCGCTCTGCCTAAGGGGAAGCGGGAGTCTCCAGAGTTTGTGTTAGGGGTGATGAAGCGAGTGCTGGCAACCGCAGCAGAGGAGTATGAAGCGGCGATCGCCAATGGAAAAATTGTTGAACTGGTAGAATATCAAGACTCACGCGGTTTTGTTCTTTATGCAGAAACTCTGTATGCAACCGTGAGTGATAAGATGCGTCAGAAATATCCCGAAAACCATCGGGTGATCACAAACACGATGCGAAATCTCAAATCCGTTTGGCCTTCAGTTAATCCCCCGAAATCGCCTGTGAAAAAGCCTCTGGAAGTTTTGAAGTGGGTGGGAGAGATTGAAAAGCTGACTGTGAAATAAGAACATGATCTTCAAAATTCCCCAGGTGCTATCTCCAGAGGAGTTGGAATTTTTTACAACAACCCTGGCGGATGCTGAATTTACAGATGGAAAATTGACTGCCGGATGGTACGCCCAGGAAGTCAAACGGAACCAACAGTTGAAGTCAGATACTCCTGTTAGCCAGGATTTGAGGGAACGGGTGAGAACGCGCTTAGAGCAAAACCCTCTCTTTCAGGCGGCAGTTCGTCCTAGAATGATTCATTCCATTTTGTTCAGTCGTTATGACATGGGAATGGCCTACGATAGACACACCGATAACGCCCTGATGGGAAGTGCTTTCTGGCGATCGGATGTTTCCTTCACCCTATTTCTCTCGGACCCTTCCCACTATGGCGGCGGGGAACTGGTGATTGAAGGAGCCGAT
>JANRKG010000053.1:0-19855 GCA_033763635.1 Leptolyngbyaceae cyanobacterium bins.59
CCGTACATACGACATCAATACAGGTGCGTTAAAGAGCTTGATTGGTACAAATTACACAGGTACGAATCCTAGTAGTAACTATACTGGCAACCTGGCCTTTTTAGGCAATACGTTGTTTACAACTGGGTTCGACTTTTCCCAGGGCAACCAGGGAGCCATCCTACGTTACGACGGTCTGACGGGAGCACCCCTCCCTTCTCCGGGGAATTCCGGCCCGGTTTTTGTGGCAACTAACAGCAATTTGCTCCGCCCGATCGGAATTGCCATTTACGACATCCCTGAACCCGCAACGGTAGCAGCTTTACTGATCTTTGGCGGAATCGGTATTGCAGCACGCAAGCGTCAGTAACAAGCGTCAGTGATGATTCCTGGAATTCAAAACTGAAAAACCTCCACAAGGACTGGCTGGCTGGGATGCATTCCATCCCAGCCACTTTTTTGCGTATTTCCTCAACTCCGGATGTATGTCACAAATCCTGAAAATTCAGGAGAGAGTCTCTGATTTCACGAGGACTGAGGCTACGATCGCAAAAGACTGATTTCCCTCCTCATCCTTTGGTGGCTCCACAATATTCATGGCAAAACTAGGGCGCTTTCTGTTGACTTGGCTCTCCCATCTTGTCAAACCTCTGACCCACCTTGTCCCGTTCCGTCATTGGTGGTTACGAGGGGGTGTTTTTGCCCTGGCTTTGGGCCTTACCCTGCTGAGTCCGATCGTCACCCAAGCCCAACTTCCTACCCCTACTCCTTTCCAACAGGGGCAGCGAGCCTATGAAGCTGGGCGCTACTCAGAAGCCCTCACCCTCTGGCAACAGGCCGAAGCCGAGTTTGCCCGCGAGAAAGACAGCCTGAATCGGGCGATGACCCTCAGTAACCTATCCCTGGCTTACCAACAGTTAGGGCAGTGGTCCCAGGCGGAAGCCTCGATCGCCGCCAGTCTCATTCTGGTAGGCCCAGTTCCTCCTGCGAACCAACCCCTTCCCGGTTTCCAGGAACCCGATCGTCTGCGGGTGTTCGCTCAAGTTCTAAACACCCTGGGGCGGTTGCAACTCACGCGCGGCAGTTCAGAACAGGCGTTAGAAACCTGGCAACAAGCCACACGGCTCTACAACGCAGTGAACGACCCAACAGGCAGTTTGTCCAGCCAATTAAATCAGGTTCAGGCATTGCGATCGTTGGGTTTTTACAACCGTGCCCTTGCCCAGTTAGAAGCCTTGAACCAAACCTGGCAAACCCAGCCCGATACCCCCGCTAAAGTTGCGAGTTTGCGATCGTTGGGGAATGCCTTTCGAGCTACCGGAAATTTTCCCAAAGCATGGGAAACCTTGCAGACCAGCCTGACGATCGCCCGCAAGCTGGATGCTGCCGAGGAGATCAGCACAACCCTACTCAGTTTGGGAAATACTGCTCTGGACCAGCCAAGCCTCGGTAATGCCTTAGAGCTTTATCAACAATCTGCCACGATCGCCCCCACGCCAACCCTGCGACTTCAGGCCCAATTAAACCAGTTCAGTGTGCTGGTGAAACGGCAGCAATTTGCCACGGCTGCGGCACTTTATCCTACCCTTCAGACTGGATTCGCAAACCTGCCGCTCAATCACACGACTTTGTACATGCGGATTAATTTGGTGAACACCCTGAAGCAGTGGCGGCAGGGAGAGGGAAACACGGCTCCAGATTGGGTGGAAATGGCCCGATCGCTCGCAACCGTAGCCCAACAGGCAAAAACGCTGGGAGATCCACGAGCGGAATCCTATGCTTTGGGAACATTGGGGACGCTGTATGAACAGACGCGCCAGTGGGCAGAGGCTCGAACTGTCACCCAACAGGCTCTCGCCTTATCTCAGGCCATCAGTGCGAATGACATTACCTATCAGTGGCAATGGCAGTTGGGCCGTCTTCTCCGGACTCAGGGCCAAACCCAACCTGCCCTCGTCTCATACGGTCAGGCGGTTGGCACCCTCCAATCCATTCGCAACGACCTGGTGACGATTAACTCCGATGTGCAGTTTTCATTTCGGGAAAGTGTTGAGCCTGTCTACCGTCAGTATGTGAGTTTGTTGCTGCGCCCTGAAAATGGACAGGAACCCACTCAGGGCAATTTGGAAACGGCGCGATCGGTGATTGAGGCCCTACAACTGGCAGAGTTGGAAAACTTTTTTCAAGAAGCCTGTCTGGAACGTCGCCCGATGACGATCGACCAGATCGATCCCAGGGCAGCAATTTTCTATCCCATCATTCTCGAAGATCGGCTGGAGGTTGTATTCCGGCGATCGGGTCAACCCCTCCGTCACCATGCGGTGCCCCTGCCCTCCAATCAGGTCGAATCCACCCTGATCCGTTTGCGCCAAGCCCTCCACCCTGTTAGCCCCTCTGGCGTATTCGAGCAACTTTCGAATCAAGTTTACGACTGGTTGATTCGTCCCTTTGAAGCCGAACTGGCAACTGGACAGGTAAAAACCCTCGTGTTTGTGTTGGATGGTCCCCTACGGAATTTTCCGATGGCGGCTCTGTTAGACGGCGATCGTTTTTTGATTGAAAAATACGGGATTGCCGTTACACCGGGGTTAGAACTGTTTAGCTCCCAATCCCTAAGTCGTCGCAACCCTACTGCCCTGACGGGGGGCCTATCCGAAGCGAGACAGGGATTTTCCCCCCTGCCGAAGGTTGAAGTCGAACTGGCTGAAATTCGGGAAGAACTACCAGGGCTATTTCTATTGAACGAAGACTTGACGACCCAAAACTTGACCCGCCAATTGGGTTCTCAGGACTATGAAATTGTTCATCTTGCAACTCATGGTCAATTCAGTTCCGATGCCGAGAAGACTTTTATTCTGACCTGGGATAGTCGTATCCCAGTGAAACAACTGGATGCCCTTCTGAAACAACGCAGTACTCGCACCCGCAACCCATTGGAATTATTGGTACTGAGTGCTTGCCAGACCGCCGCTGGAGATAGCCGTGCAGCGTTGGGATTAGCGGGAGTCGCAGTGCGATCGGGTGCCCGTAGCACTCTGGCAACCCTCTGGTCTGTGAATGATACCGCAGCCGCTACCCTGATGCCCAAGTTCTATGATGAACTGCTGCAAAAAGGGCTGACCAAAGCCGAAGCTTTACGACAGGCGCAAATTTCCCTTTTAAAGAGCGAAGATTTTTCCTTACCTTACTACTGGTCTGCTTTTGTCCTGATTGGGAATTGGTTATGAGGAAAAAGCGAATCGATCAGGGGCGATCATTCGCTGATCCTTGACCCTTCAAAATTGAAATACCTCCGATTGTCCAGCACCCATTTCTCACTACCCATTCCTTCCCATCCGGAGACCCAATTTTCATGCTAAACGTAATCAAGAAACAACTCTGGAAATGGCGTGGGGTCTTGGTTGCAGCCCCCAGTATTGCAGTTCTGATCATCGGTCTCCGGATGGTGGGGCTACTGCAACTCCTGGAACTCGCGGCCCTGGATCAGTTGTTTCTGTTACGGCCTAAGGAACCCAAGGACGCTCGTATTTTGGTTGTGACCATTACCGAAGGCGACGTAAAAAAATACGGGACTGCGGAAACGGCCCTTCGAGATCCCGCTTTGGCAAAACTGCTCACGACCCTTCAACAGGGTAAACCCATTGCCATTGGATTGGATTTGTACACCAATCAGCGCAATGACAAGGCATTGGAGCAAATTTTCGCTACAACTGAAAATTTAATCGCGGTTGAACTGGTGGCGGATACGGTGGATGCTGATCCCATTCCCGCCCATCCATTTTTTACAAAATATTTCCCAGAGGTCGATCGCGTAGGAGCCAATGATCTGTTAGCAGACGCAGATGGAAAATTGCGTCGGGCAATGCTCTCGATCGATCGCCCTGACCAGGAAGCGCCCCTACCCAGCTTTGCCCTACTCATGGCAGGTTTGTACTTGCATCAGCAGGGAATCACACCCGAATTGCGAGAGGATAACCTGCTGCAATTTGGTTCCGTTGTCCTGCCTGCCTTTAGCCAAAACGATGGCGGATATACCAACGTTCAGGACAGGGGCTATCAGACTTTATTGAACTACCGAGGGGAAATGCAGGACTTCGATACAGTGACGGTATCGGAGGTTTTAGAGAAAGGGATTTCTCCAGCCCTGATCCGGGATCGCATTGTGTTTATTGGAACCACAGCCGAAAGTTTTAAAGATTTGTTTTTCACTCCCTATACCAGCGGCCTTTTCTTTAAGCCCAAACGGATGCCGGGAGTGATCATTCATGCGAATAGTGCCAGCCAGATTATCAGTGCCGTCTTGAATCAGCGTCCCCTACTGCGAACCTGGTCTGAGCCGATCGAATGGCTTTGGATTCTAGCCTGGGCACTACTGGGGGCAACCCTGAGTTGGCAACAGCGGCATCAAAGCGGGGCCGCGCGAGAACTGCCCTGGATTTTGGGGGTTATTGGGGCGGGCAGCATTCTGATGGGAGGCTCGTTTGTCGCATTTTTATACGGGTGGTGGATTCCCGTAATTCCCTCCCTGATGGCTCTCACAGGATCGGCGATCGCCATCACAGGCTATGTTGCCCAAACGGCGGATGAAATGCGCCGCACCTTTGGACGCTACCTGACCGATGAAGTGGTGGCAAATTTACTGGAAACCCCTGGTGGGTTGAAGTTAGGAGGAGAACGGCGCAAAGTCACAATTTTGATCTCCGATTTGCGGGGCTTTTCGGCAATTGCAGAACGAGTTCCACCGGAGGAAGTCGTCAAAACCCTGAACCTCTACCTGGCAGTCATGGCTGATGTGATTGGTAATTACCAGGGCACGATCAACGAGATTATGGGCGATGGCATTCTCGTAATCTTTGGTGCGCCCACCTTCCGAGAAGATGATGCAGCACGGGCGGTTGCTTGTGCGATCGCGATGCAACTGGCAATGGAAGGGGTGAACGAGCAGATCCAACAAATGGGCCTCCCCGTATTACAGATGGGGATTGGAATCAATACCGGGGAAGTAATTGTCGGGAATATTGGCTCCAGCAAACGCGCTAAATATACCGTCGTGGGGACTCCCATTAACCTGGCAGCACGGGTCGAGTCCTATACGGTGGGAGGCCAGATCTTGATTAGCGAGAACACCCATAAAGAGGTCGGCCCCATCTTGCAAACAGATGGGGAAATTCTGGTGGAAGCTAAAGGGATCAAGCATCCTGTCACTTTGTATGAAATCAGTGGTATCGGAGAACCCTACAATCTCTATCGCTCTAAAGCAGAGGAAGCCTTTGTCACATTAAGGGAGGAACTGCCTGTTCGATACGTTTTGCTAGAAGGGAAACATGCGGTTGGTAATTTATATCAGGGCAGTTTTATGGAATTGTCGGAACAGGGCGCTTTGTTGAAAACGGATCAACCACTCGAAAGATTAAACAATCTCAAAATGAATCTGCTGAACGAAACGAATTCTCCACAGGAACCGGAGGATCTATACGCGAAGGTAATGAAACCTTTACCCAGTCATCCTGATCTAGTTCATCTCACCTTTACCAATGTGCCTCCTTCAGTGACAGCCGTTTTACAAAAATATCGGCAATCCGCTAGCGAAGTTGTCCAAGTAGAGTTAGCAGCCGATTAAACCGGATGAAACGGATAGTTTTTGAACGAGGACACCAAAGCATCCGTTTCATCCGTTTCTATCCGCTGCTAACTGGATTTCCCTACGGCTTCAATACATTCTCTGGAAACTGCCCCAATACATTACCCGCTGGGGAATAGTGACAGACCACATACAGGGCTGTGTAGCGTCGTCCATTCATATTTTTCATCCCTTGAGCCGCACCACACCCTAAGCGTGTACTGTTTTTCCATACCATCTGGGTAAAGTGCCCGGTTGCCGCAGAAAAGGTCGGTCTTGCATAGTTGTAAGCAGACACTTCGTTGTACCAGCCTTTCGTAGAATTTGTCATTAACTGGTTTGCAGAAATCGCGCTTCCTGTAGTGTAAAAAACGTACAGGTTTTCTCCTGCACTGTTCCGTTGAGACGCAGAGCTATGCTCGAATAAAGCATTTTTTGCCAGATATTGCGCCCAATTCTGAGCGGTTTGATTTAATGAATTATCCAGGGTCATCGTTGGAACGCGATGGCGGGTGCGGTAGGTATTATGCTGGGCCAGGGCAGTATTCCGTAACGTTGTGAGGTCAATGGACGATTGGGCCGTGCTGGGCTGCATACCAACGATCGACAGAGGCGCACCGATCGCCACTCCCGCTAGCAGGGTCTTAACAGATTTCATAATGAAGGAATGTTGTTTCACGATCTTTTCCCCGAATAAAATTACACAACAATTTTTCTATGAAGTTTGAAGATCAGCTCAAAACAATTTATGCCGAAAATCGCTCGGCTTGGCGAACCTGGCTCCTGGAAAATCATCAAACCAGTGCAGGAACTTGGTTAATTTATTACAAGAAAAAAAGTGGTCAACCCAGTATCCAGTATAGCGATGCAGTGAAGGAAGCCCTTTGTTTTGGTTGGATTGATAGCAAAGTTAAATCCCTCGATGAACATCGATACCAGCAAATTTTTACACCCCGAAAGCCCAAAAGCGTCTGGTCAAAACTCAACAAACAATACATCGAAGAATTGATTGCTGAAGGTTTAATGCAAGCAGCAGGGTTACAAAAAATTGAGGCGGCAAAACAGGATGGTTCCTGGACTTCATTAGATGCGATCGAGGCTCTGATTGTTCCCGCCGATTTGCAACAAGCGCTGGAATTAAATACAGTTGCAAATCAAAATTTTGCAACATTTAGCCCTTCTGCCAAAAAGACAATTTTGTTTTGGATAGAAAGTGCAAAAAGACCTGAAACGCGCTTAAAACGGATTGAACAGGCGATCGATGCAATTACAGAAAACAAAAATCCTCTGCTCAAAAGATAAATTGCTTTTGAAAGTCAATCCATCTTTTAACTTATCGTTAAGGGTTATAAAATCTATCGGTTGTTGCATTTGACTTTTATTTCGATTGTGATAAATTAACGCCATAACTGAAGTGAGTCGGCCTAATCCGTTCAAATGCCCTACTTGTAAAAGTAAAGTTATGTAAGGCACATTAGAGTGCCTTTATCAAAGTGCTTTTATCAAAGTGCATTTTAGCGGAGCGGAGGAACCATCTATTGGGGCTTATTCCTGGCAGTTGCTTCTACTTGTTTTTCGGTCAAGAAATTTTTGAATTAAGAAATTTCTTGCTGAAGAAAAATGGGTAGTGGAAAGCGCAGCGCAGGAAGGGGTATCTCTCAACCCTCGCCCGTCAGCTAACTCCGTCGGCATTGGGAGGAGACTGAAAACACAGAATTCAGGTCAAAAGCCTGGGATTTTGTGTTTATTCGGTGTCCCTTGTTGGTACTGCTCAGTTTGGTCCATCTGATAGTTCCAAATTCTAGTTCCACATCCGACACTGGAGACACTGGAGATAGTGCCATGATGAATCTTTCTGCGATCCTGGTCGCGGGTCAGGCTGCGTGGCGGCGCACGAAACCGCTGGTGATTCGGGATACGGTGTTGCTTCCGGCAGCGGGCTTCCTGGGGTTGATTGCCCTGTGGTGGGTCATTGCCCTTCTACGGAGCGACTTGATGCCAACTCCCGCAGAAGCTTTTGTGAATAATTTAGACTTTTTGCTACATCCCTTTTACCGCAGGGGACCGGGAGATCTGGGAATTGGTTGGCTGTTGATTGCCAGTCTGCGGCGGGTGATTATTGGTTTCTTGCTGGGGGCGATCGTAGCCATCCCCATCGGTTTTTTGATTGGGATGTCCCGTCCGGCGATGCTAGCGCTCAATCCCCTGATCCAGATCCTCAAGCCCGTATCTCCCCTGGCCTGGTTGCCGATCGCCCTTGCCATTTTTAACCTGGCGAACCCCTCGGCAATTTTCGTGATTTTCATTACCTCCCTGTGGCCGACCATCATCAACACGGCGCTGGGGGTATCGAGTGTCTCGAAGGATTATATTGACGTAGCGCGGGTGCTGGAAATGCCCCGTTGGCGACGAATCATCAAGATTATCTGGCCCGCCAGTTTGCCCTATGTCTTTACGGGGCTACGCATCAGCTTAGGGATTGCATGGCTGGTGATTGTGGCAGTCGAGATGTTAACAGGTGGTCTGGGAATTGGCTTTTTTGTGTGGGATGAGTGGAGCCGATTGAACCTCAGTTCGGTGTTTTTAGCGGTGTTCGTGATTGGGCTGACGGGTTTGTTACTCGACTTGGCAATTGCCCAGCTTCAGATTTTAGTAACCCATCGACGACCTAAGACATCGGCCTGATTGGGTGAACCCTGACGATGGGTATCCTTTTGATACCAATGGTCAGTCTTCAAATTTTGTAATTAAACCATTTATTGATAAACCCACAGAGACGCGAAATTTTGCATTTCTCTGGGAACAGGATGGGAATGAATGATGAACAACATCGGTTGGACCCGACGGGATTTTTTAACTGGCCTGGGGGCGACGACGGCCGGATTGGCCCTGTCTTCCTGTAGCGTTGATACCGATCGCAGTGCCAGAGGGCTGACTCCAGAAGCGGAGGCGATCGATCCGGTTGTGCAATCGGAAACTTTAGAAAAACCGGATATCACTGTCGGGTATGTGCCGGTGAATGACTGTGCGCCCTTTGCGATTGCCTGGAAGAAAGGGTTTTTCCGCAAATATGGTTTGAATGTCACCCTGAGCCGGGAGGCAAGCTGGGCAACTTCCAGGGATGGCATCATCTTTGGGCGATTAGATGCGTCTCCCGTTGTGTCTGGAGCAGTGACAAATGCGTGGACCGGGGCGGAGGGGGCGCGTCATGCTCCCCTCTGTGCAGCGATGACCATTCACCGTCACGGCAACGCTCTCACCATGAACCAGGAAATGTGGAACTTTGGTATTCGGCCCTGGCATGAATATCAGGGCAACCTGGAAGCCTTTGGAAAGCAAATTCGGACCTATTTTGACCAACTACCAACGGAGGAAAAAATTTGGGCCGTCGTTCTCAGTTCCTCTGTGTATGAGTATTTTGTTCGTTATATCGTTGCGGCAACGGGCGTTGATCCCGATAAAGAGTTTCGGATCATCATTGTACCTCCGCCCCAGATGGTAACGAATATGCGGATCAAAGCCATGCAGGGATACATGGTGGCGGAACCCTGGAACACACGGGCACTCGTCGGGAATGCAGGAGTCGGCTTCACCTTTGCCCAGGGCAAAGAAATCTGGCAGGGCCATCCCGATCGTCTGCTGGGAGTGATGGAATCCTTCATCGTGAAGTACCCCAAAACCTATCGTTCCCTCGTCAAGGCGATGATTGAAGCCTGCCAGTATTGCAGCAAGCCAGAGAACCGGGAGGAAGTCGCTACGCTCATCACGGAGCGATCGTTTACAGGGGCCAAACCCAAAAAAGGCCCGGTGGATAAGTTCACCCGTCCCGCGATCGTCGGCAGTTACGATTACGGGGGGTTTGATAATCAGAAACGGGTGAAAGATGCGGCGGATACCACCATTTTCTTTGACATTCCCCCGAATATTCCAGAACCGCCCGGTGCCCATTCGACGTTTCTCTGGCGGTCTCAGAGTCTCTGGTTAATGACTCAAGCCGCCCGATGGGGACAGATTAAGGAATTTCCCAAAGAAGCAGACCAGTTAGCGGCAAAAGCCTGGAGGACTGATCTCTACCGGGAAATCGCGGATGAAATGGGCATTGACTGTCCTAAAGAGGACTACAAAGTAGAACCCCCAGAGGTTTTCATTGATAATAAGGGGTTTGATCCCAGCGATCCGGTTGGATATTTGAACAGCTTTGAAGTTCGTGCAGGCAAGCCCGATCGGTTTTATTTGTCTGGTTAGAAAGGGTTGAATCCCCTATCCGGTATGGGAAACCCAAAATTTCATGTCTTTACAAGTCAATCTCCTCACCCTTATTCCTCGTCATCATCATGGCTAAATCTCCTACGTTACAAAGCAATTCCCAATCCTTTTCCCCTGGTTCTTCCCAATTTCTGGTGATTGATAATCTCCTTAAGTCTTACCCAACCGGGAATGGAGAGGAAACAATCATTCTCGATCGCATCAATTTGACCATCAGCGAAAACGAGTTTATTTCCATCATTGGTCACTCCGGTTGTGGAAAGTCTACACTGCTGAAAATGGTTGCTGGGCTTGAGAAGGCAACTTCTGGCGGCATCTGGCTGGAAGGAAAAGAAATCCGCAAACCCGGAGCCGATCGCATGGTGGTGTTCCAAAACTATTCCCTATTGCCCTGGTTGACGGTGCGGGATAACATCCGGCTGGCGGTGGATGAAGTGCTGAAGCACGCAACACGGGCGGAAAAGGTCAGTATTGTGAATGAACACCTGGCAATGGTGAACCTGACGGAAGCCGCTGAGAAATACCCCGATGAAATTTCGGGTGGGATGAAACAACGGGTGGGCATCGCCCGTGCACTCGCATTACGACCCAAAATGCTACTGATGGACGAACCTTTTGGGGCACTCGATGCCCTGACTCGTGGCAAGTTACAAAAACAGGTTTTGAACATCTGGGAAAACCACCGACAGGCTGTGATGATGATCACCCATGATGTGGATGAAGCCCTGTATATGTCCGATCGCATTGTGATGATGACCAATGGCCCTGCGGCGCAAATTGGGGAAATTCTCGAAGTTCCCTTTGACCATCCCCGCGATCGGCAGGCATTGCGTGAGTCTCGCGAATACTTTGAATTGCGAAATCATATTTTAAACTTCCTCGATCGGCACTTTAATACTGAGGATTGAGGTTGGTTGGGGTCATTTAATGAAGTTGGGAATGGGGAATAGAAACTTTATTCCCCATTCCTAACTGCCATTCCCCATCCCCCTCTGTACACTGGGAAAAAACCTCATCAGGGAGAAACCATGTACGTTCTAATTGGCGGAGCCGGATTGATCGGGCTGACGTTAGCCCAAAACTTAGTCAAACTGGGACACACGGTTGCAGTGATTGATATTGATGCTTCTGCTTGCCGTTATGCTCGCGATCGGGTGGGTGTGATGGCGTTTGAAGGCAGTGCCGTTAGCACCGAGACTTTAAACGAAGCCGGAATCCGGAAAGCCGATGCTGTCTGTGCGGCTTTGCGACAGGATGCGCTGAATCTGGCGATCGTGTCTCTGGCAAGGCATTACGATGTGCCCCACATTATTTCTCGCATGCGGCACCGCGATTTTGAATTACCCCTGCGCCATGCGGGTGCCCACCGCATCATTAGCACGGTTGACCTGGCAGTTTCAACGATGGTGAATGCAGTGGAGTATCCCCAGGTAGAATCCATGATGCACTTCGAACAGGGCCAGATTGAAGTTCTAAAACTGGGAATTCCGCCCCAATGCCATGTGGTCGGTCGTAGCATTGCCGCTATTGCTCAAGATTCTCGGTTTCCTGCCAGTTCCCTGATCATTGGCTATCAGCCCCATCCTCACATGGATCTGGAAATTCCCAACGGCACAACGGTTTTAGAACCCGATTCAACCGTGCTAGTGGCCACAAAACCGGATTCCCTCCATTCCATCATTGATTTTCTCCAAGCCTGTGTCCCTGTTTCCTAACTATTCTTCAATCTCCCTACCAACCCTAATCATCCTCCATGCTCATCAACTGATTGTCGATCGCCTTCAATCGGGTTAGCACAATCTCCTCCGAGATAATGCGTTTTCGCACTGCATCATTCAGTGCACTGCGTTCCACCAGGAGCAGTCGTCGTCGCACGGCATTGAGTTTTGCAATTCGGCCCCGATCGCTCTTCGTGGCATCTGGGCGCTGATTATAGAGATCGCGTAACTCATTTTCTGCGGTTGCAACCTGGACTTGATAAGTTGCTCGCATCTCCTCATAGACTGCCCTAGACAAAACACCCGTGTCGTGGAGGACAGCAAGTTCGCTCTGGGCGGCTTTGGCGGCAATCAGTTGGGATTGCAGGGATTCAATTTGTTGGCGCGGCTTAGAAACGGATGTGATGTTTAATCGGTTAATCAACCAGGGTAGGCTGAGTCCCTGCCCAATCAACGAAGCAAAAACAGCCCCATAAACGATCGCAATCAGATCACTCCGTCCGGGTATCGAATCTGGCAAACTTAAGACCAGCACCATTGAGAGCGATCCCTTGATGTTGCCGAGAAACAAGACATGCTGCCATCGAAAGGGAATGGGCAGGTCAAAACGGTTGGAAAGGGCCAGCAGGGGATAAACCGAAAGGACACGACCGATTTGATAAGCGACGATCGCCAGTAAAATCGCAGGAACAATTTTCCCTAAGAGTCGCGGGTCTACTTCTAAGCCGACGAGCAAAAAGATAAAAGTGTTGACACAGAAATCTGCATATTCCCAGAAGTTGAGCAGGGTAATTTTGCTGGATGCAGAGAGGGTTTGGGTGAGTCCTCGATTGCCAACCGTTAGCCCTGCAACCACCACAGCAACCACCCCGGACACTTGCAACCAGTTACCCGCTTGAAAAGTTCCAAATGCGACGGCAACGGTTAGCAAAATCCCACTCAGGGGATCATCGGAGAGAGTCAAAAATAAGGCGGTGCAAAGAAAGCCGATCGCCAGCCCCAGCAATGCCCCGCCCGCAATTACCACAAACAGTTGCTGAAGCGCACCGAGAACCGTGATAGAACCCGTCAAGTAAACCTGAAGAATCAGGCTGAATAGAACGAGCGCAACACCATCGTTGAATAGGCTCTCTCCTTCTACCACCGTCGATAAGCGACTGGGCACAGAAATCTCTTTGAAGACTGCAATCACAGAAACGGTATCCGTGATTGCCAGAATCGTTCCCATCAGCAGGGCCGGAATCCACTCTAATCCCAGCCCAAACTTAAGAACGGTTGCAGTAATGCCCGTCGCGATCACAACCCCCGGACCTGCCAGCAACCCGATCGGTTTAATCGTGCTACGCAGACGGCTGACATCGGTGTTAATCGCTGCCTGAAACAGCAAAATCGGAAGGAGTAAGTTCAAGATGAGAGCCGAGTTCAGGCGCAGGGGTTCGGGTAATAAATTTGTGATTGCCAAACCCGCAACGACTAAGCCCGTGACATAGGGAAATCGGTAACGCCGTGAGACCAGGGCAACCCCCGTTGCCACTAACAAAAGAATTGTCAACGTTTTGGCGATTTGAGCAATCTCATCACTTTTGCCAGGAGTCGGCAGGGCACCTAAGACCAGGGTGCCTCCATCAAACCCCTGGATTGGAATCATCAAATCAAGAGTCACGGTTATCAAATTCTGTTAAAGCGTCTGAAGAAAACGTACCACTTTGCCCGGTTGTGGGAACGATAAGAACAAGACTAAATTCCATCTTGTCTTCCCAGCTATCAGCCATGAGTGAAATTGTGGAACAGAACCCCGACAAACTTGTGTTCGCCAATCCCCGCCCCCTGGCAAAGCTTCTGCGCGTTCAAGTCATTCAAGGGGCGATTCTCACGGCGATCGTCGGAAGCGCGATTTACCTGTTTTCCTCAACCCAACTCATGCCCAAAACAGGACAGTCACCTGCATGCGATCGTCCTGTTGCAAGGGCGATCGAGTGTCAGACGCGGGAAGCCACTGATTCCTTTATTCCCTGGCTCCTCACGGGAATCAGCGCAGCGCTGGTGATTTTGCTGTGGGTAATTATTCCCATACTGATGATGAAGACCCAAGTATGGACATTTGACAGTACCTTAAAACGCCTTCAGTTTCGGTATCAAAGCTTATTTGAAAACAACGAGGAAGAATACTCGTTTCAGGAGATTTGCAAACTACAAATTCGCACGTATGTAGACAGTGATGATGATAAATGGCCTGTTGCAGAATTGGTTTTGAACTCTGGCAAAACTCTTCCCTTCATCTCCAAACCTTTTGCCTACAACATTCACGATGCGAAATCCAACTATCTTGCTCTGGCAAAACTGCGGGATTGGAGTGATGTCTACCACTTCCAGGTCGAAGAACGCAAGGTAGAGGATTATCAAGAGCTTTAGCAACTTCCCCTACACCTTCAGACAGATTCCCTCTATCGAGTAACCACCCTCTTAGGATAGATTCTTCTCTCCTCAGGGGTATCGTTTCCCACTTGCGAGAGATGCCCTCCGGGTCAGGTTCAGCGATTCTTTAGGTGCATTCTCACACCTAACAGAATTGTGAACCGCGCAACGATGTTGCGTGTATTTTAACTTGCGAGGGAAAATACCATGTTTCATAGTATAGAAATTGGGACTCTGATCAGCGGGGTAGGAACCCTACTGGCTCAGACTCCCCTTGATCCCACCGATGTGACAACACCGGAAGAAGCGGCCCTGGTATTTTCTGGGCCGAAATTCTTTGTCGCCCTCATTTCCGGGGTTGTCCTGGCGATCGCCACCCAACTTGTGCTTACGAATCTCTCGATCGCCGCTGGAATTTCCTATCTGGGGCACTCTGGCGATGACTCGGATCACAGTTCTTCCCAGAGCGATTCAGGCAGTTTTGGGGGCACGGTTAAAAAAATTGGCACGGCAGTCGGGTTATGGACGCTTGTAACCGTCAGCCTTGCCCTGTTTGTTGCCTGCCTACTGGCTGTGAAGTTGAGCTTGATTGAAAGCTCCGCCTTAGGCGCGATCGTCGGGTTGGTAATCTGGGCCGCTTACTTCTCCCTGCTGTTCTGGTTCAGTTCCAATACCGTCACTTCGATGGTCGGTTCGATTATTAATACGGCAACGTCAGGTGTGCAATCCTTGATTGGGACCGCCACTGCTGCAATGGGGGCCAAGGCTGCCAGCAATCAGGTCGTCTCCACCGCTGAAGCGGCGGCCGCTGCCGTTCGGCGAGAACTGACCGCAGGCATTGACCCCGGTAGCATTCGGGATTCGGTTGAAGATTACCTGGAGCGGCTGAAGTTACCCGAATTCGATCTCTCCCGCATTCGTCGAGATTTTGAGACGCTGGTAAATGATCCGGAACTCCGATCGCTCGCCAGCAGCGGGGAATTAAGCAACATCGATCGTCAGCAGTTTGTTGATCTGGTCAGCAGTCGCACTGACTTTTCCCGCCGAGATGTCGAGCGGATCGCCAACACCCTCTATTCCGTCTGGTATCAAGTGTTGGGGCAACAACAAGACCCCATTTCCACCTTCCGTAGTTATCTTTCTTCTGCCAAACCTGACCAACTCCGCTCCCGCGAATTTAACAGTAAGTTAGATCAGTTGATTGACGAAGTACGCCGTTCTCGCAAGACAACGGAAAGCACTGAGAAAAAGCAACCGGGGCTGATGGAACAGGCATTACAATATGGCCTCTCAACTTTGACAGGAGCGGTTCTGAGCCGTGCAGACCTTTCCAATCTGGATGTGGAAAAGATCCTCACCCAGTTGCAAAGCACCCGCGATCGGCTATCGGATCAGGCGGGTCAAGTGGGTGACAAACTAAAATCTGCAATGCCCTACAGCACTATTCGGGCAGATGTAGAGAATTACCTGCTCAATTCCTACTCCTGGCATCTCAACCGGGAAACGATTAACCAGGAATTTCCTCAAATCCTTCACGACCCCCAGGCAGACCCTGGCGTGGTTCGCCGGGATCTGGAACGTCTCGATCGCACCTACTTTGTAGACCTATTGAGCCAACGGGGCGTTTTCGCCCAGGAGCGCATCAATGAGATTGCTGACCAACTTGAGAACATTCGGGTAGAAGTGCTGGGTCGGGTGCAATCCGCCGAGCATGTGGAAGGCCAGCAAGATCTGCGAACCCGCGTCGAAACTTATCTGCGGAGTACCGGGAAGGACGAGCTCAATCCCGAAGGCATTGAGCGGGAGTTTGGGCTGCTGCTCTCCGACCCCCATGCTGGGTATGAAGCCCTCCGGACTCGCCTCAGCCACTTCGATCGCGAGACCCTGGTGGCCCTGATCAAACAACGCACTGACCTCAGCCCGGAAGAGTCGGCCCAACTGCTGACTCGTCTGGAAACCACCCGCGATCGGGTTCTCTCAGAGGCGCAGAACCTTTCCCCTCAGCATGTGGCTGAGAAGACAAAGGAACGCTACGATGCAACCCTGGCAAAGATTGCTGACTACCTGCGGAACACAGGTCGCGAGGAACTGAATCCCGAAGGTATTCAGCGGGATTTGCAAACCCTGTTGCACAATCCTCAGGAAGGGGCGATCGCAGTTCGGCAGCGGTTATCCCAGCTTGACCGGGAAACCCTGGTGAAACTGCTCAGTCAACGGCAGGATTTGAGCGAAGAACAGGTGAATCACCTGATCGATCAGGTGCAGGAGGCCATTTCAACGATCGTCCGCATGCCCCGCCGCTTTGCCAGCCGAACTCAACAAAGGGTTCAGGATTTTCAGGGCAACCTGGAAACCTATCTGCGGAACACCCATAAGGAAGAACTCAATCCTGAAGGCATCAAGCGGGATTTGCAAACCCTGCTGTCTGACCCGCGCGGTGGCATCAGCAGCCTCAGCGATCGCCTCTCCCTGGTGGACCGCTCGACCGTCGTAGCCCTGCTCTCGCAACGGAAGGATATGACTGAAGAGGAAGCCAACCGTGTTGTAGATCAGGTAATTTCGGTGCGCGACCAGACAATGGAACAGGTACGCGGCATTCAGCGGCGGATTCAGTCTACGATTGACAGCATCTTCGCCCGAATTCGCAACTACCTCAACTCCCTGGAGCGGCCTGAGTTGAACTATGAAGGCATTCGCCACGACTTCCGGACCCTCTTTAACGATCCGAAAGCGGGCTTTGAGGCTCTGCGCGATCGGTTGGGTAGCTTCAATCGGGAAACTTTGGTCGCCATCCTGAGTTCTCGCGAAGATGTCTCAGAAGCCGATGTGAATCGCCTGATCGACCAGGCAGAATCAGCCCGGACCAACGTTCTGCGACGGGCAGAGCGGGTTCAGGAAGAAACCCAGCGCCGCCTTGCAGAGGTGCGCTATCAGGCGAAGAAGCAAGCGGAAGAAGCCCGGAAAGCTGCTGCTAGCGCTGCCTGGTGGGTCTTTGGCACCGCTGTAGTCTCCGCTGCCGCCTCTGCCCTCGCGGGAGCGGTTGCCGTCGCGGGATAGTGATAAGGCAGAGGGCAATGCTTCCCCTACAAGGGGTTTAATCTGTCACCCTGCCTGAGCTAAAGGGATACTGCGTACAACCCCTACAAAGTTTGGTAAATCGCTCCTGCTCACAACCTCCCAATGAATTTTGGGAGGTTTTTTCTGTCATTGACCTCTCGTTGATCCCCGTTGACAGGGCATCCCCAATTTTGCTAATAAATCCCATTGACTTTTGGACCCTTTAGCGAATGCTTCTTAAATTAGAGGCTTTCCTGTTTTCTTCCTCAAATTAGGTTTGGTTCAGCCAGGATTTCCCTAATAAAAGCCTGAAACTTTTACTGGTAAAGCATAGAGCCTTAAAAGCAGGGAAAAGTAAGGATATAAACAAATATTTTTTGAATAAAGTTTGGAAAAAATTCACGATTTTTCCGCTCAGGTAGTTGAATATTATTCTCAACAAGGGCATGATAAAAGTAAGGCTGAATTAAAGCTTTTTGCAAGAAGTCCCAGGCTTTTGCAAAGAACAGGGCCAAACTGCCTTGTCGCCAGAGTTTAACTGGGTTGGTTTGTTGTGTCTCAGGCAGTTAGATGAGTGTCCGTTCACAGGTTAGTTCTCTCGATTTCCCTCGCCAGCAAATTCTGATTTCTCGATGCGATCGTTGGCAATTTCAGCAACGCTTGCAAGACCTTGAAATCCCAGTGGATTGTCAGGAAGACGGCAGCGTTTGGGTGGATGTCTCCCATCCCGTGACGATTCTGCAAATCCGGAGCGTCCTGCAACAGTTAACAGCTTCCCGTCAGGAACTTGTGGACTGGTTGAACCAATGCTGGCAGACCAAAGATTAACGGTTTTTACTTTTTTACTTGGAAACGACGATGGGTAAATGTAAGGCGCATAAACAGGTTTCAGAATTTAGCCTGGAAGGGCGATTTCTAAGTTTTGTGATGGAAGATGGTTACAAACTGAAGCACATTCAGGTGTTGACTTCTTCTGGAGAACAGGTCGTCAAGCTTTCCAAAGAAGCTCGTGCTTCAGTCGTTGCTCAAGGCTTACATCTGAAACCAGGGGATTGGATTCGGGTAGAAGGCGAACGCAAAGCTGAAGATGACCTCGAAAAACTGAAAGCATATCGCATCTCCGCTGCTACAATTTTGCAAGAAATCCCTGGGGAAGCGCCCGCTACATCGGCAACCCCAACAAAAAAATCAACCGTGCTTGTTTGCCAGAAGTGTGCCAAGCGAGGCGGCTCCTCTGTCTGCAAGGCGTTGGAAGAAACTCTGGACGATCGCGGTCTCACCGAAAGCGTCAGCATTAAAATGACAGGCTGCATGAAAGACTGTAAGGCAGGTCCCCATCTCGTTTTCATGCCCGGAAAAACCCGCTACAGCGAAGTGCGCCCCAAAGATGTGACAGAAATCGTCGATCGCCATTTCCCGATCGCAGTTCCATAACCCCAATCAAACTATTCTCTAAACCTTAAAGGAATGTAATTTAGGTACTTCTCTTTTGGGCGATCGTCGCTATAGTGGACCTACCCACTCTTAGGGAGGTCAACCATGCAGCTTAAAGATCAACAAAATGTTGGGTACGTAAATCCCCAGATTATTGAAGCGCTGGAAAAGCTCTACCAGCTTGAGGCAGAGCCAAGTACCAAAAACCTTGACCCACAGGGTCCCTCTGGACGATCACCTCTTTCAAAATTCATGCTGGGAGCTTTTGGGTTCCTGGCGATCGGGTTGCCCCTTGCTTTCGGGGTGTTCACCCTCCCCGGTTCTCCGGCTACGATGGATCGGGTTGAACAAGTGACCCAAAAGTAACGCATTGTAAGCCTTCTATCTTTCTCTTATCCTGATAGGGGCATGGCATTGCTGTGCCCCTTTAAGCTATTAAATATTCCAGCATGGCGCAACTCTCCTATCCTCCAACCCGGACCCCCGATCACTTTGCGATGACGTTCGCTCCCCTCTCGCTGGAAGAGGTGTATCAACTGGCGGACGATTCGGCGAATGGGGCGATCGTGGTGATGAGTGGCATGGTTCGCAACCAAACCGACGGGAAGCCTGTGGTCGCTCTGGAGTACCAGGCTTACGAACCGATGGCCCTGGCGATTTTTAAGCAAATTGCGATCGAGATTCGCCAACAGTGGCCCGATGTCACGCGAGTTGTGATTCACCATCGCACTGGGAAGTTAGCTGTGGGAGAAATCAGCGTCCTGGTGGCAGTAGGGTGTCCTCACCGATCGGAGGCTTTTGCCGCTTGCAAGTATGCGATCGACACCCTGAAACACAATGCCCCGATCTGGAAGAAGGAACACTGGGAAGATGGTTCTACCAGTTGGGTGAGTATTGGCGCGTGTGAGCAACCTGGGGAGAATTGTTAGGGATGAATCACCAGATAGTTTGAATCGCTGTCAAAACTTGGATTTTATGGTCACGAGTTACTAGGGGCAGCTTTAAATGTAAAGCAGTCGCAGCAATGATGCGATCGGGCATATCAGGAACAATATCTTTGGGGACTTGACTCAGGGTTTGCGCGATCGCTAAATCCAGTGACACCACAATGAAACCAGCCTTGGGACTAGATAAGGCATTGATCAATTGATCTAAAGCAGTTTGAGGTAGTTTGCCCTTCTCAGTCAGGTAGACAATCTCCACAACAGTAATTGAACTGACGTAGACTGGATCGCCCATTTGGGTAGCACTGTCCAAAGCGTTTAGGGCTGTTGCAGAGAGCTTTGATGAATTCTGAAGATACCAAATTAAGCTGTGCGTATCAGCAACCACTGCCCCCATCAAAAATCTCCTTCAGGGAAATCGC
>JANRKG010000054.1:0-6730 GCA_033763635.1 Leptolyngbyaceae cyanobacterium bins.59
TCAGTGCAGTGGGAATCGGGCTGCTGGCAATCATCACAAAATTTCTGAATCGAACCGCAAGTTTCTCCCTCCGCACTGCCGTTAACACTCATCAGAGTGGTTGGGGTTGGTTGCTTGGATTTTGTCTGGGAACCTATGGGGTGTGTTCCCTGGCAACGAATAAGGACATTCGCTTCTTTCTCCCCTGTGTTCCAGTGTTGATCCTGCTCTTGACCTGGGGATTTGTGCAGTTCTCAAGCCGTTGGTTTGCAAGCCTGCGGTGGACTGCGGTAACGGCAGCGATCGGCTGGTTGGCTTTTAATCTCATTCCCCTGCCCGCCCCCTCCGGGTTTGGGGGTTGGCATTTGCTCTCGTTCAGGCCCCAATTCCCTACAGAACAGGTTATCCAAAAAATCGTAGCGAACGAACCCTTTTTGCAGTCCACGTTAGGGATGTTGGTGGATTTCAAGCATCTCAATGCCTTTAATATCGACTTTTACGGTGCCCTGGCGAACTTTCAGGTTTACGGTCGGCAGTTAGCCCTCAACAAAGAATTCTTGCCTCAAGATGCCCGATCGCTTTCCTGGTATCTCACAAAAACGGGACCGCAGGGATCGTTTACAGGCAACGAGGCAATCGCTACCCTCCGCAATCTCGTAGAACAGAGTCCTGAATTGGAAAAGGTACACACCTGGCCCCTGGATGATTCGAGTGAACTGCTGCTCTACCATCGGCGGACCCCAGCCGTCATCGTTCAACCTTTACCGAAACCCTCAGACGATCGCATTCGCCTGGAGTCGGTTCAGGTGCCGAATGAAATTCCCCCCGGTCAACCTGTCCCCGTTACCTACAAGCTATCAGGGTCTCAGGAAGCCATGCAAAATGGGTTGTTGATTTTAACGTGGCAGCATTCAGATCAACCCCAAGCCCTCTGGTTTCATGACCACGGAATTGGATTAGGGCAATTGCGAACTCTCAATACGAAAACTTCTGACTATCGTGTCATCGAAAACTTGGCGATGCTTCCACCAGCGAACCTTTCCCCTGGTCGCTATACGCTTAAAGCCACCTACGTTAATCGTCAAACAGGAGAGAGTTTGCCCTTATCCGTTCCCCTGGTTGAGTTAATGTTAAATCCTCAGGCCCAGGCTCAGCCTGCCCCAGAGTTGGATCTCATGACCCAACTTCGCCAACTTGCTGCAACCCTTCCCGAAGGCAAACTCGATCCGGTTTTTAATCAAGTCGGACGGATTAATCAGTACGATCCTACCCAGGATTATCTACTCCAGGCGGAACGGATTTTAGCGTATCGATTACAACAAGATTCGACCGATCTGCCATCCGTCTATACCCTGGCCCTGGCAAATATTCTTCGCCGACAAGCGATTCCCGCGATCGACACCCTCACCCAGATCACCCACCTCGATCGCACCAATCCTTACGCCTGGGCCTACTTGGCCTTCGTTCACCTTTATCGTTGGCATCCTAATCAGGCAGAAAAGGCATTGAAACAGGTGGAAGCTTTAAATCCCCAACTTCCTGAATTGCGAACTCTTCAGATTGCAACAGCCATTATGAAGTTGAATATTCCTCTGGCATGGAAATTACTGCATACCCCTGTTTCCTGAAAACTGTCTTATGCAAAGAACCAAACTCTTAGAAAAAGATGAATGATTCTCCTGAAATGCGCTGACCTTGCAGATAGTAGAGTTAAGCGAAGCACAAGTACTGTCATCCATTGCTGTTTCCGATGTACAGCCTTTCCTCACTCTCTCTAAAAATGCTCGATCGCCGCGCTCTGATTGATGAACTCCTTGCCCTGGGTGATATCGCAGGTCGTCTGGATCTCCTGAACTTCCTTCGCTATACCTGGGACCTGGACAGCATGCCCTCCACAGATTACCGATTTTCCACCGCCGCTGGAGACATTTGGGACCACATTGTCAGTGAACAGCACTGGAGCTATGCCTATCTATTTCATGAATATTTTGATTTAGATAATGCGCCAGAATCTCAGTTTTTCTGTTTCCTGGAAAGTATCATTCACCCCGTTGTTCGCCCTCCAGAAGAGCAACAAAAATATGTTGAAGTGATTAACAAATATTTATCTCAGGCAGGATATCACTTACTTGTTAAAGAGGAAAGTGCAGGATATAAGTTCTATCATCTTCAAACCCTAGACCTATTGCCCTCATTACCATCTGAACGGTTTGAAAAACTTATTTTTGCTTGTAAAGAAAACAAATTCAAGGTGTCCGAAGGCTCCCTTCAATCCAATATTTCTAAGCTGGCCCATCTTGAGTCTTTCTTAATTTATGAATGGCCTGTTTCGTCTTCTTCTTTGTTATGGATAGAGTTAGTGGATTGGTGGGCAAAACAACAAAATTTATCCCTTTCAATCGCCACAGAAAGATCCTTTTACCAACGTCTCCGGCTGCCATTTCTGACAAAGCCCCGCTCCCATCGATTATTTTTTGAGCTTTATCTAAAAGCCTTTCGTTTTCAATATAAAGAAAATCTACCTGCGCTCCTTCCCCAGGTTTACTTACAAATTCCCTCGGCAATCGTAGGAAGCTTGGAACCCGATCGAGAACAAATTGTTCATTTTTTAATGCGATTGTCTGAACATCAAAAAATTGTAATTCATATTGATGATCCCCATGCCTATGTAGACGAGCGTGGGAAATATCAACCTCACAAACATGCAGAGATACAGGCTCAAAACCGAGAGCTGGGGATCGCTGGATATGAAGTGTATTTCTTCACAGAAGCAGAATTAAGAAACCCTGAAGCGGGGGCGATCGTGGAACAGTTTTTTCGCCAGCTATTTCAGAAATACGAAGTTAAACCCAATTAATTTTGCGGTGTGGCTGGTTTATGCTGTGACAATTTCAACGCTGACAACAATAGAATTGTGCCCAGGATAAAATACAACAGAGAACTCGGTAAAAATTTGAGAAGGTTACTACCAATAAAAGCGCCCAAAATTGACCCCAATCCCATTAAACTGATCAAGGTTCGTTCTGAACGAATCTCTTTCAATCTCTGTTGTTTCTGATATTTCCAAAGCCCCATAATAATGGTTGGAATGCTAATTGCAAGGCTCAAGCTTCCTGCTAACTTAATATCAATCGCAAACAGTAAAACAATGGTTGGAATGATTAACTCTCCGCCTGCCACTCCTAACAGACTACTGAAAATACCAATTGCAATTCCTGTGATAAACCCAATTCCACTTTTTAATAAAAACGGCAGTTGAAGACTTCCAAAACTAAAAATCCATTGATGTCCGATCAAGACAAAACTAAGAAAAATCAGAAAAATAACGACCACTCGATTTAAAAGCCGTTCATTCATTCGAGTTGCATAATTCACACCCATGTAAGAACCGATGAGCGAACCTGCGAGAATATTGAGAATTACGGTCCAGTGAGCCATAACATTTTCAAGACCGATCGCACCACTCCGAAAGATGAATGAAAATGTGACAGTCACCAAACTTACAATCAGATTGATGACGATGGCGGACAGGGTGTGATAATGAAAAACGCTTAACAGGATAGGTAAGCGAAACTCTGCCCCCCCTAACCCAATTAACCCACCGAGAACTCCGACAACCGCACCCCAGACAAACGCCCAAATCTCTCGCATTCGCAAAATCCCTACGGTTGCAGCATTGTTTTAGAGACGATGCGGGTCTTTTTGCGATCGGACTCTGATAGCTCCTCTCCAGACTGAAGGCGAGTTGCGTTATCTTGCAGGACTGTCGCAGCATTTCGATCGCCCATCTGAAGCGCGGTTTTCGCCGCCGTCTGGAGCATCGTTGCCGCCCCAGCCCGATCGCCCTTCTGAAGCTTGGATTCAGCAATCTGAGTCTGGCGATATTTCGCAAGGGCCAGGATATGCTGCTGCACGATGGGATCAAGGTTGGGTTGAAAGCTAGAGACCGCATTGATATCCACTGTCACTGTGTCCGACACCAACCCTTCTTGCCGAATGACGGGGTCATCATAGCGAACCCGCACACGGGCGATCGGATGGGAACCGACCGGGAATTGATTCAGGTAAAGGTTTGCCAGCACGATGCGAGGGGCATCCGTCATCAAGTCCCCCAAACGGGCAACATACCACTCCCCTTCCTGTTGCAGGGAAAGTTCGATTGTGTCGGGGGCGACCTGGGCGATCGGCTTCAACTCCGCCAACCGCACGTTTGGCATCAAAGCCAGGTAGAGATAGGCATTGGTTAACCCGACAGACTGTACTCGCTTAAACAACCGACTAAATTCATCAACGGCGCGATCGGGTTGCTGGATGTAGGCCAGGGTGCCACCCCCCATATCGGCAATCTTCTCTAAAATGTCCTGGTTCCAATGATCCCCAAAGCCAAGGCTGTTGAGGGTCAGGTTATACCCTGCGGCAAGTTCCGCCAGTTTCAGGCAACGGTCATTATCGCCATGCTCATTCTCCCCATCCGTCAGCAAAAACGCCTGGGATACCATATCCTTTCGGCTTTTGGCGAGTTCTTCAATCCCCAAGCGCAGCCCTTCGTCGATCGCCGTTCCCCCATCTGCCCTGAGTTGGTTGATCTGGGCCTTGATGGTCGCGGGATTCTCAATCAGTTGATTGGGCACCAGCACCTTGGCTTTGTGATCGAAAGCCACAACTGAAATCCGATCCCCCGGAGATAACTGTTCGACCAATCCCTGAGCCGCTTGTTTCACCGTTTCTAGAGGACGGCCTCCCATAGAGCCACTGTGATCCAGAATCAGGCAGAGATTGAGGGGAACGGTACGGTTCACTTCTTCACTCTGGGCAGCGATCGAGATTGCCAGTTGTCGCTGGCTCACTGGCTGGGTAGCATCTACATTGGCATCAATCAAACTGGGCTGTAAACCAACTCTCATAAACCTGACTCACTGGAAAAAATGGAACAATCGATCAGAAACGGGTGTGAGTTAAGCACCCATGCCTTCAATGTAACCTTTTAGATTTGCGAGACAAATTTCTTGCGCTTTTTGAAAAGGTTCTTGCACCAGCAGACGAAAGATTGAGTACGCAACAATATTACGGACTTCAAACCGAAAGTTCCATGTCACCTGGGTTTGGGCACCGATCGCCTGGTAGGACCAATCTCCTGAGGCAAGCCGTACTAACCAGGAGAAGGGAGGCTTGAAACCTTTGACAAGTTGATATTTTTGTAATTCAGGCCGCTTTAGCCCAACAATCACCTCTTCAATGGAGGAACCATCGCTGTTCACTACAATTCGTGTCCCTCCTTCCCGAAGGGGCAACCCATCCCCAGTTTTAGCGCTGACGATCGCAGGAATTGCCTGATAACCCGTAAAAAATTTTGGAAGATTCTGACAATTGGTTGACGTATCAAACACCGTTTCAATGTCTGCATTGATCAAAACTTGAGCACGGGTCTGGATTTGCATATCGCACTCCATCGGGGAAACTTAGGGATAAGCTACCATTAAAGCTCTTGACCGATCGCCCAGTTCCCTAACTCCTGGCATTTAGTAGAAGTGAATTACGGCCTGCTAGGTACAATACGGAAGTGACGAGATAGGGTTCTCCGAACCTGCTATCCCCTTAACCTGGCACCTGTCATCCCCAGCAACGCGCTACTATGTTAAAAATAGCGCTAATACTTTCGGCACCGGACATTTAACGCCATGACTTCACCCATTCAGGCTGTTCAGTCTCCTTACTATGGGGATAACTTTTACCGGACTCCCCCCCCAGACCTACCCTCCCTGCTCCTGAAAGAGCGGATCGTTTACCTGGGGATGCCCTTAGTTCCGGCGGTTACAGAGCTAATCATCGCCGAGTTGCTGTACCTCCAGTACGAAGACGCAGAAAAGCCTATCAAGATCTATATCAATTCAACGGGTACCTCCAGCTACAACGGAGAACCTATCGGGTTTGAAACGGAAGCCTTTGCCATCTGCGACACGATGCAATACATCAAGCCTCCGATTCAGACCATTTGTATCGGTTCAGCCATGGGGATGGCTGCGATGCTGCTCTCGGCGGGAACCAAGGGCTATCGGGCCAGTCTGCCGAATGCCACGATCATTCTCCACCAGCCCCGCAGCTATGCCCGTGGTCAGGCTACGGACATCCAAATCCGGGCGAAGGAAGTGCTGGCAAACAAGCAAGCAATGGTCGAGATTTTGTCCCAAAATACCGGACAGGCTCCAGAAAAGATCATCAAAGACATGGACCGAATCTTCTATATGACCCCTCAAGTGGCGGTAGAGTATGGCCTGATCGATCGGGTACTCGAATCTGCCCAGGATCTCCCCAAACCCCTCCCCGCCGGAATCATCTAACCTTACCCCCTCACGGAGTTTGTCATGCCAATTGGTGTTCCCAAAGTTCCCTACCGCATGCCGGGAGAACAATATACGCAATGGATTGATATTTACAATCGCCTCTACCGGGAACGCATTATTTTCCTGGGCCGGGATGTGGATGATGAGATTGCCAATCAGATCATTGCAGTCATGCTTTACCTGGATTCGGAAGAACCCGGTAAAGATATCTTCCTCTACATCAATTCCCCTGGTGGTCTTGTCACGGCTGGAATGGCGATCTATGACACCATGCAGCACATCAAGTCTGATGTCGTGACCATTTGTGTGGGATTAGCCGCGTCAATGGGGTCTTTCCTGCTAGGTGCTGGAACGAAAGGAAAGCGGTTGGCCCTGCCCCATTCCCGTATCATGATTCACCAGCCTTCGGG
>JANRKG010000055.1:0-10704 GCA_033763635.1 Leptolyngbyaceae cyanobacterium bins.59
CTAATCATCACTGAAAAGGGGTGCCTATCTTTCCTAAGGATACCATTTCAAACCAAACCATTATTTTGTCTAATCCAAAGGATTGGTTCTTCTTAGATAGCCGTCGTTGTGATTGTAGGGGGATTAGATTTGACCGGATTGGAGGGCACGATCGAGCGTTGCTCTCGCTTGTTCCGCATGGACACGGGCTTCTCGGTAACGAAGATTTGTCTGGGCAAAGGTTTTGAGGACTTTAAATCCATCTTTAATTTGGTTGATCACCTCTTCACTGACGGTTTCGTCACTGAACAGCACGTCAATTTGAGAGCGAATCTGAAGGGCTTGTTCGCGGGATTCCTGAACCTTCAGTTTCAAAGTTGCCAGATTACTGAGAACTTGAACAGCCTGGGTAATGGCATCTTCATCGGTTTCAGGAGGGGAAACTGGTTTTGGAGAGCTATCTACTCCCGTATCAGAAGGTTTGGTGTTTGTTTCAGGAACGGCCCCAGTTTTAGCAGTGGGGGGTTGGGATGAATGATTATTTGTCGCGGCAGAGCTAGGTGCAGAAGCCATAGGATCAGAAATAGACGAGCATCTGTACTATACCCGATCTAACTCTGTTTTGCAGATTAATCAGGGAAAAATTGCATGCAACTCGATCGACCAGAGGGAGGAATGGATCAGGAGCGAATCACCCCAGATCGGCAGTCTCGCAGCCATTCTTCAACTGCCTGGGCAATGACCCCATCACTGGTATCGCGAGGAGGGGACAGGGGGGCGTTCGGTGTCGTATGGCCTAACCGGGAGAACATCATCGCCAATCGCCAACCGCTAGGCGTTTCTGTCAGAAAAAGCCAGTGGTAGCTTTGCAGATCCGTGACACGGCGATCGGTGTACTGACGTTCCAGGGTGGTTAGAAATATCTGTTGAAGGGGTTCAGGCGTGTTCTTTAACCCCTCACTATAGGTGGAGAGGGACAGGGGAACGAGTTCAGGGCGACCCGCCAGCAACACATGGACTGCTGGAATGGGTGACTTAACTCGCCGTCTCGCCCGCTGGCTGACCCGATTGGCATAGGAAGGGAGATCCCGAATTAACAGGGAGGTTAGGGTCGGTAGATCCGTGGGACAGGCCAGCGTTTCCGGGGCGACGGGTTTGGGGGCGCGTTCAGGTTGCGCTAGTGAGGATGGAAGCGCCGCGCTCATAGCCATGCTTTGAAGCGTTACGAGTGTTCCAACCACAACTTGAATCCACAGGGAGAGGAATCGATTACTGCTCTGCTGCATGGCCCGATCGCCCATCAATCCTCCTCTATTTGAACACAGCCGTTAATTCTTCACAGATCCGGTCGAATGCCTTGGATGGAGACTCTGCCTGAGTAATGGGCCGACCAATGACGAGATAGTCCGCCCCTGCCTGGAGTGCCGCAGCAGGGGTGAGCGATCGGGCTTGATCCCCTCCTGCCGCCCAAGCTGGTCGTACTCCTGGACAGACGAGCAGGAATTCAGGACCGCAAATCTGGCGCAACTGCTCGACCTCCTGGGGAGAACAGACTGCGCCGGATAGACCACCTTCCTGGGCCAGCAAAGCCATTTGCAGGACATACTCTGGAAGCTCAACTGGAACTTTCAACTCCAAAGCAAGTGATCGGGCTGAGAGGCTGGTCAGCAAGGTAATCCCAATCAAGCGAGGGGGTGTTAAACCTGCCTGGGTTGCTCCTTCTAAAGCCGCTAGTTGAGCCAACCTCAGAGCTTCCTTACCTGCGGCAGCATGGACCGTCAGCAGATCAACCCCGTAATGAGCAGCCGATCGACAGGCTCCTGCCATCGTATTGGGAATGTCGTGAAATTTGAGATCCAGAAAAATTCGCTTTTGCCGTTCCTTCAAAGCTGCCAAAATCCCCGGTCCACTCCGGACAAATAATTCCAAACCCACTTTCCAAAAAGTAACTTGAGGAAGTTGGGTCAGGAGGGCGATCGCCTCCGCTTCGCTGGGGACATCCAGAGGAACAATGATGCGATCGGCAGGGGACATGGGGATGAGGATAGGGAACGGGGATATTGTAGCGTAGGGGGAGACGGGAAATTTTGTGTCTTGACGGAATGGGGTTTAGGGCACAAACCGGACAAATTTCTTTTTACCAAGCTGAAGGACACGACCGTAGAGTTCCTCTGGGGATGCGAAGGTTTGATCAGCATCTTCGACCCGATCGCCCTCTAAGCGCACCGCTCCTCCCTGAATCTGACGGCGGGCATCGGAACTGCTGCTACAGAGTTTGCTAGCACTGACCAGGTAAAAAATCTTAGCCGGAAACTGCACGCCTGCCAAAGAGAATTCGGGGACGGCTTCCGTTTGGGTACTGCCCCCCTGGATCAAAGATAGGGCAGCTTGTTGGGCCTGCTGCGCCTTCCCATCTCCGTGATACTGGGTGACAACATCCAGGGCCAACAGCTTTTGCCGATCGCGAGGGTTCTCTGGCAGTTGGTCCAGGGGGCGATCGGTCAGGAGTTCATAGTATTGGTGAATGAGCGTATCGGGCACTTTTTCCAGTTTGGAATACATGCTCAGGGGATCTTCCTGTAACCCTACATAGTTTCCAAAGGATTTGGACATTTTTTGGGTGCCATCGGTACCAATCAGCAAGGGTAGAAGCATCCCAAACTGAGGAGACTGACCAAAATGGCGTTGTAAATCTCGCCCAACCGCAATGTTAAATTTCTGGTCCGTTCCCCCAAGTTCCACATCAGATTGAACGGCAACGGAATCGTACCCCTGCATCAAGGGGTAGAGGAACTCATGCAGATAGACTGGATTTCCCTGCTCGTAGCGTTCCGCAAAGCCTTCCTTCGCCAGCATCTGCCCAACCGTCATGGTCGCAACGAGTTCCAGGATTTTGGCAAGGTCTAATTTTGAGAGCCACTCCGAGTTGTAGCGAATTTCCAACTTTTCTGGAGAAAAGTCTAGAATGGGGCGAACCTGATCGAGATAGCTTTTGGCGTTCTCTGCGACCTGAGCGGGGGTTAGCTGGCGGCGAACCTCCGATCGCCCCGTGGGATCTCCAATTTGGGCGGTAAAATCCCCAATAATGAGGACGGCTCGATGCCCTGCATCCTGAAAAGCTCGTAGCTTGCGGAATTGAATACTATGGCCCAAGTGGATTTCTGCACCTGTGGGGTCAATTCCCAATTTAATACGGAGGGGGCGATCGGCGGTCAACAGACGTTTTTCCAAATTTTCGTTGGGGCTGTCTGACTGGGACTGATCGGGAAAAATGTCGCTAACGCCACGGCGGAGCCATGAAAAAGGGGATTGGGAATGCATGGGAGTAGAATCAGGTTACTTCAGGATCGAGTTACTTTTGGTTTGAATTGCCTTAACGTATAGGGGAATCTTTAAATTAGAGCCAAAATGCTCCAGATTCGAGTATCTTTTGCAAACTGAGATTAGATTTTACTGATAGCCCCATCCGTTAGTATTTTTTGTTAAGGAAGCAAAGTCACCGTGTCAACCAGCACTATCCGACAGCAGAAACAACCCGCTGTAAATTCTGTGCCCCCTGTTCTGCAATTTTTAGGAGCAGTGAGCCGAGTCACGAGTGGTACGATTCTGGGTATTACCATGCTGACCAGTTCGGTGCTGGCAGGAGGATTGGTTGGGTTGGCAATTAGCTTCCGTAATTTGCCCGATGTCCGGATTTTGCGAAGTTATGCGCCGACTGAAACGACCTATATCTACGATATCAAGGGTAGACCCCTCGCTAGCGTACATGGGGAAGCGAATCGCGAAGTTGTCCCCCTGAACCGCATTTCTCCTCACTTAAAGCGGGCCGTACTGGCGATCGAAGACAGCCACTTCTATCAGCATCATGGAATTAACCCCGCAGGCGTGGCCCGTGCCCTCCTGGTGAACCTCGATCGGGGGAAGACTGTGGAAGGGGGGTCCACCGTGACGATGCAGTTAGTGAAAAACCTGTTTCTGTCTCCCAGGCGAGAGTTTAGTCGGAAGGTGGCAGAAGCAGTGCTGGCGATGCGTCTGGAACAAATTCTCACCAAAGACCAGATCTTTGAACTTTACCTGAATCAGGTTTACTGGGGTCACAATACCTACGGGGTCGAAACCGCATCTCAGAGCTACTTTGGCAAATCTTCTGAGAAGCTAAATCTTGCTGAAGCGGCAATGATGGCGGGATTGATTCAGGCTCCCGAAGGCTACAGTCCCTTTATTGATTACAAGTTAGCGAAACAGCGACAGTTGATTGTATTGGGGCGAATGCGGGACTTGAAATGGATTACTCCCCAAGAAGAGACAGCAGCTCGCAAGCAGCCTATTAAGTTGGGCAAGATTACGTCGTTCCGAACCAGTAAGTCACCTTACATCACAGAAGCCGCAATTCAAGAGCTAACCAAGCGGTTTGGTCGGGATGCCGTCCTGAAAGGGGGGATGCGGGTTCAGACAACGATCGACATGAAAATGCAACGAATTGCGGAAGCTACGGTGCAAAGAGGTCATGCATTACTGCTGAATCAAGGAGTTTATGGAGATCAAATGTCTCTGGTGGCAGTCGATCCCCGAACCCATTTTGTGAAGGCAATGGTTGGTGGGGTGAACTATCAAAAGAGTCAGTATAACCGCGCGATTCAAGCTTTGCGACAACCGGGATCAGCCTTCAAACCCTTTGTCTATTACACTGCATTTGCAACTGGGCGATATGGCCCAGATTCACCCGTGGCTGATACACCCGTCAGTTATCCAGATGGGTATGAAATGTACGCTCCCCGAAATTACGATGGTACATTTTCAGGAGTCATTACAATTCGCCGTGCCCTGGAAGTCTCTCGGAACGTTCCGGCAATTCGAATTGGGCAGGAAGTGGGGCTGAATAAAGTCATTGAGGTATGCCGGACTTTGGGCATTAAGAGTCCGATCGAACCTGTGATTTCCCTCCCTCTAGGGTCTGTCGATCTGACCCCCCTGGAAATGGCAGCAGCCTACGCAACCTTTGCCAATAATGGCTGGCAATCGGACACCACCTTCATCGCACAAGTAACCGATAGCAAAGGGAATTTGTTACTTGATAACACTCCAAAACCTCAGTTGGTACTGGACCCCTGGGCCTCTGCTTCTCTCAATGATGTGATGCAGGGGGTCATTAACCGGGGAACGGCAACCTCTGCTCAAATGGGTCGTCCTGCCGCCGGGAAGACGGGAACTACCTCCTCTGAACGGGATATCTGGTTTGTCGGATATGTGCCCCAGCTATCAGTGGCAGTGTGGGTTGGAAATGATAACTATAGCCCCCTTGGCTACGGTGCGACGGGAGGAACCTTTGTGGCTCCCATCTGGCGAGACTTTATGATTGAAGCCTTGCAGGATGTCCCGGTTCAGCGCTTCAAACCCGCTTCCGAGTTCGATCGTCCCTAAGTCTGCTTTTCTAGTTCAGATTTCATGCGCTCTAGCGTCAAATTCATCTGGTCAAACATTTGCTGGGGAGTAATGCCAAACTGTCCGAGTTGGGTTTTTAACTGCTGAACCGTCATCTGAGCCATAAAGTCTTCAGACAGCTCAAATCGTTTCATAAACACCTTGTAGCGGTCCATTAAGGTTTCCATTTGCTCAATGAACATCTTCTTGCCTTCTCGGTCAAACTTACCGTAGCTCCCCCCCAATTGCACCAGGGATTGGTAGTCGGTAAATAGCTGCTTGGCTTCCTGTTGAACGATCTCAGAGTCAAAGAAACTCATTACTCTTTCTGAATTCGATTCGTACGATTACTCTCTTCATTATTGGATAGGAAGGCAGGTCTGGCGATTACGGTTAACCGTCAATCTTCCAGGATTCAGGAAATTTCTAGAAAACAAATTCCCCGCTGGTTTCGGCTTCGCTCAACCAGCATCCGTGCACTGAGCGGAGTCGAAGGGCAACCCATTAGTAAACTCTTTTCCAGAAATTTCTAAAACCAGTGGAATCACCATTCGGATTACTTCTTACCACCAAAAATTCTAAAAAATCCCCCCTTGGCTGAAACGGATTGAGGCTGGCTGGCTTGATTGGTTTGATCCAGTTTGAGATTGAGCTTGGCTGCATACTCACGAGCCAGGGTGTCATGGGGGTTTAGTTTGAGCGCTTGACGAAAATAAACCGTTGCCATACCCGTTAAATTTTGCTTCAGATAGGCTAACCCCAATAGGGCATGGTACTCGCTCTTTTGAGCATCAATCTTAATCGCATCCCTGAGTTCCTGAACTGCCTGAGAAACTTCCTGGTGGGTCATGTGCTCCTGCGCCCGATCATAGTGGCGACGGGCATAATCTTCCTTTGGCTCTTCAGAATCTTGGGGCGGTGCTTCTTGAGAAGATTTTTCCGAAAACTTGGGAAGCTTGGCATCTACGCTGGCAACGAGACCCGTTCGTTTTTCTCGAATGACTGTATCCCCCATCTTCACAAAGAAGAAGGCTCGGTTGAGTTCACTCAATTCCTGGGTAAACGGAGCAAAGTTTTCTAACTCTGTGTACTGGGTTTCTGCCAGTCGCTCGACCACTTCCTCGTACAGCATTTCTGCCTCTTTGAGGGGTAACTTCATCAAACGCTTCGCTGTCTCAAATTGCATCGTGAGTTGGCCCTGGCGGTGCAACCGTCGAACCTGAAAACGCAACAGCGCTAGTGTTTCGGCACGGCTCTTTTCCTGTTTCAGGTTTTGATAGGCGGGGCTAACCAACCGGGCGAACAATTGAGAGGATGTTTCCTTTCCAATCTGGTCATTGGACGGGTAGCTATCGGGGTGGAGGAGCTTTGCGATCGTCCGATAGCGCTTCAACAGCCTCCGATCGTCCGCTGTAACCGAGACACCCATTACAGCATACGGATCGGTAAATTGATGAACCCATGCGGCTGAAAATGAAATTTGCGACATCGCCTTACCTGAGATGTAAACCTACCCAATCAATAACTCTAATCAGTGACTCTACTGGAAAATGATGGTTTGAAACCCCAGCACTGTGACAGAACTTCTACCCAAAATTGGGATGAAAACTTCCGCCCTCGTCCTCAGTCCACTCAGGCCGCCATTGATAATCTCGAAGGTTCACTCGCCCTTTCGCGTCAAATACAATCCCTTCAGACTCTAGCAACGATCGCTGCCAGTAATCAGTCCCGTGTCGTAGAGGAGAGTGGGAAACTTCTCCTTTCGCATTAATCACCCGATGCCAGGGGATATCTGATGTTTGCATATCCACTCGATAAAGGGCGTATCCTACCAGACGGGCTTGCCCTGGCAACTGCGCTAATTCAGCAACCTGTCCATAGGTTGCGACCTGCCCTTTCGGGATATGACAGACAATGATGTAGATCTGATCGTAGGTAGACATACCCTGATGCAAGTGCTAGCCTGATGCAAGTGCTAGCCTAATGCTGGCAATGTTACGCTTTCGTGGGCACGCTCAAATGGGGCTGAAACGGTTTTGCAAAATCCTACGATCGCAGTTTAGCGTGAGAAAGGTGAAAAACTCAGGAATGCTCAGTGTTTTGACGAGTCTTTAGGAAATCTCCAGAAAGGGTTTACCTGTGGGTTGCCCTTCGACTCCGCTCAGGGTGCGGGTGCGGGTTGAGCGAAGCCAAAACCAGCGGGTAGACTGTTTTTCCCAAATCTCCTTAGTGATGGTCCATCACAATACGGGCTACGGAGGTGCCGGGATAGTAGGAATTCAAGATCTGAAGATAGTTCAACCCCTTTTCAGCCAAATTTTTTGCCCCCGTCTGGCTCATCCCCCGGCCTCCATGAGCAGTCGCCACAATTTCATCAGATGCTGCATAGAGGGACTCCACAATCCCCCCTTTGTAGCTAATAAATTCTCCACCCGTCGCATTAACCGCTGATCGGGTTGTATCGGTTTCCTTTTCAACGCCTCCATAGACCTGATAGGATTCCGTGTCTCCGAGATGGTACAGAGAGGTGGCAGGGCGAAAATAGTAGGTGAGGGCATAGGAACGGGCTGCAATCGCTTGGGCTTTCAACGTTTCCATCGGCCAACTCGCTGGAACTTCGCTCCCGACCACGCTATAGAGGTAGTCCCGTAACAAGACGTGGTTCACTGCTAATAACTGATTGCCATTGGTCAGCAGAAGCACGCGACCCCGGTAAAAGCGATCGTCCACATAGATAAACCCATCCCGGTCTGGTTGAATCCAGACTGCGGTTGGCAGCGATTGATTGTTCAGTACTAAATTTTTGCCGTCTGCTTCCGCCCGATAAGCCTGTTGGGGAGCTAATGTCTGAAGCACTTTTCCCTCCATGCTCAAGACCTTTCCCGCTTTGGAGGTGCCCAGGGTTAGAGAAGGAGCGTCTTCCCGGATTGCTACTTGCATTTCGATCGCTGAATCAACGGTGAGTACAGGAGCCGTCGCAGGAGGTGGAGTTGCATGGCGGGCAGGGGCTTGAGGACGAGGGGTAGCAGCGGGAGCCGCAGACTTCTGGGGTGGTGCAGCCTGGGAGCGTTCAGGTGGCATGAAGAATCCGGCATGAACCGAAAGGTCCAAACTTTCAGGGGAGGGAGCGGGGGAAGCAACGGTAGGAGCGGGGGCGATCGCGGCAGGAGCGGGGGTGATCGCGGCAGGAGCGGACTTGGCTGCTCCGCTTGAAGATTGCAGAGAACGGTGCGCCATCGCTACTAAGAGAAAAGCAACCCCTGAGCCTAACCCAACGACCATCAGGCTACGTCCCACCCCTTTATGGAGTTTTTGATCCCAACCCATGAGTCCTCCCATTGGAGTAATGGCTATCAACGTTTCTTAACAAAAATCCTTTCTCAGGATAGCGCGGTGGTGAGTGAATGTGCAGTTCAAATTCGCCAACTTCATCCGCCAGGTTGCCTAATCAGCAATCTTAGGAAACTGACCAGAAGGGCGGGTTAAGGGGAGGGCTGCGAGATGTTCCAGTAACAGACGGTGAATGAAGATGTAACCCCCCCCAACTCGCTGCATCAGAATGCGATCGACCGCATCATCCAGAAACCGAGCATAATTCCAGGGTATCTTTCCTGCCCTATAAAGAATGACTCGAAGAACCAAGTGTTGAACACAGGCTTCCCCCGCCCCAAACACCCCAAAGATTAGACCACTGGCGACCCCAATAACCAGGGAAACGTTGACCATCGCTGCGACCACCGATAGGCCAACCACTCCAATCAGGGCAAAGGCGGCGGCATTTCGAGCCGATTGCCAGATACCCTGATTCGGTGTGTGGCTCATGGTGATGCTCGGCCCCCGCAAACCTCACAGCAGTACGAAGATAATCCCGACCCCCACCCCCGACAGCAGACCGTAAATCATGCTGTAAATGAACCGTTCTCCTAAATCAAACAATAGGCCGTAAGCCAACCACATACTCACCATAATGAGGGGACCGCTGACCAGTCCTGCCGCAATTCCAGGAATCAGGCTTTCACGGGCTTTGTCCCAGGACCATTTCAATGTTTCTACCGGGTAGATTTGATGGTTGAGAATCCCAAAGACCAGGGCTACCAGGATGCCCCCACCGATTCCAAAGACCAAACCATAGATTAAACCTGCTTCCCATCCCAGAATCAGGTAGCCAACAATATCGGAGGCCAGCCCACAGCTCAGACCTGCAAAGACCCCAATACCGATCGCATAAAGCCAACGGTGAAATCGAGTCGGCAACCAATCCGGTTGCATCCGTTCAATCAAAAAAACTGTTTCTGCGGTGCGCTGGAGATTTTGAGCGAGCCAACGGAGCCACCCTAGATACTGCTTGCAGCGATAGGGGCCAAGGGGCCGACGCTGGAACATGCGATCGATGTAGGCATCAAACAACTGGCGGCGGCGTTCTTCCAGGGTGGTCTCTGGGAAATGGGAAACCTCCAACCCTCGACAGGCCAGGGTCATCATATTGAGCATCAGGGGCGATCGGGCCAGTTCTTGCAAGGTGGGATCGGTTTGCAGAAGGGTGCGTATGGTTTCTAGCTCTGGTCCTGCATTCAATAAGTAATGTTGAATCTGGTCAAGACTGAGGAATTGTAAACAAATGGCTGCCTGAAATCGGAGGCGATGGGAAAGGGCTTCGTAGTCTTGAAGGCGGCTACAGACGACCATTTCTGTATGTCCGTGAGTCTGACTGAACTCGTTTAACGCCTGTACACAGGCATTTCGGCAACTGCTGTGAACTTCATCCAGCCCATCCAGCAATAACAAAAGCTGTTCACCCTGCACCCATACTTTCGCAATTTCGGGAGACACCTGATATTTGGTATGGAGTTCCTCGACCAACCAATCCGCGATCGTCCCCGTTTTCGCCAATCCCTCTGGGCCACCCCAGGAAGACAGGTTGAAGACGATCGGAAGTGCCTCACTGAGATTTTGTTCCGCCCTATTCAGCAAGTCCCTCGCCAACTCCAGCAGGGTTGTGGTTTTACCTCCACCGGGTTCCCCCAGGATCAGCAACGTGCGACCTGCGCCTAATCCATCAAACTTGTCAATGAGCCGAGTCCCTGGCGGTAAGGGTTGGCGGGCCTGATCAGGGGTTTCCCAAAGGGCATTCCAGGGCCGCTCTAGTGCATCGGATCGCTGATACAAACTCAGTTCGATCGCGACTCTTCCCTGAAGCGAGGTTTCTAACACGCCTTTAATCCAGTAATTTCGGACTTTGTTGAGAAGAATTTGGCGGTTGCGGTAGTCTTGTTGGCTGAGTTGGATGCCGGGAGGGGTGGGGTG
>JANRKG010000056.1:0-12858 GCA_033763635.1 Leptolyngbyaceae cyanobacterium bins.59
TTGGGTTTATCCTGCCTGAGAATTGCCGGATTGATGGGTTGGGGCTTTCCCTGGTTGATTAATACAAGACTCCCTGCGACCCCCTGTACCGTTTCCGGTGGGCACTCCAGACGATTTGGAATTTGCACCTGACGGTTCTTCAGAATACACAGGACGGCCCATCCCCCGCGAGGTTTGGAATACTCAACCCCATTGGCAATCACCTGCCCCAGGACTTCTACCCGCTCTCCGGAGCGTGGATAAAAGTCTAAAGGATGGCGTTCGTGGAAGGGGAAAAAAAAGCTGGCATTGATTGCCAGCTTTAGCCGAAAGCGCTGTAGAAACTCAGTGGTCGTCTGTGCCCGAAAAGGCCGCTCCTGGGGAGTGGGTTCTCCTGGTGTGGTCCGAAAATCGATCCCAGATTGATTCAAGTCAAGGGTGACTACATGAATCATCACAGGGCGAGGGACAGAGCGGGGTTCTCGACGATAGGTGACTCCCTGAAACAAAACTCGTTCTTCCAGGGTCCGGGGCGGGCGGCGCACGAGGAGGGAACCGTAGGCCAGCAACAATGCCAATATTAGAATTCCAACGGTTCCAAACCCGATCCGAATGCTACGATTGAGCCACCCTTTCATCGTCAAAATTACTCGGTTCCTGTTATTTAGTTCCTTTTAGAAAATCTGCTTTGCAAGTGTTCAACATTCGTTGATCATTCTCACTCACAACAGGTAGAGGATGGAATCCCTGAAGCCGTAGACCCGGAACCGTTGCTCGATTTCCCACCGTTGCAATCGATGCATTGCTTTCCAACGCAACTGCGTAAGGGCGAGTCGTGCGATCGTAGCTATCTGTCACATTCAGAGCTAATTTGTTCCCTTGCACCTTACCCTGCACACAATCAAAGGAGGAATAAGGCATGTAAAGGGCACCCATGACTGTTCCCTGACGGACTTCTAGCACCGCGTAAGCCTTGCCAATCTGATCCGGTTTGCTAGACTGACCGAATAGATAAATTCCATCCGTTGGGAAGCTTTGCTTCTGTATAGCAGCAGTCGCATTGGTAGGGGTCAATGTTTCAGCCGTATGGGCGGTCGTCGCAAATCCGCTAGTGATTAGCCCCGTAAAGAGAGCCGCAACTGTCATCACTTGCCGAACCGATCGCTGAATCCGTTGCTGGTCTTGTAAGTGTTGACCTTGTAAGGAGAGAAGGAACGGTGAGGAGATGAACTTATGGGATAAATTAAGCACCGCTTGTTCCTCCTGAGGGATATGAAGTGTGATGGCGAAGGATGCTTGGGTTAACTTCAGTGCTGCCTTCAGAAATTTCCAGATTCGTTCAATAAACTTTATAAATCTTTAATTTTAGGAAGCAGTCAGCCAAAGTTGATTAAGTGTCATTGCTCATGGATAAAATCCTCTCATCTCTATACAGGGCCAAGCATCCTCCTTTAGGGTCAATACACGGAGTTGTTAATAAACCATCACATTTGTCTAAATACGGAAATAGACGATCGAAAGATAGATTTCTTTCAATCGTCTATTGAATAACTTCAGAGACTACAAGCCAATAGAAGGGGCCAGGGATAGATTATTCCTAGTCCAAAAAGAAGTGTGATGTAAAATCATATCTTGCCCCAGAACTGCTTAATGAGTAACAGAGAAACCTGTGAGTTGAGCGAAGCCGAAACTCACAGGTACAGGTTTTCAACTAAGAAGCAGTGCAGTTGCCCTAGCTAGCCAGGTACTCACGCACGGTGTCCCGACGACGACGGAGATGGTTCAGCGCTTGATTCTCCAGTTGCCGGACTCGTTCCCGGCTAATGTTCATTCGCTCACCTACTTTAGCCAGAGAAAGCTCGTGTCCATCCTCTAGACCGTAGCGCAGGATCAGCACTTCCCGTTGCTGGGGAGTCAATTCTGCCAGCAAGCCCTGAAGATCTTGCCGTAGGAGGTCTTGAGTCATGTGATGTTCTGGAGAAGGACCATTATCCTCCAGTAGCTCCTGCAATTCCGTATCCTGATTGTCACCCACTTTCAGATCTAGAGAGATGGGTTGACGTGCCATCGTCAGGTACTCCCGGATTTGAGCAGGCTCCAGTTCCAGCACGGCGCCAATTTCCGCAGGGGTAGCGCTCCGGCCCAATTTCTGAGCCAGTTCCCGCTGCGTCTTTTTAATCTTGTTGAGCTTCTCTGTAATGTGAATCGGTAGACGAATCGCCCTGGCTTGTTGAGCGATCGCCCGTGTGATGGCTTGACGAATCCACCAGTAGGCATATGTAGAGAACTTGTAACCGCGCATGGGATCAAATTTCTCAACCCCGCGCTCCAGGCCCAGCGTGCCTTCTTGAATCAGATCGAGGAATTCTAGATTACGCTTCTGGTACTTCTTAGCGATCGCCACGACCAGTCGTAGATTAGCCTCAATCATCTTTTGCTTTGCTCGCCGACCCTGGTGCAGTGTTTGAGCCAACTCAGAGGCACTCAGACCCACATGGTCCGCCCATTCCTGCTGACTCGCTTCACGCTGTAACTTCTTCTCTAGCGCCTCTTTCTGTTCCAGCAGACTCATCATCTGCTGCACCTGCTTCCCATAAACAATTTCTTGCTCATGGGTTAGCAAGGGAACCCGTCCGATTTCATGCAGATAGGTCCGCACCATATCGGCAGTGTACATAGGACTGGCAGCTTTTGTTTTTGTGTTAGCAGTGACCATGATGTATGTGTGAACGCGACAGGGAAATCTAAAAAATTTGGAAACGATCAACCTCTCTTAAGAGGGATCAAAAATACAGAGAGTAGCTTGATAAGCTAGGATTGGGAGGAGAAAGGCGACTACTCAATTGCAACAGAAATCTACAACTTGAAAAACTTAAAATTTTCAACCTTTTAATGAGGTTTTATTTGAGTTTGGTTGGTAGTTAATTGGGTAGTTAAATTGGATAGTGAAAGAAGATGATGCCTTATGAATCCTTTGTAGCTCTCCATAACACCTTCTATACTGTCTTTTACAAAAAAGGCGAGTATAAAGCTTTTTACTTAAAAGCTTTATAACGCTTTGTTATAGCTCTTATACCTCTATTTGTACTTCTGGATTTTGTGCTGCTTAACCTTTCAATCTTTCGCTCCTAATCTTTCGCTCCTAATATTTCGCTCCTAATAAGAGATAACAAGCTAAAGATGACAACAACATGACAAAGGCAGACTAAACAATCTAAATATCCGTCAAAAGCTGTCGAATGACTTTCGGAGTAAGCTTTTTAAGCGTAACAACAAAAAACCAATAGACACAGGAAGAAACCAATAGAGCAACAGTGTTTGAGAAGCGAATTAGAATTAAATTAAGTAGTGAATAGCAGTAGTGAATAGCAGTAGTGAGTAGGAATTGATAGTAATTGCAGAGAGTAATAATTGAAACAATCTGTAAAAAACGATTAGTTGTAGATTAGCCTTACAAGCTAAACTGCCGTCTCTAAATTTAGTTCAACTAGTTACTAAATGAAATAGGTTACTCAATGAATCTACTGGCTAATTCACTGGCAATTGATTTTTGAATAGGAAAAAAGGCTAAGTTAATCGCTAAACCACCAAGTGAATTAGCCCAATAGCGTTGATTACACTCCAAAAACAACTTAAAAACTCACAAGAAAAAACTTAGAAACTGAAATTAAGAGATACAACTAGAATTTGCCAGGATTTGCCAAAACTTGAAGGATAAGCCTTCGTTAAGGGAAACCAGAAGCAGCCTCAGAGCTTAGAATTCTAGATTAAAACTCTGACGAAAAGACTTAAAAAAGTCTAAAAAATGAAGTCAGTACGAGTTTGTTCTTGAATCTTGTAATACAAGTTTAGGCTTCATCTTAAATGGGAGATTCATCCTATTGGATGATCCTCCAGGATCGATCGGAGGACTTAAGATAGCCTGCTCACTAACTTTTTAGGGTTACAACCTTCTTACAACCTTCTCTACTATGATGAACTGTTTTGCTTCAACAGATGGCTTTGCGGCGCGTGGATAACCGAACCTCCTTGTTGTAGTTGGGGGAATTTGAGGTCGTGATACCTGTACAGAAGCGCAAAACTCCTGAATTGTTTCCAATCGCCAAATTTTATTAGGTACATTTATACTATATCTTATTGTCTAGAGAATTGTTTCAGATAAGTCTTTGATGGTACTGAGGAGTTCTATGTGATTCAAATCCGCTTGTTTAGGCCACAGGATACGGAGCAAGTGGCTCACTTATTTCATGGCACGGTGCGCGAAGTCAATGTGCAGGATTACTCTGTCGAGCAAGTGAAAGCCTGGGCACCCGATGATCTCTACTTCCGGAAGTGGTCAGAGGTCTGTTCCAGTCGTTTCACTTATGTTGCAGAAGATCAAAATACGATCGCTGGGTTTGGAGAACTCGAAGCAAATGGGCATATTGATTGCTTTTACTGCCATAAGAACTATCAGCGATGTGGGATTGGTCGTCTCATTTATGAGGCGATCGAATCAAAGGCCAGAGAATTGCAGATCAGCCAATTGTTTGTAGAAGCGAGCATTACCGCGAAACCCTTTTTTGAGCGAATGGGATTCTTGGTGCTCGCAGAACAGAGAGTTGAGAGACGGGGGATCGTGTTTGTGAATTATCGGATGGAAAAGAGTTTGAGGTTTTCCGAGCGTTCATAACTGACATCTCGCAGGATGGTTAGAGAAACTCCCAGGTTGGAAAGGTTGCAGCCTGTCCGATGCGTTCTTGGTGCTCGTCTAACACGTCGTAGAGGATCACATCTTTGATGTAGAAACGACGACCTGTCGTAGAAATGCGAACCCCCGTATAGCTCGTTACGTAACCCTGGGATCGCGCTTCAGCGAGTAACTTTTCCCGATCGGCCCGTTCATCGGGAGCTACACTGTGGCGGGATGGGAGAGAAGTAAAGCGATCCCAGGTCATTTCCCACAGGTCCAGAGCGGTTTGATTCCCGTAGTTGAAGATGGGATCGGCTTCTGTCCCATGAGACACCATGACAAAAGGAGCCTCAAAAAGTTGTTGGGCTTGAGCGGTGGGGGTTCCCTCTGTCAACAGCCATTGTCCGGTCCAATGGTGGTAACTGTGCAAAAGAAATTGGGTGTGACGGACGATCGCTAGGTCTTGCCAGATTGGGTCTCTCATCCCTACCCCCGCCGTTCCTGCAACTTGCGGTAAACCGCCTTAATATCCACATTGTGATGGGCCAAAGCAACCAGAGTGTGATAGAACAGGTCCGCCACTTCCCCGGCGATCGCCTCCGGATCATCATCCTTGCAAGCCATCACCACTTCAGCGGCCTCTTCCCCAATTTTCTTGAGAATTTTGTTATCTCCACCCTGAAAGAGCTTGCAGGTATAGGAAGTTTCGACGGGATGAAGCTGCCGATCGCGCACGACGGCATATACCTGGGACAAAGTATCTGCGGGTGGCGGAAGAATCTGCCCTTCCACTTGATGAAAACAACTGCGTTCTCCCGTATGACAAGCGATATCCCCAATTTGCTCCACCGTCACTAGAAGCGTATCGCTATCACAGTCATAGCGAATGGTTCGGACTTGTTGGATATGCCCGGACGTAGCTCCCTTGGGCCAGAGGTCCTGACGCGATCGACTCCAGAACCAGGTATGCCCTGTCTCCAGGGTTTTTTGTAAAGATTCCCGGTTCATCCAGGCCATCATCAAAACGGTGCCATCCAGGTAATCCTGAACGATCGCAGGAACCAATCCGCGATCGTCATAGCGAATCTGGTCAACGGGAACAGACTGATTAAGGGAGGAGGAATTCAAGACAGTCATCGGGTGAGAGAGATAGAGAGGCTCTAACCCATTTAACCATTCTTGTAGAACAACCGTTTAGTGGATACTACTGTTCAAGCTGAAAACCTGGCTGCGAACCGCACTCCAGGCCGAATGGTGTGCCCTGGTCTCATTTCCAGACCACTGAACCGCCGAATTAAAGGCAAGTCGATAAAAGTTTTGAGCTTCGTCAGATAGCCGATCGCGGACGTTTGCAGGCAAGTCTCGATTCGTCTTGTACGTCATAGCTGCCTCCTGATGGAGCTTTACTTTACACGTTAGATGACAAGCTCTGATCCCCCGTCCTTCTTAAGGAAGAAGTTAAGTTGAACCGTAAGAATGATCACCTCCGCTTTGTTTAATCCTTAGAAAACATTGCGAATTATTAATGGTTGTGAACGAGTTTGAAAATCCTCTCAAACAACATCGAAAATGCATAAAGAGGAATACCCATCATTAAGATTCTGTGCGTAGAACCGGAACAAGGAGAGGACTTTGGTTACAACCCCGATTGGAACAACAAAATCAGAAGAAATCTTTGCCGCTGCCCAAAAACTCATGCCGGGGGGAGTCAGTTCCCCAGTACGGGCCTTTCGATCGGTAGGGGGCAACCCGATTGTGTTCGATCGGGTGAAGGGCGCTTATGTCTGGGATGTCGATGGCAACCAGTACATTGACTACGTGGGCAGTTGGGGACCCGCCATCTGCGGTCATGCCCATCCGGAGGTCTTACAGGCACTCCATGAGGCGATCGAAAAGGGTACCAGCTTTGGTGCGCCCTGTGTGTTAGAGAATGTGCTGGCGGAAATGGTGATCGATGCCGTTCCCAGCGTGGAAATGGTTCGCTTCGTGAACTCTGGCACCGAAGCCTGTATGTCTGTCCTGCGCCTGATGCGAGCCTTTACAGGGCGGGAAAAAGTGATTAAGTTTGAAGGCTGCTATCACGGTCACGCAGATATGTTCCTGGTGAAGGCCGGATCGGGTGTGGCAACGCTGGGTCTTCCCGATTCTCCTGGTGTCCCTAAAACGACTGCCAGCAGCACCTTAACGGCTCCTTTTAACAGTCTAGAAGCTGTGAAAGCCCTATTTGAGGAGAATCCGGGGGAAATTGCAGGGGTCATTTTAGAGCCTGTGGTTGGGAATGCTGGCTTTATTCCACCGGATGCTGGATTTCTGGCAGGGTTGCGGGAACTGACCCAGGAGCATGGTGCGTTACTTGTGTTTGACGAAGTGATGACAGGGTTCCGGATTGCCTACGGAGGTGCTCAGGAAAAATTTGGGATTACTCCCGACTTGACAACGATGGGTAAGGTCATCGGTGGTGGGCTTCCGGTCGGAGCTTACGGAGGTCGGCGGGATATCATGTCGATGGTAGCTCCTGCGGGTCCGATGTACCAGGCGGGAACGCTCTCCGGGAATCCCCTGGCGATGACCGCTGGCATCAAAACCCTGGAACTGCTGCGGAAACCAGGCACCTATGAGTATCTGGAAACGATTACCAAACGACTCATTAAAGAGTTGCTGCAAATTGCTCAGGAAACGGGCCATGCAGCTTGTGGAGGCAGCATCAGCGGCATGTTTGGCTTCTTCTTCACAGCAGGTCCAGTGCATAACTTTGAGGATGCAAAGAAGTCAGATACGGCGAAGTTTGGTCGATTCCATCGATCGATGCTAGAGCAGGGCATTTACCTGGCTCCCTCCCAGTTTGAAGCGGGCTTCACGTCCCTGGCCCATACCGATGCAGACATCGATCGCACCCTGGAAGCAGCCCGTGCGGTTATGAGCCGACTGTAAGGTTAATTCCGGTCAAAATAAATCATGGAAGCGGAGAGGATTTAATCCTCTCCGCTTTTTTGGCCTTAAGAAGATTAACTCAAAGGAATATTTCTTCAGAAGATTTAATAATTGCGATCGGGCTTTCCCCGTAAGGCTTTCCGGCTTTCCTTCCAGCACATTTTGAGGGAAAAATCGGTTCATCCAGATGGAGGATTTGCTTTTTCGTTCCAAAACTGTAAATTTGAATACAGAAGAAAAAACGTTCATCTCCTCTGAACTGGTTCCTTAAAGTGATGTCAATGGGAATACAGAGTGGGACGGAAGTAGGGAGTCATCCCGAAGGAACGCGCTTCTCAACCCGCTGATATCTCTTATCTCTTGGAGAAGCGATTTATGAAACTTTATTATCGTGGCATTGCATACGACTCTGATCCTGAACAACGAAGACCTGACCAGGGCAACCAGATTCCCTATGAGTTGAAATACCGGGGCATTTCCTATCGGGTTGATCCGACTCAGACTGCCGTAGAGTCCCCGATTCCTAGCATTGATAACCTGACTTACCGTGGGGTGAGATACCAGGTTGCTCGACTGCGGGACAAGGTGATTATTCGTTCTTCTGCCATCAAGGCTTCCGCAACTCGATTGGTCGCCGTTCCTGCGACCTTCCCCCGCCGTTATGTTGCGAAGGTTCACCATGCAAACGTAGTCGAAAATCTCAGTCGTCGTCTACAGGTGGCACGGGAGCACGGAGATCAGCAACTTGTGAAGTTGCTGGAAGCTGAACAACGGCAAATTGAAGCATAGGGAAATTACAGGAGAACAGAAGACAGACAAAAATTTCTGCCCTCCTGTCTCCTGCCATTTTTCCTGACAAACATCTGTTACACAATATTTTTCCATGATCTGGGGAGTACAAGCCATGACAACACTACATCTTGATCAAACTGAACTTTTTGCCAAACATCGAGCGAATTTGCTGGCCTCCCTCGATCGTCGTTTATTAATTGCACGAGCAATGCAGAACACCCAATTGGTCGCTCAATTGGAAGAGGAACGGCGACAACTGGACCGGGAGTGGGGGCATCATTCCGGTTGGAGCAATTTCGTGAATTGGTTTCAGACGGTTACTCAAAAAGTACAAGAAGCAATTAACTCTCACTCTGAATTGTCCGTTGACCGAATTCAGGATGAGTCGGGATTTGTCCTATGGCGAGCCTATGATCCGCAAAGTGGTAAAACGCTGTATGCAGAGTCCCAATCCGAAGTCGTCAAGTGGATCGAAGATAACGGTCTGGGGCATTAGGAAGTTGGCAGAGGGCAGAAGGGAAATGGTCACGAAACGATCGTTCTAACCCGGTTTCACCTCTGCTATTCTGTCCTACCCTAAACGGGTACTGCGGTAAAAGTTTAATTCCCTGTTGACGGGATAGGGGTAGATGAGACTCTACCCCTATCGTGTTTTTGGAAAAAAGTTCAGAATTACACCGGGGGACGGGATTTGTGCCAGGTGGTTGATTGTTCGTAGGCGTAGGCCACCTGCAACATGAGTTCCTCTTGGAGGACGTTGCCGATGATTTGTAAGCCGATCGGCAAACCCTGCTCATCAAATCCACAAGGAATACTCAGTCCGGGCAACCCTGCCAGATTCACAGGAATCGTCATCAGGTCAGACAAGTACATACTGATGGGATCAGAGGTTTTCTCTCCAGCTTTGAAAGCTGTCGTGGGGGCAGTGGGGCACACCAGCACATCCACCTGATTAAATGCCTGTTCAAAGTCCTGCTTAATGAGGGTCCGGACTTTCTGAGCCTTCAGGTAATAGGCATCGTAGTACCCAGCGGACAGGGCATAGGTGCCGATCATAATCCGGCGTTTGACTTCTGGGCCAAATCCCTGTGCCCTTGTTTGGGTGTACATCTGCATGAGATTATCCGGGTCTTCGGCCCGGAACCCATACTTCACGCCATCGTAACGCGCCAGGTTTGCCGATGCTTCTGAGGGCGCGATGATGTAGTAGGTCGGCAATCCATACCGGAAAGTTGGACAGGAAATTACCTGGATTTCGGCTCCCAATTCTTGCAGCAGTTCGATCGCCTTTGTAACCGCCTGTTCTACAACCGAATCCAACCCTTCCCCAAAGGTTTCCTTAATCACCCCAATAATCCGGCGGCCCTTCGCCTTCAGATCCGGACGAAGGGATTTCTCGTAATCGGGGATCGGCACATTAAGACTCGTGGAATCTCTGGGATCGTAACCAGCGATCGTTTTCAACAACAAAGCCGTATCTTCGACGGTGCGCCCAAAAGGCCCAATTTGATCCAAAGAGGACGCATAGGCAACCAACCCATATCGGGAAACCAAACCATAGGTCGGTTTCAGGCCCACAACACCACAAAACGAAGCAGGTTGGCGAATCGACCCCCCCGTATCGGACCCCAGTGCAACCACACATTCCCCACCTGCCACCGCTGCCGCCGAACCACCGGAAGACCCCCCCGGCACCCGGCTTAAGTCCCAGGGATTTGCGGTCAACTGGTATGCCGATGACTCCGTAGAACTGCCCATTGCAAACTCATCCATGTTGGTCTTTCCGACCATCACAGCCCCTGCTGCCGCCAGCTTTTCTGTCACCGCTGACTCATAGGGAGGAATGAAGTTCTCCAGAATACGAGACCCGCAAGTGGTACGAATCCCCTTGGTACAGAGGTTATCCTTAATCCCAACGGGGATTCCTGCCAGGAGACTAATTTCTTCCCCTGCGGCAATCTGGGCATCCACTTCACGGGCCTGTGCCAACGCCCGATCGGCTGTAATACTCAAAAAACTGTGAAGCTTCGGTTCCAGCGTTTGGACCTGCTGTAAAGCCTCTTCTGCAATCTCAACAGCCGATCGCTCTTTTTGAACAAGTTGTTGGTGCAGTTCGCGGATGAATCCCATCACTTACTCCCATCTGAACCGAAGACTCATTTTACTATTGATTGCGGCTTGTAGGCTCTTTTTTGGCAATCTCTCTAGAGAGACTTTTCTAGAAGCGCTTTAGGATTGAGATAATCGTTTCACTGGCTGACTGCCTAACAGATCATGGGTTTCTTGCAAAATGGCAGGAATCTGATCTGCATGGGGGCTGTTTTTCAGGCAGTTCCGAAAATCCAGATCTTGCAAGCGATCGGCCCTGGCACCGGGGAACCAGTGCCCCCCATTGCCCAACAAGTTGTACCGCATCTTGCCATACTCCACCAAATCATAGGCTTTCGCCAGGTTCCACAGCCAGAGCATGGTATGGATATTCAAACCACCAGGCGTTTCGTGGGGCGCAGGCAAGCCAAGATACCAGGTACGGACCCAATTTTCTCCCAGACAATCGATCAGTGCGTCTTCCAGTCGTTCGACGATCGGAGCCAGAACCTCATGCGCCTGATCCAGCAAATCCAGAGTTTTCAAGTGTTCGTCAAAGTCACCAGGACGGGCCGCCCCTACGCTTAAGGTATGGACTTGAGGATGGCTGAGGCAGAACAGGTTATTGAACACCAGGGGACTGAGGGGGGCACACAGATCGACAAGTCGCTGAGAAGGCTCATACAGCATGCCGCCCTTATTAGAAGGACTGATGATAAACACACCCATATCGTGACGGGTCGCAGCTTCGATCGCAGGCCAGTTTGATTGATTGATGTAGTACCAGTGAAGATTCACATAATCAAACTGATCCGTTTCGATCGCCTGCACAATCACATCCGTTGGGCCGTGAGTTGAGAAGCCAATGAACCGAACCTTTCCCTCGGCCTGGAGCGATCGGGCAACCTCTAGACACCCTCCGGGCCGTACCGAATCCTGCAAAAGTTCGGGCGTATTGATCCCATGCAATCCCAACAGGTCTACATAATCCAGCTTCAGGTACGCTAAAGATTTTTCAAAGGTCTGACGAAACGCATTCGGATCAGGACCAGGGATCACTTTGGTCTGAACAATCAACTTTTCCCGTGGCAGAGTTGGTAAGATACGCCCCAACTGCATCTCCGAGGTACCATATCCGCGTGCTGTCTCGATGTGGTGAATTCCCAGGTCGATCGCCCGCCAAATGGTAGCCTCTAAATTCCGCTGACCGTCTTCTGGAATCTCCGACTCCGGTACATCCTGCCACTTGTGCTGATACCGCATTCCCCCACAGGAGAAGACAGGCATTGTCAGTTCCGTTCTTCCAAAGCGTCGATAGCGCATAGTCAACAGGTTTGAATTTTAGATTTAGGGGTAATGGGGGTAATAGGCCATCGGGAAAGGGGCATCGGGATCTATCAGCATTGCTGCCCATTCCCCATTCCCTATTACCAATCTACTCAACCCCTTTCTCAGTTCCTTTGACTGTTATAGAACAATTTCACGGACTGACGCTTGACCGTCCTTGACCTCTCCGACCAGAACTAAATCCGTCATGTTGACGAAAATGCCATTTTCCAGCACGCCAGGGATGTTGTTCAGCAGTTTTTCCATCTCAACGGGATCAGGAATGCGATCGAACTTCACATCCAGCACGAGATTGCCCTGATCCGTCACAACTGGACCCGCTTTTTTTACCGCCATCCGGAGTTCGGGTTTGCCTCCCAAGCGTTCGATCGCCCGTGCAACCGGAGTCACCGCCATCGGGATTACTTCCACAGGCACCTTGAAGGTCGATCCCAGATGCTCCACTAGTTTGGTGCTGTCTACCACAACAATAAACTCGTTTGCCAGGGAATCGACAATTTTTTCGCGGGTATGGGCCGCGCCACCACCCTTGATCAGGTTGTGCTGGGGATCTACTTCATCGGCTCCATCGATCGCGACATCGATGCGATCGATTTCATCCAGCGTTACCAGAGGAATCCCATACTTTTGGGCCAACACGGTTGCCTGAAAAGAGGTGGGAACTCCCTTAATTCCGGGCAACTCCCCAGCCTGTAACCGCTCCCCAATATACTGGACCGCCAACGCTGCCGTTGACCCAGAGCCGAGGCCGACAATCGTATTGGGCTGGACCCGATCGGCAGCGGCCTTTGCAACCTTTTCTTTCATTACTTGAACGGGGTCAACGGTTCCGGTCATGATAACTCCTTCTGCTGTAACGATACTTAAAAAATGACACACGGTTATAGCATGCCGTAAAAGGATCACTCAGGAAAAGTGGACAGAAGGAGATTGCCGCTAGTATTTAACTGTTGCTTAGGATGTGGGTAGAAGCGGATGCTGGGAAAGGGTTTGTCGTTGCAGGGCAAAACGATCGCGATTACCGGGGCTTCCGGAACGATGGGACGGGC